>JBGSTP010000220.1:0-31668 GCA_041736515.1 Pirellulaceae bacterium
GATTGGCTGGAAGCAGCCAGCGAGCGGAGCGCGCGTTCCTGGGTTACGTAACGTTTCGCTGCTGCCGCTGCCGCTGCATCTCCCTCCCGGTGAGCTGCCATCCAAAGTCGAGATTCTCCGAGGTTCTGCGGCCGCGAAGAATGCTGTTGAACTCCCACGGCTCGCATCGTGATTTGCAGCATATCGGCGCGCCACCCTCGCGGTACCTCGGCCAAAATCGCCAAGTCCCGCACGCCCTCGAGAGAGGGCAGCGGACCAGGTCGAAACTTAAACATAACACCGTACCCTCGGCGGATCATGCCGCTGGACGAAAGTATTTGCATGGGTGGTTTTCGCTGATAGTGTTCCTGGATATTCGCTTTGTTCTTCCATTCGCCCTGGGCCGAGCCGCGTCCGAGCGGCTCGTAGGCTGCCGAGATGTTGAAGTGAACACTGCTCTCTTTTTGCAAGGTACTCTCGACACTAACCGTCCCGTCGATTTCAGTGTAGATTTCGTTTTTGGGCCAGAAATCCAATACTCGGCATGTTTGGTTGGGACTGTCGATTTCCACAACGTATTCGTGAACCTGTCCACGAAACTCCGCGGGTTGAAAAGTCGAAATAGGAATACGAAACCGCATCAAATCGCCTCCCATCGTCGGTTGCTCGACCACAGAAGGATTGATCGGCTCCGCAATAACAATGGCAGGTGCGTCGAAGGCGATGTCCTTCGCATCAGCAGCTTGAATAGTCCCGACCGGACTCACAGATGCTACGGCCAGATAAAACACACCCTGAAACTTTGCACGGAAAGTCATTGCGCTGTCCCCCAGGAAAATGCCAGCTCTTGTAAGCTAGCGCACAAGTTCACCTATTACGGTGCTCTTGCCATCCCTGCTGCAGCTCGCTGTTAGTCTGCCTGCTTGGCTGTTTCGACTCTCGCAAATCAAAACAGACTTCGCATGCACTAGGGGACAAGAGGCTCTGCGCAAAGATTCCTACATGCCAGACGAATTCGCGGCATAGGCAGAGCTCATGTCCGTGCGAGCTGAACGACATCCTGTGTTGCGATCAGCGTGTGCTTGAGCTGAAGCTATATTACGGGCTGATCGGCGCAGGTCAAGCTTCTGGGAGCGCTTCATCGCTGCTTGGCATTCACTTGGCACGGTGAAATACTTAGCCAACCTAAGGTCAAAGGACTTTCATAGACACTTGGGTTCCAGGCATCAGAGCCAGATTGAGACCAGGAAAACGCTGCAAGCAATAGTACCGCAGACGGCTTTTCCCACAGTTCCCAGGAGTCGCCCCCAAAATGCAGCATTGCCAATCTGCAGACTCAAATCCCAGTCCTTGCCCGCCCAGCGCTCCCCAACCACGGCTCCGCCAAAAGCCCCCGCAGCACCCAAAAGCAAGGAAGCCACCACTGGGCCAACGATGGGAATCGGAATGAGCGCACCGCTAAACAACCCGCAGATAGCTCCACAGATCGAGCCACCAATTGCCAGCAAGGTTCCACGTTTGCTGCCTCCCATGCGACTTGCTCCCAGCGCGGAAGCCATGAACTCCAACAATTCTCCGATGGCTGCCGCGAGAGCGATCGCCAGTAGAGGAACGAGTGCAATGTGGCTCCGCTGGGTTTCCGGCGCCAACCACCATCCGAGGGCCGACATCAAGACGATCAGCCAATTTCCGGGTAGCCCCAAGATATTGGCTACCCAGGCGGATAGTCCAAGCAGTGTAAGAATGATAGCGAGTGATAGGTCGAGCATAGGGCAACGGCGGATTGGCGGCGATCGATAACCAACACGAGTAGGATCTTAGGTAGATTCGTTTCGACGGCTTAATTCTTGCCGAACAGCTCTGTGTACTGCCGCAAAAACGCTTGACCAATCCCCCATCGCAGGCTGGCGAAATAGTCGAACCGTAGGATACCAGGGCGAATCCTCCCGTCCGAGTAGCCAGCGCCAATCTGGTATGTAGCCGAGCACGATCCAGGTGGGCAGAGCCAGCGCTCCGGCCAAATGGGCAATGGCCGTGTCTGTCGTCAACACTAAATCCAACGTCTGCATGATGGCCGCCGTGTCCATGAAAGCTCCGCTTGATTTGTCGACGCCGGGATCAAGTACAGTCAGCGGCTGAGCTGCCCTCCATTGCCCGATTTGTGAGGTCCCGAATCCGCTTTGCAAACTCACTAACTCAACATTCTCAATTTGTGCAAGCGACTCGAACATAGACAGTGGCACACTGCGAAACACATCCGCTTGATGGTCCGGATTGCCTTGCCATGCGATCCCGATACGGAATCGTCCTGGCGGTTTTGGCAAGCGCTGCGTCCAATAGCTGGCCAAGTGCTGGGCCGGTTTGATGTAGGGCAAACGAGCCGGAATGTTACTTGCATTGAGCTGCAGTATGTCTGCCACGTCCAGCAGGGAGCATTGCCAGTCGACTTTTTGATTGAGAGGTAACGTGTTGGGGTAGATCGTTCCCAACTCGGGATTGCACTGGAGCAGCGCCATTAATGGAGCTTGGCAGTATACGATTGTGCTCGCCCCCTGCTCTCTTAGAGTTGCCGCAAAACGCACAAAGTTCAGGGTATCCCCCAGCCCTTGTTCTGCTGTTAGTAGAATCGACTTGCCCGCTAAATCTGTGCCATTCCAAACAGGCACGGCAAGATTGGGACGATTCAAATCGCCCACGCGCCAGCGCCAACGGTACTCGCGCCAGCCAGCCTCAAATTTGCCTTGTAGAAGGTAAATCACGCCGAGGTTGCGATGCAATTCAGCTTCGTGGGGATTGATCGACAGCGCCTGCTCGTAGTACGCTCGGCCACGTTCCAGATTTCCCGTCCAGACATGCAATGTTCCACGGTTCTTGTAGGCATTCAAGTAATCGGGTTTGAGAGCGATAGCATGCTGAAAACACTGATCCGCCTGTTCATATTCGTGCACGTAGCGCAGCGTGTTCCCTAAATTGTTTAATGCAATTGGGAATTGAGGCTGCAACGCGAGTGCACGACGATAGGCTTGGATTGCTAATTCAAAACGTCGCTGGTCGTGCAACGCAATCCCCAGATAACACCAGGCATTCGCGCTGCTGGGGGCTTGAGAGATGACGGCGCGATAGATGCCTTCTGCTTCAGCGTAGTTTCGCTGCTGATGCAATTGCCAACCGCGGGCCAGTTCGCTTTCTAATGGTCTCATGCGTCTTGTGAAGGTGTTAGTGATTGATAGGATGCAGCCCATCGATCGCGAAAAAAAACCCCGAGTCGGAGTGAATCCGACCTGGGGTTTGGTTAGCGATAAACTATCCTAAGCGAGTTGGTTCGGTATCGGTCCTACTTAATCGAGGAAACCAACCAAATCCTGACTGCGGCTAGGTTGTTGTAACTTGCGAACGGCTTTGGCTTCGATTTGACGAATGCGTTCGCGAGTCACTTTGAAGATATGGCCCACTTCTTCTAAAGTGTAGCTATAGCCATCACCGAGTCCGTAGCGGAGTTTAATGATTTCGCGTTCACGATAGCTGAGAGTTTTCAGTACATGATTGATCCGATCGCGGAGCATTTCTTGTCCTGCACCGATGGCAGGACTTTCGGCCGTTCCGTCGGGAAGCAGATCTCCGAACTGGCTATCCTCGCTATTGCCAACGGGTCGATCGAGACTAATTGGATAGCGGCTCATGGCCAGCACGCGTCGAGCTTCTTCAATGGTAGTTTCAGCGCGACGCGCGGTCTCTTCTAGCGTTGGTTCGCGTCCAAGTTCTTGCAGCAACTGTCGCGAAACATTGCGTACTCGGGACATGGTTTCGACCATGTGTACGGGAATACGAATGGTACGACTTTGGTCGGCCACCGCACGCGTAATGGCTTGTCGAATCCACCAAGTTGCATAAGTACAGAACTTGAATCCGCGTCGATACTCAAACTTGTCAACCGCCCGCATCAATCCCGCGTTACCTTCTTGGATCAAATCCAAGAAGCTAAGTCCGCGATTTCGATATTTCTTAGCGATGGAAACCACCAAGCGCAAGTTGCCTTCGGACAGTTGTTTTTTGGCGCGCTGATATTCGAAGAACACGTCGCGGACCATCACTACACGATTTCGCAAGCTGGAAGGTGTTTCCTGCGTAGCGATCAATAGCTCGCGATACTCCTTTAGCAGCTCAGCTCGCTGAGCTGCCGAGGCGCGATCACCTTCGAGCCGGTCGATTTCGGCGCGCAATTCGTCGATACGTCGACTAAATTTTGCCAAATCAACGATTCGCGGTTCGAGCCGTTGAGTTCGCAAGCCCAACTCTTCAACTAACCGTACGGCCTTCCGTCGACGGCGAGCCAAGGCATTCCAAGCTTCTTTGCGTCGCGCTTTGCCATGGGAATGACTGAGCGCAATACGGTAGTCCCGCGCGTTGCGGCGCAACAATACGTCGAGAGTTTTCAAGTTGTGCGGAAGCCGACCAAGGATTTGATCCTTTTCCAAACGGTCGGTCACCGACACTTGCACCGTGCGGTCAAATGGTAATTCGCCCGTGTGGACTCGTTTCAGAATCTTGTAGGCAAACTGCATAACATAATCACACTCGAGCAGCTTTGTCCTAAATCGTCGTCGCGTTACTTCAATAGCTTTGGCAAGGCGAATCTCTTCGTCTCTCGTAAGGAGAGGGATTTCACCCATTTGCGTAAGGTACATGCGAACCGGATCATCGGACCAAGTTTCCGCTTCTTCTTCAGCAGCGGCCAACAGCTCCTCATCACTTTCAAGCTGAACTTCACCTTCTGCGGCTAGCCCGTCGTCCTCGGGTAGCACGTCCACAGCCGAATCATCGTCCTCGATAGGTAGCTTCTGAAAACTATCGAGATCATCCTCGGTGCTACGTGGGGTGTCGTCATCGAATTCGTCCAGCAATACGTCGAACAAGGCGATACTCCTAAATGTGCCAAAATGACCGAGTTGTGTCGTCTACGGCTGGTACCGTAAATCCCAGGAGACATAGAAGTATTCGGCGGTCAATACGAATCACAACTAAGTCTACCACCTACTGCAGGTTTCACTCAAACATCAAAGCAATTTGTAAAAGGTTGCGATTAGGCAATTTTAACCACTCAGGCATAGCACTACCGCACAATCACACCAAACCGTAGTCGTCGCTCTTCGTACGAAGTCCACGGCTGGTAAAAAAAATCGGCAAAGCGGGTTACTATGGCGCGACCGGTCTCCTGCGTCAAAAAAAACGAATCCACGCATTCCAAGGGAATACTGTTCCTGAGGAAAGCAGTCCCGCAGGAAAACGATGCCACTGCCGTACGCCGGAATCACCTACGTACGCTTGGCCGCGCGATCCAATTCCTATTTCCCGACGTAATGACCCTAAACCTTGATTGCGAAACAATGGCTTACTCGCGATGATGTCGAGTCCAATGTCTGCTCAGTCCTTTTTTCGGCGGCACATCTGGAAGGATGTAATGTTGGAGGAAGCTAAGCTACTACGAATCGCAAAAATTGAATTTCAAAATTCTCGGAACTCAATAAGGTATTCGTCGGTAACTAGGAGGATCTATTGGAAGCCACCAGTGAAATTATCACCCGCCGTCATAGATATGACCGGTATTGCCTAAGGCTAGCTATGTCCCCGTGTTCCACCAACCGCAGCCACCAACTGCCTTGCGACAAGTTGATAACCTTAGCTGACCACCGAACCAAGCCGCTTGTTTCCTTCCACGCGGAGGGTCGCAAAACTGGCAACCACTGCTGGCTTCCAATCTCGTTCACCTAATTTTAACTCAGCCACTTGGCTGGTCCAGTGTGAAATTCACAATTGTTGACTCAACTAACCTCAAAAACCGAGTAATTCATGGATCGTCTGTTAACCTGTGAGTGTGGACGCGAACATACTGTTTCGCGAAGCCAGGCCGGCCAGGAAATCAATTGCGATTGCGGAAAAATCCTGCCCGTTCCAACCCTCAGAGCTCTTTCGAACTTACCCTTAGCCCAATCCGCCGCCGAAGGGCTTGAAAAAGACAATCAGCGAGGATCCTATACCGGTCAGAGCAACTCAACCGGCTCCGGTTGGCAGGGGTGGCGAGGCCCCACAATAGCTGTAACTTCCGCCGGCTTACTGATTGCAACACTGGCCTGTGGCTGGTTCCTCATGCAGCGCTGGATGATTAATACATCCTATACTGCAGAATCCGAGATCGAGGCTGGTAACCAAATCTTCGATGGCTACGATCCCAACGAATTAAGCGAGACATGGATGGCATTTAGCAAGATGGGCTTGAGAGCCAAAGATCCACCTGACTTTCATCTCTGGAACCTCTACGCCGAATCCCGCATCGAAATGGCGCAAATTAGCGGCGGTGTTGCAGGCCTATTCGCCGTGTTGACTTTCCTTTTGTGGGTTACCGTCAAAAAACAGCCCGGCTAGCTCGTCTACTTGCGTTTCAAGATTACTACGATGTCTTCCGTAGTTGGCCCCACCTTGATTGGCTTGTCAGCGTCGTAGCTAAAGTCAAACCACTCGCAGACATCCCAATCGGAAACCGAGCCCAAAAGCTGCTGGAATTGCTTGGCGGTGTAGGACCTCAACTCGAGCGCGTCCTCAATTCGCAGTGAATCGGTTGGCTTGTAGACATCAAAGCGAATTCCGAATCGCTCAAGTCGTTTTTTCGGGTCTTTTTCGATGGGCCACATAAAAGTATTAATCGATAGTTGTCCCCTTCGCGCCGACCAACTCTCATGGTCGGTCGTTTCGCCTCGCGTCGGCGTCAGGTGCAACCCCAAGGCGTATATCCCGCCCACCCGCACCGCCCGAGCCATTGCCTCTAAGTGTCCACAAGCAGCGGCTTCCGATTGCAGATGCCGGAAGCTATTGATGGTATTGAACGCGGCATCGTAGGGACGCTTGACTTCAAAATCCGTCATATCGCCCACGAACGCGCGTCCCTTCAAGTCCAGACGCTCAAGTCGACGATTGCAATACTTGATGGCCTTCTCATTGAGGTCGACCCCACCAACTTCCAAGCCTTCCCGGCCCATGCGATATATCAATCGTCCGGTACCGCACGCGGGCTCAAAAACCCGCCGGACCTTGCCATCGACGAAACGTCGAAAGCACTTGTCCAAAAATTGCATTTCAGCGGCCGTATCGCTGCCGAAGACAAGGTCGTAATATGTCGGAAAATCGTAGATACTGGCTTTGGTTTTTTGCATGCTAGCATCGTCCAGTGAAATTCGAATTCCGTCAAGGTTGCTCCATGGAAACTTTTACTACCACTTCTCCCGATCAACTCTCCGATGCGGACTTACTGCACGGTCGGGATCAGGTTCTTCATCAAATGAATTGGGCACGGCAATATACGTTGCAACTCCTGGAAACCGTACCCAACGAACTGTGGTATCGGCAACCGGCCGGCGCGACCACGCACATTGCTTGGCAGGTTGGACATTTGGCCGTATCGCAATATGGACTGATGCTCTTTCGCCAGCGAGGGCGAGCCCCGGGCGATTTGGAACTCATGCCGGGCTGGCTGCGCAAACAGTATGGCCGTGGCACACAACCCGCCGCATCGAGTGAAGGCCAACCACCGCCGGAAGAATTGCTTTTGCGGCTAGCCGAAATTCACCGTCAAGCGACAGAAGAGGTACCGTGCCTTACGGCAGAGGCACTGCGCGAGCCGATCGACATGCCCTTTGCTGCCTATGCGATCAAACTGGGTGCTTTGCTGTTTTGCCCGATCCACGAATCGCTGCATGCTGGACAAATCGGTCTGCTCCGTCGCTTGCACGGCCTTGCTCCCATCCGCTGACCGCGCAACTGCCAGTTGGCGTTTGCAGACTGCTTGTCAGACTTTGGTAGTTGCGGGCGAGTTGAAGTGAGCGTCCGGCCGCCATGGGAGACGACAAACAGTGTCCAATCATCGATGATTGCGATGACTCGCATCCGCGGTTGGAACACCACGATTCTCCTAGTTGGAGCTAGGCTCCATGGTTGCAATCCACTCGCGTAGCAACTGCACGCCGTGCGGATCGATCATTGATGATGCCAAAGGAGGCATTTGGCCGCGTCCTCGAACTTCCAACCGCTTTAATAGCAGCGAACGTTGCGGGTGGCCCGGTGCCAACAACCGCGCCTCCTCAATTCCAAAGTGATCGTGAAGCGGTCTTTCGTCGACTAGCTTCGTCTTATCTAACGTGGTTCCAAAGGCGAGATCTATCTGCGAATTGCCGCCGCCAGCATTGATATGACAGTGAGCGCAGTTCGCGTGCAGGTAGGCGCGAGCGCGCAACTCCAACGGCGAACTCTCGTCTGTTGGATCCGGCAAACGCGGCATTTGGGCGACTGCGGCAGGCAACTCAAACTCGTGGTTCTCAGTTGCACGCGTTGCCTGACCAGAGCTCGCTTTATTGGCTGACACAGCCAGCTCAAACACTCCCAGTCGCTGCAAGTAAGCCAATTGAGATACTTCCTGGTTGCCGTGCGAGACGTTGCGATTCATTTGCAAGACTGACAAGCCCAGCACAAAGTTCGCGGCGCGGCTGTGGCAAACCATGCAATCCGAGCGGCTGGGAAAATACCAAGCCTGCTTGGACTGAGTTCCGTTGTTTCCGGCGAGAATGAACTCGTCATGTTTGCCTGCAGACTCGACCAACATAGCATCCGTTTGCTCCGCGTTCCACGCGTAGGAATAGCCAAACCACTGGCCGTCCTGGCGGACCATCAATCGTGTTTCAATGCGCCCTTGCTTCAGTGCAGAAGTAGTCTGCGCTAGGGGCAAAGAGAATGTCTTGACCAAAACGGTGCCGTCGGGGAAATCCCAGCTACCATTGGCTTTGAATCCAATTTTTGAATCTCCAGGCAAGCCTATAAAACGCTCCTTGGCCGCACCATCGGACCAAAGTGGCGAATTAACGGCATAGGCGATCATGCCTGGATGCAGCTTGTGTTCTGCGGTTGATTGGAAAATGCCGGTCTCGCTCAAACGTCTGGGAAAGTTGGTTGCCTGAGTCGATGCGTTGAGTTCAAGCCGATAGAGACCACTGCCATAGTCGGCGATCAGTAGTTCACCGTCGTGATCGATGCCAAAGCCGCTGATTTGCAACGAGCTCCGTGCGACCACAAAATGGGAGCGGACCTCCCCCTCTTCGTATTTGGCGGCCCAAACCATACCTGTGGAGTAGTCGCCATAAATGTAATGACCTCGCAACGCTGGAAACTTTTCGCCGTAATAGACATGACCTCCGGTCAATGAGCGCGCTTCGGAGTGTGGGTGCTCGAGAGTCGGAGGCACGATGGGGGTCGGCCCGCGTTTTCGATTCGGCTGAAATGGATGACTGCCTTCCGTAATACTCCAACCGTAGTTTTCCCCACGACGAACGACCTGCGCCGTCTCCCACTGATCTTGGCCGTTGATACCTGCCCACAAATCGCCGGTCCTCGCATCGAGCGAAATACGCCAGGGATTGCGCAGGCCATATGCCCAAATCTCGGCTCGGGCATCGGGCAGTTGCAGGAATGGATTGTCGTCGGGTACGGAATACAGTTTTTCTTCCGATGGACGATCAACGTCAATCCGCAACATCGAACCGGTGAGCGTCGTCAAATCTTGGCCCGCGTGCTTGGCATCGGAGTCGGAAGTACCATCGCCGGCAGAAACGTAGAGCATACCGTCATGCCCGAACACCAAATCGCCTCCATTGTGTCCATTCGAGGGCCATTCAATCATCAACGCCTTCGAATCGATCTCACACTCGTAGGGCGCGGTCCGCGAAACGTGGTATCGCAACACGCGTGTACACGTCGTATCCAATGCTTCCGAGCGACCGTTGCAGCCGACATACATCAGCCCGTTCGTCTCAAAGTTGGGATGAAAGGCGACGCCATAGATGATCTCAGGGAGAGTCAAGAACTCCGTGGGCGGTTCGGTTGCTTTATCCCACGAGAATCGCAGCAGACGCCCGGGCCCGGCATATCCGCCTTGGTGAACATGCAGCAATAAATCTTGAGTTCCAGGCAGCGCCGAAACACTCAGCACGTTCTGCGCATCGGCATGATGGTACGCTCGAACTACTTGATACGGAGGCGGTGGATCAGGAAAGCCCTGCACACGAGAGTCGTGCCAAAGTGTTCTCGTGGCGGGGAGCGACTCGACATCTGCGGCAAGCGTTTGGACGACAAAACAAGTTACCACCAACGTGACGGTAGCACACCCACTTAGCTGAATCGCTCGCATTCTAGTCATTGACCATCCGGCAAGCAGCTTGCCAAAAATCGTTAGCGAGCCGCTGAGACGGTTTCGCTACTGAATGTTAAGTATGGAAAAACCTCGGGGATATGCGAATCCCAGCAACCGTGATGGCTCCAAGCCCAACCTTGCGAATCGCGCACAGGCGCCGCCTCGCGAAACTGATTGAATCGCGAGAAATCCATCCGCCAGGTGTCGCCCGGCTTTGGAGGGATCGAACGTTGGTCACCAAGCGCTATTGATTTCATGCCCTCCCAGGGAAAAGCCAATTCAACGGTCCAGCCACGATCTCGATCCGTATTATCGTTCAGGGTTCCGTCGATCGCTACTGCTGATTGGGTTTGAGGGAAATCCCACTTCAAGAACGCAATTCGAGGACCGCGAGGATGGTTCTGATAGCCAACGCCGTTGAAAGGCTGATGCTTCACCTCGGGCCGCGTGCGATCGAGTTCAGGCACGCGAGCAAATCCAAATTTCTCGTACCCTGACTCCCAGACAAATAGCCCCTCATAGATCGTTCCAAACGCGTTGATCTCAAATTCGTAGTAGGCGTTGTCGAAGGCCAGGAAAAACTCGACATCGTTATCCGTGTAGATCGGTGCATCGCGTTCTTTTAGGCGAGCCGACAGCATTGGGTCTTGGACCCAGTAGGCGACGTATAGATTTTGGTCGTCCCATGTCACGGCGGCATACGTATCGTGAACGGTTCGATGACCGCGAATTAAATCGACAAATCGCGGTGAACGAGGCGCGTGTTGCCAAGTCCGCTCGTCCAGCCGACCGTCAATGGTAATGGTATCCATCGGTCGCAAGACCGTATAGAGCTGAACATCTTTCTCCGCCACTGGAGGCCATGCCACATTCGACGGCTTGAGCGGCTCGAGTTCGTCGTCTGCAACAATCGTCAAAGTCGCGAGCAACAGGGCTATAAAACAGCAGTACTTGGTGATCATGATGTTCTCCAGGAACCATTCTAACCTACAGCGTTTAAGATTGAACGCGTCAACCGTCGTTCGATCATGCTCGCTGAATTAGGTTTTCAGCATACCAAGAACGCGATCGATCCTAGCCAAGACTCGCTCTTTGCCTAGTATTGCCAGCGAATCAAACATACCGAACCCCACTGCCTTGCCTGTTACTGAAACTCGCAATGCATGAATAATCTGATTGAACTTGATTCCCTCCGTCTCGACAAACTGCTTTAGGCACGCTTCGGTACTCTCTTCGGTGAAGCTCGTAAGCTGCTGAAGTTCTTGGCGAAATTTGCGCAGCATCTGCACAGCGACGGGGTCGTTCTGCATGCGTTTTTCGAATGCCACCGGGTCGATCTGTAAAGCGTCATCCGCAACGAAGCAGTCGTCGTAGTCGAGGATATCCCCAGCCAGTTTAATGCGATCGTTTGCCGCTGCGATCACGCGTTCAAGACGTTCACGAGTTGCCGCATCGACCGGTGTTGCGACCAGCCCCGCAGCCACGAGATAGGGCAAACACATGGCGACCTTTTCATCCGTGGGCAATCGATGCATCCATCGCGACTGAAACGCCACCAATTTCTGCGGATCGAAACTGGCTGGCGCTTTGGTCACGCGCGCCAGCGAAAACAACTCAGTCATTTGTTGGCGGGAAAAATCCTCAGTACTATCGTCGAGTGACCAACCGAGCAGCAGCAGATAGTTCAAAATCGCGTCGGGTAGAAATCCTATGGCGCGATAAAAGTCGACGATCACCGGGTTAAACGTCTCCTGTGCTACGGTGACCCCAGATCTAGTGGCCACAGATTGACCGACTTCAAACAAAGTTGCGAAATCTTTGTTCTTGAGGTATTTGTCCAGCTTGCGTTTGCTCAGCTTGGCCGTTCCCCCGGGCTCTGCCACAAAAGGTAAGTGCGCGTAGATCGGCAGCGCATAGCCCAGGGACTGGGCTATGAAAATCTGTCGGGGTGTATTACTCAGATGCTCGATAGCGCGAACGACGTGCGTTATTTTCATTTCGTGGTCGTCAACCACGCTGGCCAAGTGATAGAGGCAGGAGCCATCTGCCCGCTGAATGACATGGTCCTGTTCGTCGGACCATCGAAATTCGACTTGCCCACGAATTTCATCTTGAAAAGTACAGCTTCCCTCGCGAGGTATTTTCAGTCGCACAACGCCGACCCGACCTTCCGCTTCAAATGCGGCAGCTTGGTCGTCGTCGCAAGCCATCCAATGGCGATCGTACACAAAACTGCGCCCTGCCCTTTCCGCTTCCTCACGCTGCGCCTGCAATTCCTCGGGGCGCGCGTAATCGCGATAGGCATGGCCGCTGGCCACGAGGCGGGCAGCTGCTTTCTGGTAAAGTTCACTCCGCTGCGATTGAAAATAAGGTCCGTACGGCCCCACTGAGCCCGAGCCATCTGCGGTTGGACCCTCATCCCAATCGAGTCCCAACCACTGGAACCCAGCCAGAATCGGTGCCAGCGCTTCCGCTACGTTACGTTCAGCGTCCGTGTCATCAATGCGAAGAATGAATTGCCCACCAGATTGTCGCGCGAGCAGCCAATTAAACAGGGCAGTCCGCACGCCACCAATATGCAGGTAGCCGGTGGGACTCGGAGCAAAACGCGTGCGAACAGTCATAGTAGCGTTACATCTTGAGAGGAAACTCGGCCATTAGCGATCGCTTCATAGCTTACGCGAAGTCCTCCCTGGCGGTAAGCGGCGGTACTACACCACCGCTATGCCGTTGGATTGCTTAGCTGTCTCGTACGGTTTGGCGAATAATCGCCCGTCCTGCACCATAGGTCCTAAGCGGATCGACGATTCTGCTGCTGGGCGTTGCGCCGTAACCTTTTGCGTTCTGCTCTACTCATTGGACGATCGTCGCTATTGTCCTCGTCGAACTCCACCTCGCTATCGGTGTTCGCGTTACTTGAACTCGTACTCGGCAGAGGGCGAGCGGAATTAACCGTTCGAAAATCGCGAGACTGAGAGCTGGGCGGCGAGTCGGAGATTATTTCCTCGGGAGGCGGCAGTCGCAACGAAGGGAGCCCAAGTTTCGGCAACTTTATTCGCGACATCAGTCCACCCAACTTAGGCTTGGGAATCGACGGAAGCTTGGGAACACTGAGTTTTGGCCGGGAAATTCTGGGCAGCCACCGGCGCTTCGGCTTGGAGTCCGATGTGCCGATCTCGTTCTCATCTGCATCCGGTCGCTTGCGCGCTGTCGGTCGAATTGGAGCCGCTGTTGAACTCTCGTCGCGCTGTGTCGGAGTTACCTTGCGATACTCATCAGGTTCATCGGTATCTTTCGGGCGACGAAGCCAGCTTCCGATGCGAGAGGCCTTGGGTGTAGACAAGGGTTGCGGAGCGTTACCTACGGAGGCTTCCGCCTCTGGCTTCGCGCCACCGCGTCGCAGAAAACCTCCCAGGCCCTTGGGGGTTGGGGTTGTAACCGCTGGCTTTTGCGGCCTGTTGGCGTGGCTGGCTGTGGTTTCGCCTTCGACTTGGGATGGTCGCGTAACCGTTGAAACAATTTCAGCTTCTGCTTCTGCTCGAACACGGCGTTTAGCTCTTGGAGCTACCGGTGGCGAATCATTTTCGCTGCCCACTTGGCGACTGCGTTTCAAGAATTTTGGCATCGCAGGCAACCCCCAGCGGACGCTTGCCGTCTCGCCCTCCGCCACAATCTGGCCATCCGGCGCGCTGCGACGAAACTTTGGCATCTTGGGCAGCGACTCTCGCAAACGCTGCCCCAGTGGGACGTCAAGACTGGCCAATCGCCCCCGCAACAAGAACCGTCGCTGCGCTTCGACGTAGATATTTCGCAGATAGGTTAGAGCGGACAACCATATCAAGGTTAGACCACCAAGCCAAAACACGGAGATGAGCCAGTACCGAATCGGCTCTGACATCTCGAGCCGAAATTCAGGACGTGCCAGTGCGGCACTGCCCGCCCAGGCCACCAAGCCGGTCAGCCATAGGACAAGGGACATGGGGACCGTCTTCAACTCCGTACACATCCTCAGGCCAAGCATCCCGATAAGTACCGCCAACGTGGAATCAACGACGGCAGATCCACTCCATCCCAAATTCATTTGAGTCCAACGATCGAGTGCGGTCGCAAATAGCTGGGTGATGTCCGTCGTCGCATCCACACTTGCGACCAAGCAGGTCAATACGAGCCAAAACCACAAACGATACTCGCCGTTGTAGTCGTCCAATTTATGCCGCCGCAGTTGGAAGGTCAGTACCGTGGCGGCCAGGCAGAGCAACCACAGTTGACTACTGAGCCAGGCGGCAATGCTGCGGGAGTGACCTACATCCATGGCGACCGACAACGGGTGCCGCCACCACTGATTCACACCTTTTACATGTATAAAATAATGTGCGGCCAACAATAGCGACGGAATGAGCAAACTGACAAAGACTACTGCCGCAAAACTCCGACGTCGCACGGGAATTAGCTGAACCAGCCGCTGCCCACAGGCCTTGCGGACATCTTGACTATAGCCCGCTTTGCGCTTGGGGCCTGCCAGCTCCTGAACATCCGCTTCCTGATTTTTACGAGGCTGCCGCCGAGTTCCACTGCTGTTCTGAACTTCATCGTCAACATTTTCTCGCAAGAAGCGACGACGACGGTCCATCCTCGCGTCACGCGAAATTGGCATAGCCAACCACTCCTGAGAGATAAGATACGGCCCAAGGGGCGGGCAACATTGCTTATGACAAATTGACGGAAAAAAAACCGCTTGTTGTGGACAAGAATTGCAAAAAGCATGGCCCCAAGTCAAGACAACTATTTTGACGATTGCAGCAATTCTGCAGGCATTGGACGAGCTTTACGCGGTCTAAAGCGAGCGATAACTACGGAAAACACTACGTTAACTTTGACGCCCTGGAGAACACAACCTAGGGTTTCATGTCTTTGGGAGATATCCGGATGGTGGACTCGTTCGATCCAAAAGAAATTCGACAACCTAGATACTTGCAATGCCCCCTGTAACAAACGCACAATCCAACTCGATCGGCCATTCAGCCAATTGCACTCCTGTGGTGGAATTGACTGACCCGCTCATCCAATCGCGGCTGGGAGCCTATTCCGGGTTGTTTTACGCGCTACGAGCCAAACATCCTCCCACGGCCGCTCATGGATTGCGCGTCGCGATTGGGTGTTCCAAGTGGGCCAGTTGGCGAAAAACCGACTCTCGCGAACATTCATTGCTGGAAGTCGCCGCGCTGCTGCATGATGTCGGAAAGATCGGAATTCCGGATCGCGTGCTTCAAAAACCAGCCCAACTGGATTGCCAAGAACAACTCATGATGGAGATGCAGCTATCCACTGCAACGGAAATGCTTCGCGGTGCGGGTGCAAGCGAAGAGCTCATCAACATCATCCGGCTTGCGCGAAGCGGCTACGTACGTCCCAGTGAAACTCCTCGCGAATCGGCCAGCATGCTCGCGGTCGTCGATGCTTACGATTCGATGATCACAGAACAGGTATTCCGCAAGGCACTTAGTCGGGAACGTGCAATCGACGAACTATTCGAGCACTCGGGTAGCCAGTTCGATGCACAGCTCGTACGCGACTTTGCGGAGATGCTTAGCCAACCAAGACCTGAACTAGAATCCGCTGTGGCCAAGCGATGGTTGGTTCGTTTCGCTCCAAATCCAACTCCCGGTTTTGGAGAATCCGACTCTGCGATATCCTGCGGAGCGGTGCAGAACCTGGTGGATACCGTCTTTCATCGCCGGCTGTTAGATTCTCTCACCGACGCGGCGGTTTACCTCGACCAGGATGGCCAAGTCTTGCATTGGAACCGAGCGGCAGAAAACCTAACTGGGCGCCAGGCAGCGCCGTTAACCCACCGCAGCTGGACCCCCCAAATAATGGGCCTGCGAACAGAAAGTGGCGAAGATCTCACGGCCGAGAACTGCCCGCTTCAAGCCACCCGACGAGCCAACACCCAATTCAGTTCGCGATTGCAGGTTCGACACGTGGACGGGCGCGTTTTTATAGTCAATTTCACGGGGATTCCAGTTTTTGCTGGCAAAGGGGAACTGTCTGGCGTGATCTTGCTGGTGAGAGATGCCTCTGCACAGGCGAATCTTGAGCAACGCGTACAGTCGCTCCACGTCATCGCTTCTCAAGACAATCTTACGAAAGTCGCCAATCGTGCGGAAATGGACCGACAGTTGCCCGTGTTCCTCGATGCGCACGTCAGTACAGGTCAGCCGGGAAGTTTGATCATTTGTGACATCGATCATTTTAAGCGCATCAACGATACTCATGGGCATCAAGCCGGAGATGAGGCGTTGGTGACATTTGCCAACGTTTTGCGAGAGTGTTCGCGCGAAGGCGACTTGGTGGCGCGCTATGGCGGCGAAGAATTTGTGCTATTGTGCGCCGGCTGCGACAACCCAGCCGCAACGGCTCGCGCAGAAGAAATCCGCAAAGCCGTCGAGCGAACCCCCGTCCCAGCCTTGAACGGCAATACGATGACAGCCAGTTTTGGCGTTACGGAACACCAGCCAGGCGACACCCCATCTACCTTTGTAGCGCGTGCCGACCGCGCCTTGCTCACTGCCAAAAGCACTGGAAGAAATCGCGTGGTGCAGCTTGGTTCAGGACAAACTCCTGATGGAGATACCGTCCAAGCCCGCGAGCTGTGCGTTCAACAGAAAGCGAGCTGGCTCAATTGGTTCACATCCAGGCAGGAAGTACCTATTCTTGAAACCGAACGCTTGGCCTCAGTGCCTCATACGCTGGCAATTCAGAAGTTGGAAGGTTTTATCAGCGACCACAAAGCGGAAGTGCTTAAAACAGAAAAGTTCCAAGTGACGCTGCGCATCGACGGCCAAAAATTTGAAGCAAGTCGACGCAAAGGTGAACGATCGGCCGTGATGATCATGGACATAACACTCAAACCTGTCGACTATCGCAACCCTCGTTCCAACGCCTATCAAAGCAAGACCAAACTTCTGGTGTCGATACGCGCAGCTAATGCTCGAGATCGGCGAGCCACTGCCTTGATCGGACAGGCCAATCAACTGCTGGCAAGCTTCAATTCGTACCTAGTCACTCAGGTAATCACCGAGGATATGCGCTCGGCGATTGCCGAACATCGCTAGAAGATGTTTCCGTGGTAGACGTTTTCCCTGTAGATGCAGCCCGACCGTTCTGTTGATCCCCGGTTGCCAGCCTGCAGCGGGTCGCATATCGTGCAACGCTGGCTGGCAGCGCCTCTCGACCGAGCCCATGAGCCAAGTGGGATGTTGACACGGGCACTGTCTGCCATGATTCGATTGTCACCCGCACGTTCACTGGAGAAGTTTCCATGGCATACCAACTACCCGCCCTCCCATACGCAGTCGACGCGCTCGAGCCGCACATCGATGCTCAAACGATGGAGATTCACCATACCAAGCATCACCAAGCCTATATTACGAAAGTAAACGAAGCCATTGCGGGAACCGCTTTGGAATCGAAAACTGTCGAAGACCTCATCGCCGACCTCGCATCGGTCCCCGAAGACAAACGCTCAGCAGTGCGAAACAACGGCGGCGGGCATGCGAACCACTCCTTGTTCTGGACCATTCTTGGGCCAGGCAAGGGAGGTGCTCCAACGGGAGAACTGGCCGCAGCCATCGATGCAGCCTGTGGATCGTTCGATAAATTCAAAGAAGCGTTTGCAGCCGCGGGTGTAACGCGCTTCGGCAGTGGCTGGGCGTGGCTTTATTTGACCGAAGGCAAGCTCGCCGTGGGGTCGACTGCCAACCAGGACAGCCCATTGATGGGCAAAGCAATCGCCGGCATCGAAGGGACTCCGATCCTGGGGCTGGACGTCTGGGAGCACGCCTATTACCTGAAGTACCAAAACCGCCGCCCTGATTACATTGCCGCATTTTGGAACGCGGTGAATTGGGATTCTGTGGCAGCGCGATTTGCGGCGGCCAAATCGTAGAATTTGGGAATGGCCTAGACTTCGCCACGAATATGCACTAACAAACACTCGGCGTACCATCGCGCCGAGTTCTTTGGATTAGCTGCGAGGCGACTTGATGAACCTACAATCCCAAATGCGGCTTGCAGGCTGCTGCTTTTTTGGCTTGTCGTTTCTCACCTCTGAACTGGCTGCGCAATCCTCGAACTTGAGTCCAGGTCCTCGCAGGTCAGGTGGCTGGCAGGCAACGACAACCGCGGCCCCCAGAAACCCAAGTATTGTCTCGGCCGGCCAAGTCACCGACAGCGGCGTTCAAACAGCCTATTTCCAAGCTCAGAGCAACTTGTCTGATGTTAGTTTACCGCCATTTCCCGGTGCCGTTGTTCCGCCGCCAACTGGCAATTTTGCGCTACCGCCATTTCCACCGGCCAGTCAAGCACCTGCTTCTGCCGCGGTCCTGCCACCCAGCAATTCCAATATCAGCCCGCCTATAAACCGACCGCCTAATAGCAGCCCTGTGGAACCTCCCCAGCGAGAATTGCGTTCGCAGGGTGCCACTAAGCCCAACCGAACTCAGGAGCCACCAGCTCAACTGGCCTCGACCGAGCTGCGCGCCATCGCGCCCAACGCACGGCCGCAGCAATCGCCGATG
Organism: Pirellulaceae bacterium; assembly: GCA_041736515.1. GTDB lineage: Bacteria > Planctomycetota > Planctomycetia > Pirellulales > Pirellulaceae > Aureliella. Next base: position 18,787 of record JBGSTP010000220.1, read on the forward strand.
CCGAACTCCGCACCAGCGCCCCGGTCCGACGCGCAGGAGTTTACTAGCGGACTGCCGTACGTGACGCCACCGCGCAGTCGCTATGCCACCAGCCCATATCAGCCTGCGGTGTTCCAGAACGCAGACTATCGTCCGGCGCCGATTCCCGCTCAGTTGGCAAGCAATAGCAATGGCTTGAGAACGCAGTTGGTCGCGCAACAGAATTTGGCACCGCCGACATCGTTTGGACCACAGAGCCCGGTGGTACCGAACGGTGCAGCGCCGGGTGGTGCCCTGGCCAGTGGTGCCCTACCGAGCGTCGGCGCTCAGCAAAACTTGTCGGTGCTACCTCAAAACCTGCCGACCAACATTTATCCCACAGCCTATCAGTGCACTACGCCGGCACCTAGCTTTCCCTCGACAGGTACTGTGCCGGGAGCCTACATCCCTCCCACGCTGCCACCGAATTTAACGCCTGGGATGTATACGCCGAATAACGCCGGCTATTCACCGGTCTTTTCCCTCGGCCAGGAGAACTACAACGTCTTGCTGGGAAGAGGCATTGTTGGCCAACCAACAGTCTATGTTCCCGGTCAGCCAATTCGAAACTTTATGCGATATCTTTCGCCTTAAACGCGAACCAAACAGCGCGAAAATGACGCCGCTTTTTCCGCTGTAAGCTAGGTTTATGGAACTTCTGCAGGCTGCCTCTAATTTCTGAGTGCATGTCTGCCGGATAACTACGCCCTCGCTTACAATCGAACTATGCGCCATGACCGCCACTATCACTTCGCCGAGAGACCCCGAGCTCACGCCTGGCAACTCCAATCCGACTGGCAACTCAAGCCAGGTTGGCAACTCCACTGGCGATACGTTTGCCATCGGTGTCCTGGTGATGTTGCTGCTCACCATTGTTCAAAGGCTGGTGGGTCTGGCCCGCGGCTTGGGATTTTGCCATTTCCTAACTGACGTTCAGCTTGGGCAATGGGCGCTGGTCAACAGCTTCTTGGTAATTGGAGTGCCTATCTCGGTACTGGGACTGCCTGGCAGCTTTGGTCGGTTTGTGGAGTACTTTCGCGCCCGCAGGCAGCTCGGAGACTACTTTCGACGCGTGCTTTGGGTCAGCATACTTGGGCTTGCCTGCACGAGTACGCTGATATTGCTTCAACCGCAACAATTCTGTTGGCTACTCTTCCGCGAGTCCAACTCTTATTTATTGGTATTTTGGTGTGTGATAACGCTAGTTAGCGTTGCGGCTTTCAGTTTCGTGAACGAGCTAGTAGCCGCGTTGCGCGAGGTGCGGACTGTCTCGCTCATGCAGTTTTTGCAGAGCCTGCTTTTCGCCGTGGTGGGATTGTCAATATTGAGTTTCGAGCCCAAGTGGTCCGTCCTGCTGCCGAGCTTTACCATCGCCAGTTTGATTGCGATGGCTCCGGGTCTGTTCGTGTTGTTCACGAATTACCGACATGAATTTCGGCCTACTCCGATAGCGTCCGAGTTCAATCCCAGGACTTTATGGGCTCGAATTTTGCCCTATGCAGCTGCGCTTTGGGTCATGAATCTTCTGAGTAATTTGTTTGAAGTGAGCGATCGCTACATGCTGTTGCACCTGATCTCCGGCGGCGAAGAAGTGGGACAAGCCATTGTTGGTCAGTATCATTGCGGACGCATATTACCCAACCTACTGACCAGCATAGCCCTAATGCTGGGAGGCGTTTTGGTGCCCTTCATCAGTGCCGACTGGGAGTCGCAACAGCCCGAGAAAATTTCTCGGCGATTGCGCCAGGTAATGCAAGGAGTCTCGATCGGGTTTACGGCCCTAGCCATTGCCGCTCTGTGCATCTCACCTCTACTGTTCCAGTTCGGGTTTGGCAACCGTTATCAGCCAGCAGAAGCGATTTTGCCCATTTCGATGTTGCAAGCCATCTGGGTCAGCCTTTTCATTGTCGCCCAATCTTATTTGCTGTGCATCGAGCGGGGCAAGCAATTGGCGGGACTGCTAATTGCGGGCTTGCTGCTAAATCTTGCATTGAACTGGTGGTTAATCCAGCAGGCAGGATTGTTTGGAGCTGTTTTAGCGACCTCTTGCGCAAACCTGTTTACGTTGTTGCTGCTCGTATGGCAGATGCACCGATTTGGCTGTCGCTTGGGTTGGGGAACCATCGCGCTGTGCCTAACCCCGGCAGCCATTACGGCGGGCCCAGAGATCGCCGCACTTTCGCTAGTCGTCATCGTATTTGTGGCTGGGCGCACGCAATGGTTGCTCTCGAACGAGGATCGCCTGCAAATCGATGCTGCTATAATACCTAAGCTTCGCAAGCTGGGAATTCCATTGCAATCGCTCTGGACCTAAACGCGAGATTTGGTGCGACTGCCTGTCAATCCGGCTCTGAATAGTTCCATCCTGAAACATGACGACTTACTGGATGTAGAGAGAAAAACAACTTTGTCCACCATACATCGCGTTGGATTCCTACTGGCAACCATTATTGGCTGTTGGAGCAATAACGTCTTGGCGGTACACCCGTTCCACATCAGCACCGCTGAAGTAGAGTACGATGCGAAAACAGATCGATTGCAGGTAAGTCTAAAACTACAAGCGCTGGATCTCGAGCAAATTCTGGCGAAGCTGGCAGGAGAAAAGGTCAATATCGACCTACCGGCTGCGGACCCCAAAATCACAGACTATTTGCAAAATCGTTTCTATCTTTCAAGAGTGGATCTCGACAAACCGCTAGGCTCTACCACCACTTCGAACGAACATCTAGCTCCCGCCACCGCACGGACCGAGGCACTTACCAAACTGCACCTGGTTGGAAGAGAGTTGAAGGGGGCTTGGCTATTGGTTTACTTTGAGCTCGAATTACCTCGCCAGCGGGACGAGTTACAGCTGGTAAATACGGTGCTGTTTGAAACGACCGAAAGCCAAATCAATACCATTCTGGTTCGACATTCTGCACAACGAACGTCATTGAAAACAACGCTCAAGCAACCCTCTGCAAAGTTCCCATCTGAATGGATGAAAACCGAATAAGGCAAGCCGAGGTTATTTCCATCGGTGATGAGCTCACCAGCGGCCAACGGCTCGATACCAATTCCCAGTGGTTAAGTCAGCAACTCGGTGAATTGGGCATTCAAACAACGCGGCACACCACCGTTGGCGACGATCTAGCAAACAATATCGACGCAATCGGACTTGCCGCCAGTCGCGTTGATTTCGTGATTGTCACAGGCGGACTTGGACCAACACTCGACGACCTAACGCGACAAGCGATTGCCGAGGCTTTTGGCTGCCCACTCGAGTTGCATCTCGAGTCGCTGCAAAAAATCCAACACATGTTCGCTCGGCGAAATCGCGAAATGCCCGAGCGGAACAGGACTCAAGCCCTATTTCCGCGCGGCAGCCTGGTCATCCCCAATCCACATGGTTCGGCTCCCGGAATAGATTTACAGGTTCACCAAGGAGTTCGCAGTTGCCGCATTATTGCTCTGCCGGGAGTGCCGGCGGAGATGAAGCAAATGTGGTTTGAATCCGTTGTTCCCCGTCTCGAGCATGCTCTTGGAATGCAGCAAGGTCGCTTGCGTTACCACGCGATCAAGCTCTTTGGCATCGGTGAAAGCGACGTAGAGGTAAAACTGCCTGACCTGATTGATCGCCAGCGCGTACCAACGGTTGGCATCACCGTTAGCCGTGCCACGATCACGTTGCGCATCGCAGCTCGCGCCAAAGACGATGCACATTTCGCAAGCCTCATCGAACCCACTATACAGGAAATTTATTCGGCGGTCGGCGAGTTGATTTTTGGACAGGGAGAGGATGAGCTCGAACATGCAGTCCTGCGCCAGCTTAAGGAATCGAGCAGATCGCTGGCAACGCTTGAAGTCGGTGCGGCCAGTTGGGTTTGCGACTGGATACTTAGAATCACGGACCCTGCAGACAGCTGTTTTCGTGGCGGTATTTCTTTTCCCAACGAAACGGATGCCGCGCAATGGCTTTCCACGCCCGCACAGGGATCTCCGGACTTTTGGGCTAACTTGGCTCGGCAAACCAAAACTCGCTTTCAATCCGATATTGGGCTAGCTGTGGGAATTTACCCAACGCCCCAGGCGATGGAAGATTCACAATCAGCCTTCTTATTTCATTTTGCAATTGCCCTGGGAGATGACGTGGTTTCGATAGATAAAGAAATGGGCGGTCATCCCGATGTGCTTGGACCGCGAGTTGCCAAGACAGCTCTCGACCTACTGCGTCGACAACTGAGCCAAAAGTCTTTAACCTAGGTTGGCCCCAGTGCGTAGGCCGAAAACAATAGATAGTGCACTCCAACCCCAAAACCAAATCATTCGGTAGATCGCCACAATGAGGAATCTCGCTTTGACCAGAGCTGTGCGTATTTCACCCTGCCCCGCCGTGGATGCTAGTATCAAGCCGCCGGGAAGCAAGAGCATTACTAATCGAGCCATCGTTTGCGCGGCACTTGCCACCGGTGTTAGTCAGTTGACAGGTGCACTCGATAGCGAGGACACCGAAGTGATGATTGATGCCTGGACAAAGCTTGGTGTAAACATCCAACACGATAAACCCGAGGCTGTGCTGACCGTGCACGGCTGTAGCGGCAAATTGCCAATCAACCAGGCGGATATTCTAGTTGGCAATAGCGGCACGACGATTCGTTTCTTAACTGCCGCCTTGGCAGCTTGCCAAGGCCAATTTCGCCTCGACGGCGTAGCGCGCATGCGGGAACGTCCTATCGGTGACTTGCTGCGTGCACTGCAACAACTGGGTTGCCAAGCCACGAGCGACAATGATTTGCATCCCGACTGCCCACCCGTGATGATTCAATCGCCCTCGGGCATGCTGGGTGGCACTGCCCATGTTGCCGGCAATATCTCCAGCCAGTATTTATCCGGCCTCATGCTTGCTGCACCGATGGCCAGACAGGATGTGTGCTTGCAAGTAGATGGCGAATTAGTGTCCGTACCGTACGTTGCCATGACTTCGTCGGTCATGCGATCCTTTGGCGCAGAAGTGTCCGGTCCGCCCACAGGCCCGATTCACATTTCTGCAACTAAAAAATACTCCGGCACAACCTACGCAATCGAACCAGATGCTTCGGCGGCAAGCTACTTCTGGGGTGCAGCCGCAATCACAGGGGGAAAGGCCCGAGTAGTTGGACTCAACAACTCAAGCCTGCAGGGCGACGTCAAGTTTTGTGAGGTGCTCCAGGCAATGGGCTGTGAAGTGATTCATGCCGATGACTCCATAACTGTTGCGGGCGGCCGCTTGAAAGGCATTGCTGTCGACATGGGACACATCAGCGATACTGTCCAAACTCTCGCAGCTGTCGCCCTGTTTGCAGATGGGCCCACCACAGTTCGCGGTGTCGCGCACAATCGAGTCAAAGAGACCGATCGCATATCAGATTTGGCACGCGAACTTGGCAGACTCGGAGCCAAAGTTGAAGAATTTGCTGATGGACTAACCATCCACCCACCGCAAAACATCCTGGCAGCGGAAATCGAAACCTACCGCGATCACCGTATGGCTATGAGCCTAGCGCTCGTTGGACTAAAATCAAACGGCATCATCATCAAGGATCCAGCCTGTACCTCAAAAACCTACCCCGGTTACTGGGAAGACCTGCAATCATTCAGTACTTGCCGGATTGATCGCTTGGACTGAGTCGATGTAACGCTGTGCCCGCGCAAGCAGCAATTCAATGCGCTGATCGTCTCGCGCTTCCTCGGTTTCCTGCGTCGCTGTGAATACGGCCCGACATTGCCCGCACTCGACGTCTTTACCCAATAATTCGATGCGAATGTTAAGATGTCGCCCGCAGGTGGGGCAGGATCTGAAAAAGTAAGTACCCGAAGCCATAATTTCCTCCAAAATTCGGTCACATGGCGACTCAATTTTCGCCAAGATGAGATCGTTCCTAATCGATTGCAGGTAGCTTAAGCGGTACAAACACGGGGCAAACTCATGTGGTGAGCAGCCATTATGGGAACAAGGAATGCCTGTGTCAACCACTTAATGGAACTTTAACCAACATGAAGGCTAGCAAATGCAGCTCTTGCTACTCTGCCCCCTACGGTCCGCATCTCTCGCCAATTGCGATCTAGTACTAGCCAGACGGGCATTTAGTTGCCAAACTGGCCAGTCCAATATCTAAGACTCCTTTCATGGCTGTGCGTTTCAATTTTGCCGCTGACGCCGGAAAGCAGAGACACACGCATCCTATAAGGGGGGCGATAAGCCATGAAGATTGTCGTTGCCAGCGATCGTGCAGGATTAGGTTCGTACGTCGCAGCGCAAGCCGCCAACGAACTTCGCAGGTGCTTGGAGCAGCAGGAAAGTTGTAACCTCGTCGTGGCGACTGGCTCGAGTCAGTTCGAGGTTTTGGACAATCTCGTTCGACAGCCTGGCATCGCCTGGAACCGCGTTTGCGGTTTTCACTTGGACGAGTATTTGGGAATCGAGAAATCCCACCCAGCTTCGTTCTGTGGATATCTGGCAGCCAGGTTCGTAGATAAGGTCCCGATCAAGTCATTCACTTACCTCGATGGTACGCTACCTCCCGACGCATTGAAGCAGCGTGCATGCCAAGCCCTTGAAAAGCAGCAAATCGATCTGCTGCTTTGTGGAATTGGAGAAAATGGGCATCTGGCATTCAATGACCCGCCCGCAGATTTTGAAACCCAACAGGCCTACCTGATCGTAGATTTAGATGAGGCGTGCCGAAAGCAACAGGTCGGTGAGGGTTGGTTCGATTCGCTGGATTTAGTTCCTACTCAGGCTATTAGTATGTCGATAGCACAGATTCTTAGTGCGAAAGTCATTCTGTGTTCCGTGCCTGACCGCCGTAAAGCGGAAGCGGTACGAGCCACCGTGGAAGACCCAATATCGCCTGCCGTTCCTGCCTCGGCACTTAGAAACCATGCCTATGTAACCCTTGTCCTAGACACCGCCAGCAGTTGTCTACTCGCGCCCAGCAGCGAAATTCATCAGCTCGATCCTTAGCCGAGAAGTCATGAGTCAGGATTTGTCGCACAGCTACGTCGACCTTCAAGTAAACGGTTACGTTGGTGTTGATTTCAACGAACCGACGACCACCCTCGCGGAGTTCGAGCGAGCGGCGTTGGCCATGCAAGCCGACGGCGTTTCCATCGCGCTACCCACGATTATTACTGCATCGACGGCAGCGATGGTCAGGTGTATCCAGAACATTTGCCAAGCTCGCGAAGTTTACCCAACCGTGGCATCGGTGTTCCGAGGTATACATATCGAAGGTCCGTTCCTATCGTCGGAAGCAGGCTTTATTGGAGCCCATCCTGTTTGGCATGCGCTGGCTCAGGATCTCAATCAACTCGACGCGCTGTGCGCAGCTGGCAACGGTCTTATCCGATTGTTAACCTTGGCACCCGAAGTCGACATCGGCGGTCGCATGACGCAATTCTGTCGAGATCGTGGCATCCTCGTCTCGGCAGGACATACCAACGCGAACCTTGACCAACTGGATGCATGCATTGAAGCGGGCCTAGATCTGTTTACCCACTTGGGCAATGGCTGCCCGCGACTGATGGATCGGCACGATAACATTATCTATCGGGCACTGAGTCGCTGGGAAAAATTGCGGTTTACACTGATAGCCGACGGATTCCATATCCCGCAACTGCTTTTTAGAAATCTACTTCATTGGTTGCCGATGGAACGAATTGCGGTTGTCTCGGACGCGATTAGCGCCGCCGGTTTGGGACCAGGCACGTTTCAGTTGGGGGAGAGATTTGTCACGGTTGGTGCCGACCGAGCTGCTCGCGATCCGAGCGGCGAGCATTTTGTAGGTTCAGCATCGACCATGCGCGACGCTGATCGCTGGCTGAGTGAATCGCTAAGACTGTCATTAGTACAGCGGGAACAACTGCTCAGCGGCAACGCGGCAGCTTGGCTAACCTAGCCCCGAGTGAGTCTGGTCAACTTTCGGTTAGCGAAACATTTGTCCGCGACCAATCGCTTCAAAGGCCGACTTGAAATGCCGGATGCTCGGTTGGGCGTTTGCTTCGTTGGACCAAACAATCGACACGACATCAAATCGAGTGGGATGCTCGAGCAGCTTTCGCTGTTTTAGGTAGACTAACGCTGCCCGCGACAACCGCTCTTGCTTTTTTGCGTCGACAGCCTGCGATGGATCGCCATCGGCGGCTGAACTCCACGTTTTGACTTCAACAAACACCAGGCATTTTCCATCGAGCGCAATCAAGTCGATTTCGCCACGTCGCAGACGGTGCCCACGCTCAAGTATGCGATAGCCCAGTTTGGTTAAGAACCTAGCGGCCAATCGCTCTCCCGCAGGCCCTAGCCCGTCTTTTTGTAACGAAGCGTTACCACTTGCATGGGGCGAGCGCAATAAAAATCGACCGCAGGAACGAATCCAACGGTCGATTGCAGTGATCGATTTCTTGAGCATCGCCAAACTTAAACGCGACGTTCCTTGAGCCGAACCGCTTTGCCGCTGCGTTCGCGCAGGAAATAAAGCTTCGCTCGGCGAACGACGCTGCGACGTTTTACTTCAACTTTTTCAATCTTGGGTGAATGGATCGGGAATTTACGCTCGACGCCTTCGCCAGCCACGATACGGCGGACAACGAACATTTCGCGAGTACCACTGCCGCTGCGGGCGATTACGACACCCGAGAACACCTGAATTCGCTCTTTGTTGCCTTCCAGAATTTTTGTGTGAACATCGACTGTGTCGCCGACGTCAAATTGTGGAACGTCGGACTTCATGGAAGCCTTCTCGACCAATTCCATAATCTTATGACTCATATTCAACTCCAACCCGATAACGTTTGTATCAACTTCCGCGAGGCTGAAGTAGCCCGCAGCTCATTTGGCAGGGAATCACCCATCGTCTACGATGCGGCGAGTTTTGACTAGGTCAAAACGGGCATCCGAGCCAAGTTTTCGTGGGCGAAAGCGGTTCAGCCCGCCCGCGTTTCGGGCTCGAAAGATAATCGTGAACTGGTACAATTCCCAGGCAAAGCGCTGTGGCAATGCGGAACAAACGTTCAGTATTGGATTGGCCTGGCATACTCTTGAAGGATCAACATGACCACTCCGACAGTAAAATCCAGCCCGAGGGACGTGTCTCCACGCCAAATCCTGGTTACCGCCGCCCTGCCCTACGCAAACGGCCCCATCCATATTGGCCACCTGGTTGAATATATCCAAACCGATATCTGGGTACGATTCCAGAAACTACAGGGAAACCGTTGTATTTTTGTGTGCGCTGACGATACGCACGGAACAGCAATTATGCTGCGGGCCGCCAACGAAGGACGCAGCGAAATCGAACTAATCGCCGAGATGAAACAGCATCACGAACGCGATTTTGCGGGCTTTCAAATCGAGTTCGACAATTATGGCAGTACGAACTCGGATGAGAACTACGAACTGGGCAGGCAATTCTGGTCGGCGCTACGCAAAGCCAATTTAATCGTTGAGCGCGAAGTGAGCCAGCTTTACGACCCCTCTGCGGGCACATTCTTGGCGGATCGTTTCGTAAAAGGATCCTGCCCAAAGTGCAAGTCCCCCAATCAATATGGCGACAACTGCGATAAATGCGGGGCTACCTATTCGCCAGCAGATTTGATCGATCCGAAGAGCGTGCACTCTGGCGCAACGCCAGAAGTACGTAGTTCGTTGCACTTGTTTGTCGAACTTGAAAAGCTTCACCAGTTCCTGGAGGAATGGACGCAGCAGGGAGAGCATCTGCAAACAGAAGTTGCCAATTATCTCAAAGGACACTTTCTTTGTGATCCACTCCGCGATTGGGATATTTCTCGACCAGCGCCGTATTTTGGTTTTGAAATTCCAGATTCGCCCGGCAACTACTGGTATGTGTGGTTTGATGCACCTATTGGTTATATCGCCAGTACATGGCAGTGGTGCAAACAGCACGGGGAGCAACTTGAGGATTGGTGGAAGAATCCGCAAACAGAAATCCATCATTTTATCGGCAAAGATATCACGTACTTCCACACCCTATTTTGGCCCGGCATGCTCAGAACGGCTGGCTTCAATCTACCAACCAAAGTTCACATTCATGGATTCTTGAATGTGGGTGGCGAAAAAATGAGCAAGTCCAAAGGGACATTCATCAAAGCCGAAACCTACTTGAAACATCTCGATCCAACCTATTTGCGGTACTACTTCGCTAGTAAGCTGGGTCCTAGGCTGGATGATCTGGATTTGAACTTGGACGAGTTCCTCAACAAGATCAATGCTGATCTGGTCGGCAAGGTTGTCAACCTGGCCAGTCGCACTGCGAAATTCGCGGCCAAGACGGGGTTGTCCACTATCTATCCAGACGATGGCGGCCTGTTTCAGCATGCGGCACAATCCGGTGTCGATATCGCAGCCGCCTACGAAGCCTGCGACTATGCCAAAGCCATGCGTCTGATCATGGAATTGGCCGACCGAGCCAATCCATTCGTTGAAAACGCTCAACCCTGGGTCCTGGCCAAGGATCCACGTAAGCATGCCGAACTGCAGGACATTTGCACGATTGCACTCAATTTGTTCCGTCAATTGGCAATCTATTTGGCACCTGTCCTACCGCGACTGTCGCGGCAGTGCGAGGATCTGCTGGGCGAAAAACACGAAAGCTGGCATCAGAGCCAAACCCCTTTACTCGGAAAACAGATTAACCAGTTCGAGCACATGCTCGCACGCGTCAAAAAGGAAGATATCGAAGCGATGATTGAAGAATCAAAGGAAGACTCGGCAGCTAGCCCCGTGGAAGTTTCCTCCGCAAAAAGCGATCCCTGGAACGATTCGGCTGAACCGCTGCAGGCGGAGCCAATGGCTGAAACCTGCTCGATTGATGACTTTGTGAAAATCGACTTACGCGTCGCGCGAGTATTGGCTGCCGAACAAGTCCCAGAGGCTCGTAAACTGTTGAAGCTGACACTGAGCCTCGGCGGCGATGTACGCAAAACAGTATTTGCAGGTATCAAGGCAGCCTACGAGCCCGAAGCCCTGGTTGGACGTCTAGTGGTCTGCGTTGCCAACCTGGCACCACGACAAATGAAGTTCGGCCTTAGCGAAGGCATGGTCACGGCGTGCGGACCGGGCGGCGAGGAGGTTTACCTGCTGTCTCCCGACTCTGGCGCCAAACCTGGACAGCGAGTGCATTGAGCCGCCTGCCCCACTGGCTATTGCGGAAAACCAAACGACTGTGGGAATTGGTCGACCGCATGCTGGCGTACGGGCTCGGTTTGCGGAGTAAAGTACTCGCGTGGCCGACCGCCTACGACCTCCGGCCCGATATCGTTTAGTGGATACGGATCGTGAACAACGGCTCTCGATTTCTGACGATCAATAGTCCCTTGCTGTCCCGAAAGCCCCCAACCCCTTGGGCGACCTGCGCAACCAGCAACAACCACTGCGAGGGCGCAAGATAGAAAGAACCTTGGTAAGAACGACGTCCCTGACATGAAAATCCCTTTCCGAGCATCCATTGCTCGAGCTGCATCGTGCATTGCGACTCCATCCTACGGAGCAGGCAGAACCGTGCCTAGCCCGGAATCTGCATTGCTATCATCGTCAATCGCGGCACGGCTCCGTCAACGGTTCTGCCCGCGCTCGGAACATACCTATATTCCGTACAGCCGTTAAGCATCGATCTCGCCGGCGCAGGAGCAATTGTGTCGACGGTTAATCGCCGTGGGTCATCTCCAATAGCGTGCTCCCAATCGGCAATTCGAGCTGAGTTTGTGGCATGCACGCGGGCAGCAGCACCGACTGACCTCGAGTCAGCAGTTCGACATTTCCATTCCAATATAACTTTGCCTCGCCTTCAGGCACTGTGAGAAAATGGAATCTGCCGTCTCCTGCCAAAGGCTGCCGCTGTGCCGTGGCATGGCCGGAGAGGCGATCCAACACGAATTTATCGCAGTCCACCAAACGCTCCCGTCCAACTTGCAATGTGGAACTTGGCACCTGGAGTGCCCGCGGCCCGCTTTCAAAATCGATTACTTCGAGCGACTGGTCGATATGCAATGCGCGCGGTTGCCCGTTGGCGTCAACGCGATTCCAATCAAATAATCGGAAAGTGGTGTTGGAAGCCTGCTGAATTTCGGCCACTAACAAACCTGCTCCGAGCGCGTGCACGGTCCCTGCGGGGATAAAAACGCAATCGCCCGCTTGTGGCTCAATCGCATGCAGACAGTCCTCCACATTTCCAGATTCGAGCGATCGTCTAAGATCCTGGCGAGCAACTCCAGCTTTCAAACCCGCGTAGAGTAAAGCACCTGGCTCAGCCGCAATGATGTACCAGGCTTCAGTCTTACCTAAATCCGGCGGCGTCATCCCGGCAGCATATTTGTCGTCCGGGTGAACTTGCACGCTGAGAACGCGTTGGCAGTCGAGATATTTTAACAAAAGCGGAATAGCGGCAACTTGGCTGCTGTTTCCCAATAACCAGCTCGCGTCGCTCTGCGTGACTTCCCCGAGCGAATGGCCCGCCAAAGCTCCATTGGCAATGACGCTTGAATGTTCCGGATGATCGACTATTTCCCAGCTTTCCGCCCAAATGCCGTCTTGGGGAAGTTCTTTCCCGAGGACGCTCTGCAGTTTGCGCCCTCCCCAGAGATAGTCGCGAAAAAAAGGCTGTAAGCGAAGTGGATATGCGGGCGTCACGTTGTCTATCCTTGGTCAAATGCAAAGTAAATCAGCGTCTTCAGATGCAGCGGTTGAGCGCCACCTGCGACGGGTAGCCCAAGATTATGCGGTACTACTGGACTGGCTACCCGGCGGACGATAGGGGGCCCCATCTTCGCTCAAGTCCCAATCGCGCTTATGCTGATTAAACTATACCAATACTAGCTGCTGCGAAACTTGCC
>JBGSTP010000250.1:0-23457 GCA_041736515.1 Pirellulaceae bacterium
CGAGCTACGTTTCGATTGGCAATTTGTAACCAACGAAAACGTTAGTTTCCTTGGATTTAATGATTTCGCTTTCTGGTCGCTAACCGGTGGAACCAATCCCATTCCCGGCACTGTTCTGACCAAGGCAGTTACTTCAACAACTCCCACCGAAAACGCTGGTTTTAGCTTCAAGTCCGCCCCTGGATCTGTTACGTTTCAATTCTTGGCTGGAGGCGATTTCAAGCTGGGCTTCGGCGTGGTGAATTCGCAGTCTGGCGCAACGGAATCAGGCTTGCTGATTGACAATGTGCGAATTATTTCAGCCGTACCGGAACCAAGCACAATGGCAATGCTGGGTCTGGCCGGTGCGGTTCTGGCATTTCGACGCAGGCGCGGTCCAATAGCTAAACTTGCATAACCGGCAGCAGTGTTAAATTCGGTGTCTACGATTCTGCAAATCACCCTAAACTCTGATTAGAGGCTGTTGGACACTTAGTTAGGTGCTAGCGTTGGGTATGCACAAAGCTACCCTTAGTCTGGTCATCCTTCTATGCCTGCATCAGAGCGCGATTGCGGCCGACCCGGTATCGTTTCCTTGGTGCCCCTCCTCACCAGCCAGCCCTGGCTCAATTGCACCCTACCAAGTGCTTCAGACAGCCGGTAAACGCGGCCCTGGAAAGCACCATATAGAGCCGTTAGCCATTCAGGTCCTGCCCAAAACCGCTTACGACTATGGGTGGTTTGGCAGCAATCCTCACCCCTACGCGAAATCCCAGTGGGGACAACATTTCGGCTCCTCCAAAAATTACACGCAATGGACATCGCGTTAGTTTAAGAACACATTCCAGTTCCGTTGCCCAGTCGCAAAACGACGACTTGCGTTCGCCGGGGTCGCGCGTTCCAAGGCAGAACCGGCCACGCAAGCATCTGCGAATCCACTTAAGTCGTTGATCCGGCTCGATCGTAAAACGAAATCGCCGATTTTTGGTAGAAATTATTTCCGGCAGACCTGTTTCGTTATGATGAGCCTTCTTGTTTTCTCCTCGTTCGAAGCACTATTGACCTACTCCAAACCAACACGGTTCTAAGTGTCCTATGAAATACTCTATCGCTTTTGTCTCGGTTGTTTTCATCATCTTCAATGCGCCGCACAATCTATTGGCGCAAGAAGCTTCCAAAGTGCCTAACGCTAAAATATCGGATCTCGCATGGATCGCAGGAAGCTGGTCGAGCGAAAATGGTGGAACGGTAACCGAAGAGCAATGGCTTGAACCGCGAGTTGGCATGATGGTCGGCGTAAATCGAATGGCCTTTCCGAATGGAAAAGGTACTTTTGAGTTTCTTCGAATTGCGGAGACGGAGCAAGGATTGACCTACTTCGCCAGCCCAACCGGGAAACCAGCAACGGCCTTTCTCATTCGTAGCCTTGAGCAGCACAAAGTCATCTTCGAAAACATGGCCAACGACTTTCCTCAACGGATCATCTATGAAAGAGTTGATGAAACTCTAGCAGCCTCCATTGAAGGGGATCTCAACGGCAAAACGAAGTCGATGAAGTGGACGTGGAAGCGATCAATCGCATCGAAATAACTACTCGCTTCTTCACTGACGCTTACGCAATATTTCTGCCAATAGATCTGGCAATGCGTGCAGCAAATCGACATGATCTGGGGCCGAGTTGCCTGCAAAGGCGCGAATCACGAAATTCCCTTGCTCCGCCTCTCCTAAGATCTGAGTCTTCATCGGCCCCCAACGCAGCACAGCATTTCGCTTCAGATTTAACTGCTGCAATATCCAATCGGCTGTCTCCGTTGTACTGGCATAGGTTCCTGGAAATATTTCGCTGTGAACAATCATCATGCGCTGCTTGTTGTCTACAGCCTTGCGAGCGAACGCCAAGTAAGGTTGAAGCGACTTGGTCTGCAGGGAAGATTCTACCGGGCCTGGCTTTCCGTTTTCATAGCTTGTGTGCAAACCGTCAATCAGTAACACAGTCGATACGTTGACGCTCAACTCCTCATGACTCAGTATTTGACCAATGGCTCCGTAACCGGCAGACCAGCCAATTAGTATGACCTCCGCGATTGGTCTTCTCAGATGCTGCGAGGCTTCCTCGACCAACCGATCCAGTAATCCATCGTCTTCCGCAAAAGGCTTCGCGTATTTCGCAGAACCTGATCCTAGTTGAATCGTCAAACAGGGACATGGATCGGGCAATCGGCTGACGGCAAACTCCGGGATCCAATCTCCACAATGGAAAGCTACCACCAAAGGAACTGCGTCAACTGCTTTTGATTCTCGCAAGGATTGAAGAATAGTCAAAGTGCCGAGCGATAGCGGAATTCGGTCGCCCTGCAGATGCTGCTTTTCCAATCTCGGATGCGCGCGAACATGCTCCACCATCGGCGACGGGCTTTGCGGCTCTTGCGCTGTCAATGGCAAGCCAGCTACCCCCAAAATCCAGCCATAGACCCATGCAAAAGCTCGGCGCATCCTGATTCGTTCGAAAATGGTACATCCCATTTGCTGACAATCGTTTTGAATTTGCCTGGGAATGCCCATTGTCGAAAACGCCCCTTCGCGATTAACGTCCAGTCGCGAAACAACGACAGGTTACGGAATTGGCAACAATTGCACTGCGTCGATGTGCACGAATCCACCTGCGCCTTGGGTGGTAAATTGCACTACAACACTGTCACCCATTTGCAAATTCAGTGCGGCTAACTTGCGAAAGCCATCCTCGCCTGGGGACTCTTGCATGTTGAGGCGTATGCTAGCCACGGCCTTACCAGCATGACGAATCTCCACGGGAGCGTTTTTTGCGCGATTTTCGTGGGCGCCCCAAGCAATGCGGACCTCAAATTTGCCTGCCGCAGGAGCGGTCAGGGTAAACGTTGCGGTTGCTCCGCTTTCCGGCGATGCGTAAGCATAGCCCGCGTCCACATAGCCCTTGAGGCCCGATCCGCTTGTCCAATTCCCCGTTTTGGCGGCCGCAGTTTCGTCAACCACTACTCCAGGTAGCTCAGCCGCTCGCTTGCCCATGGGACCGTCGGCAGTTTCGGGGCCATAGGAACTGGCTTTCGGCAATGCGTCAGCGGGAATGGTCACTTCGCTACCTACCTTTTCACGCCGTGCTTTGCCAGGCAGATCGAGCAATTGACTCAGTTCCGACAAGTGGTCTGTATAGACCTCGCGTGGCGAGCAATCGTACTGGGTACAAATACTGGCGGCTTTACCCACGACTTCGCCCATCATGCCGCATGTTTTCATAACCCGCGTGGTGCCCAATGCTTCGTGGGTTACGCTGATACAACGTCCAGCCATGAACAGATTGTCGACATTCCTCGAATAAAAACATCGATAGGGTACGGGATAGCCGTATTGTCGATCGATGCGACGATCGTGTTCGGCAATTGAAATAAACGGGTTGTCAGGAAATTTGACCGAGTATTGTTCCTTGGGGTAATGTAGGTCGATCGACCAGGTACTGGGCACGCATCCATCGGGGAACTCGCGTTTTTCAACAATGTCATCCTGCGTTAACACGATGTCGCCCATCAGCCGGCGACTCTCGCGTGGACCGCCAACATAGGCCACCCAAGTCAGCACCGCTGTTGAATGGTCTGCGGCGCCATCTCCGTTTTTCATCGCGTTGAAAGCTCCGAAAACGGCACGCAGGTTCCAGTCGCGAATTCCCTCTGCATCGCCGAGCGGATCTTTGTCAAAACCGCTTTCCCAGAACCACTGGCCGTGGTGGTCGCGTGGATAGGGGAAATCCTCCATATTCAGCGGCAGTGCCCAAGGAGTTTGAGGAAAGTTAGTCTTCTGGTCCAACTCATCCCATGCCCACATATTGCTCATACCCATCCGGCCCTGGGGCGTAAGCTCCGAGTCGGCATCGGCAAGCGCGCCAATCGTACCGTGTCCGGTGCAATCTACGAACAGCTTGCCCACGAATCGTCGCAGCTCGTTGGTGCGCGTATCGATCGCATCCACCGAGGCAATCTCGTCGCCTTGCTTGCCGACGCGAAACGCATGGTGATTCAAAAACAGATCAATATTCCTCTCGGCTCGAACGATTTCTTCTTTCAGATCGTCGCCGAACTCTTCGGCGCGTCCAGGCGACTTCGTAGCATGGTCTGCAAACTCTTCAATGATCTCTCCAATCCTGGGATATTTTCCACGTCGTATTAGTCCCATGGCCCATACGCGGACCTCGCTCGATCCATTCCCACCGAGCACCCCCCGATTCTGTATCAATGCAACCTTGCATCCCATACGCGCTGCGGACAGAGCCGCGCCCATGCCGCTATAACCTCCCCCCACCACCACTAAATCATAACCGTCCTTGATCTCAACGGGCTTTGAAATACCAAGCAATCGCTGGCGGAACTCGCCCAATACTTCCGAGCTATTGTTCGGAACCTGTTGCGCATCTGTGGTTAAATAGATCGCGTCGCAGCGACCATCAAAGCCAGTCAAATCGTGCAGCCGCAGCTCGTTAGCTCCGGACTTCAGAGCGACTACGCCGGCGCGATGCCAGCTCCATTGCTCGCCTTCGGTCCCCAGTTCGTTGGCAGCAGGTACTCCATTGACGAGAATCTGAAAGCGGCCTGGCGTACCAGGTGCCTTCCAGCGTGCCACCCAATCAAACGTTCGCGCCCATACGTGGTACTGGCCAGCCTGTGCGACCTGAATTTGAGTAACCGCGTCGTCAACCGGCTTTCCCAAGCCATGCGCAATCATGTAGGGCGAGCCCATGGTCGTGATGAATTGAGTATCCAATTGCCAGCCACCCGGAACAGCAAATCCTTCGGTCTCAACCAATATCTCCGCCGCCGACACACATGGATTAGTCACTGCTTGAGGCAGTAACACAAACGAAGCCAACACGAGAAAAATCCGATATCGAGCAACAATACGGCTCATAAAACTCTCCGAGGAAAAGTCAGGTGGGGAGGTAAATTCGGGGAAACAAACTTGAATCACTACTTATACAGCCGAATTGACGTTCATTGGACATCGGTAGACTCCTAAAGGCATATTTCGGGCCGGTATTTTTTCCAACGGTTTCAATTCAATTGCACCTGGCCTAAAATCAGGTCCACTCCGGTCCGACAAAATTGCCGAAAGCACTTCAATGGAATTTGGCTCCAATTCACAATTGCCTGACGCACAACTGATTGAAGCTGCTTTAGCCGTTCAGAAGCATGCGTACGCTCCCTATAGTAACTTTCGCGTCGGAGCGGCCATTCGAACCGCAGCTGGTGCTGTCGTGTGCGGTTGCAATTTCGAAAACGCATCTTACGGACTTGCCATCTGCGCCGAACGAAATGCGATAGGTGCAATGATAGCCAGCGGCCAGCGCGAAATACAGTCCGTCGTGGTCGTCAGCTCAGGCGGTGTAACTCCATGCGGTGCTTGTCGACAGGTGCTAGCCGAATTCGGTATGGACTTCGCAGTTATTCTCTTCAATAGCGATACGCAATCCATCCAAGCCCAGTGGGATATGCGAGACCTATTGCCTGGTGCGTTTCAATTGAAGAGTTAGATAATTTGCTCAGTCAGTTGTTAAACAGATTGATGGAAGCAAATTCATTTTGCACCAAGATGCACTACGACATCGTTGAGTTTAGCTGGAATTCCGATCTTTGTTGGCTGTACAGTTTACTACACCGAAGATCTCTTCGAAATCCTCAACCACGACGTATATGTCCAATTTTGCACAACGCGAAACAATCTAGGTGCTAATGTTGAGCTGAATAAGAAATCAACTTGCGAATGGGGCACTTCGTATGATTGGTTCAGAAGCAATTCCGAATCGGGCTGAAATTTCATCCGAGAATCATCTCGTTTTATCTGGGCAATGGATCGTGCGTGAGGCCAAGCGTCTACACGCAGAAATCCTGTCTCTCCAACTTGGCTCGCAGGCTGCACAGCTTGTGGCAATTGATTGTCGACGCATCGAGTCGCTCGATTTGGCAGGCATTCAATTGGTTCTTGCGGTTCGCAAGAAACTGGGCACAGCCACGCCGGTAGCCATCGACACCGATACCTCGACCAATAACTGGTTTGGGTTGTGCGGCGTCGGACCTGCTGTCGTCGATTTCGCTCCTTAGAGACGACTCCCTTCCCATCCAATTTATCCACCAGCACTGAACTGCGCACTATGCCAGCACCCATTTCACCATGCACTTTGGCGACGTCTGCCGACCCCTGCGCAGTTGCAGTGACCGTGAACGTTCTAGGTCTAGTGTCTGCTCAACTGCTTGACATTGCGCTGGATGTGGAACGCTCGGTGAACGGTGTTTGCTCGGGCTTTCAAGGGATGACAGATCGCCTAAAGAAAGCCGTGGAAATCTGTTCACCGATCGAACACCATGCCTCGGAGAGCAGTGTGCAGGCAATCGCTGATCAGTTGAACTTGGACATAGTACAAGCGGTAGTAGCGATGCAGTTTCAAGACCGAGTAAATCAACGCATCCAGCACTTAGTCGCAACCATAGACGACCTCGCTCAGGAACTGAGACCCAACGTCATAGATGCTGAGCAAGAAAAAGTTCATTCGCTCACTGAGTTCTGGCTGGAGCGCATGAACGACCGTTCCACCATGCAAGCAGAACGTAGGTTGCTTCAAGCGGAGCAGCCTGAATCCGATTTGAGTCCTGTTGAGTTGTTCTAAAGCGAAAGGGTTTTTCCGTGACAAAAACAGCGTTGGTAGTAGATGATTCAACATCTATGCGGCAAATGGTTGCATTTACCTTGCAATCCGCCGGATTTAACACGATCGAAGGCGAGAATGGTTGCGCAGCCATTGCGGCCGCGCAAGACAAGCCGCTCGATTTGGTGATTACAGACTTAAATATGCCAGAGATGGACGGAATCACATTAATTCGTGAACTCCGGGCAAAAGAGGTCTACAAATTCACTCCCATTCTCTTGCTAACAACCGAATCCCAGGACAACAAAAAGCAAGAAGGCAAAGCAGCGGGTGCGACAGGATGGATGGTGAAGCCGTTCAATCCAGACCAACTGCTGAATGTCGTCAAGAAAGTAGTCAAGTAATAGTTACTTGTCTAGGTTCGTTGGATTCCTATTGGGGCAGATAAGATGCAAATTGATCTCGGGCGATTTCGCGCTGCATTCTTCGTAGAAGCTGGAGAACATCTTGAGCAGATGGAATCCGCGCTGCTGCAACTGGAGAACACCCCTAAAGATTCGGAGCTGTTAAACACCATCTTTCGCGCCGCGCATAGCATCAAAGGCGGAAGTACTACTTTCGGTGCGGATGAGGTCGGGCGCTTTACGCACGTAGTAGAAAACTTGTTGGAACGCTTGCGAAACGCTGAATTCGATGCAACGCCAGAGCTTATTGAACTGTTGCTGAGCAGTGTGGATGTCATTGACGGACTGATTAGCAACGCTCGCGATGACGCCCCCATGCCTGAACAAGCAGAAAGAGTCTACGCCGAGCTGACAAAATTCACGGCAAACGCAGGATTGGGAAAACCTGCTGCAGCTTCAGAAGCTGTACCTGACCTTCCTGGTCCGCTAGCCTGTTTTCAGATCGGTTTTGTACCCTCCGTTAACTGCTTCAAGTTTGGTACTGATCCATTGCTCATCCTGCGAGATATCTTTAGTCTCGGCACAGTAACAAAGTTCACCATAGACGACTCCCGTCTTCCTAGCTTGGAAGACCTAAATCCCGAAGACTGCTATCTGTCCTGGACAGTGGAACTGCAAACCGATTGTAGCCCAAGCACGATCGATGACATCGCAATGTTTCTCGACGATGAGAGCGTGTTTGAAGTCAAGCGGATCGATGCGCTTGTCACCGCAGAATCAGCCGATGCCGATGCGACCGCTCCTCAGCTGGATTCCACTGCTGTGGTTCGCAAATCAGCTCCGCCGCAGTCGTCGCCTCGAAGTAACGACAATGAGACTGTACGAGTCGATCGCAATCGCTTGGACGTGCTCATCAACCAGATAGGAGAACTGGTCATAGGTGCGTCGATGGTCGAGCAAGAGTTATTCTCGGTCACCGGTGTTAGCAGCCTGGAATCGCTGTCTGGACTGGGGAAAATTGTACGCGACCTGCAGGAAATGAGCCTCGCATTGCGCATGGTTCCAATCGCGGCTACCTTTCAAAAAATGAACCGCGTAGTCCGGGAAGTCGCGAAGAAAATCGGCAAACAGATTAATTTTGTTACCGAGGGTGACGAAACAGAACTCGACAAATCTGTCGTCGACCAAATCAGCGATCCGCTCATACACATGGTTCGCAATGCTGTCGATCATGGTATTGAATCCCCCGAAGATCGCATCAAGGCAGGAAAATCGCCAACTGGAGTAGTCAAGCTCCGCGCATTCCAGCAGGGCGGTAACATCTACATCGAATTGAGCGACGACGGTAAAGGACTGAACCACGAAAAGATACTTGCCAAGGCAATCGAGCGCAATATCGTTGCCTCCGATGCTGTGCTGTCCGAAGCAGACATTTGCAATTTGATTTTCCAACCGGGGTTCTCGACGCCAGATACCGTCACGGATGTATCGGGGCGTGGCGTTGGTATGGACGTAGTCCGTCGCAATGTTGAAGCATTGCAAGGCAGCGTGTCGGTGAAATCAGTTTCTGGACAAGGCTCATCGATATCCGTTCGGCTCCCATTGACACTGGCGATCCTGGATGGATTGCTTGTAAGACTGACCGACGAAGTCTTCGTTGTACCCTTGCTATCAGTCGTCGAATCGGTCTCGATTAAAACGAGCGAAGTGAAACAACTTGTAGGCGTCGGCGAGGTTATTCAACTACGCGGTGAAGTCCTACCACTGATTCGACTTCATAACCTTCTGCACATCCAGCAGAGCGAACATCGGGCGGCTTCAATATTGGTGGTGATAGTTGAAGACCAAAACAAACGAATGGCACTCTTTGTCGATGAGCTGCTGGGGCAGCAACAGGTCGTGATCAAAAATTTAGAAACGAATTTCCAAAAAGTGCCTGGCGTGGCTGGCGCAACGATTTTGGGAGATGGGCGAGTAGCGCTCATCCTCGATATTTTCGGTGTTGCCCTACTTCATAAGTCTTTCGAACTTGACTCAGCCAGCGTCCTTCCTAGAACCCTGCCGTGGATCAAATCGGAATTGGAACCCGACGCTCATGGCAGCATCCAACGATTTACGCCTGAAACCTCTGCATTTCTCACTTCAAAACCATAAAGGTCAATTCGAATCGACACTTGATTCGAAACTCAAACAAGGGGCAAGCTTTGAGCACAACTACAGAACATGAACCGCATGGGACTCATGCCGACGGAACGAACCAGTTTCTCACATTCGCGTTGAATGAACAAGAATTTGGCATTGACATCCTGCGAGTTCAGGAGATCAAAAATTTTACGCGTGTCACGCCTATTCCTAACATGCCAGAGTGCATCAAGGGCGTAATGAACCTGCGGGGTACTGTCGTACCCGTCATCGACCTGCGACTGCGCTTCAATATGCCACCAGCAGAGTACAACCAATTCACGGTCATCATTGTGGTGAATGTAGGCTTGAGGATTGTGGGCTTGGTTGTCGACGCAGTATCCGATGTGCTCAACGTTGGTGAAGACTCGTTTGAAGGACCACCGGATCTTGGGGCCATCGACACTTCCTTTATCAAGGGCTTAGCAAAGTCCGGAGATCGTCTGGTTTCGCTGCTCGACATCGAAGTCCTGTTGAACGATCGATCCAACCTAAATCTCAACGTCTAGCTTTCAGTCTTCAAATTTCAAAAGTTAACCAATTCAAAAAAATAGGGGCAATCATGGCGACTTCCAAATCGAAAACTACAGTACGCAAAACCGCAACCGTGAAGAACTCGAACACGCCTACAAAGAAAAAGTCCGCGACCGAGTCGACTCGGAGAGCTCCGGCGAAAAAATGGTCATTGGAAGCAGAGCAATTTCAATTGTTGGCTAACTCACAACCCATCTTGGAGACGGATCTGTCCGGCAATGTTCTCTCTGCCAATCAAAAAATACTTTCGCGGCTTGGACTCAATGAGAACACTCTAGTCGGCAAAAACCTGGCAACGCTAATCGCCGCCAAGCAAGCTAGCAGCGACGAATACAAAGATACTTGGACAGCCCTCAATCGCGGCGATTCGCGGATTGGTGAACTGCATTTCATCGCTCAGCAGAACACGGACGTCTGGTTTGAAGCCAGCTATGCGCCGATCCTAGACGCGAAAAAGTCGCCCTGCCGAGTGCTAATCAAATTGCTTGACATTTCAGAAGTTAAGAAAATGAGCGCTGAATTAGATGATTTGCGAGTTCGCGCAGAAATCATCAATATGACCAGTATCGTGTCTGAAGCCGACCTGAAGGGCGATATCGTTTCTATCAATGAGAAGTTCATTGAAATTTCGAAATACAGCAAAGACGAATTGATCGGATTTCCTCACAACACCACGCGGCATCCCGATATGCCCAAAGAAGTTTTCAAGGAAATGTGGTCAACCATCGGCAGAGGCCGACCTTTCCGAGGCATCATTAAGAACCGTGCCAAGGATGGAACGCCCTACTACGTCGATGCCGTAATCGCACCAGTTATGGGACCCAACGGCAAGCCCAAGAAGTACATCGGTGTGCGCTACGATATTACCGCAGCGGAAATAGAGCGACAGAACGCCAAGGGAATTCTGAATGCAATTGACACCGCGTTTGCTTTCATTGAATTCGACTTGGGCGGAAATGTCCTCAAAGTCAATGAAAACTTCACCCATACGATGGGCTATCGCTCCGAAGAAATCGTAGGCAAGCACCATCGCGTGCTGGTCGACAGCGAACTTGCGAATTCACCCACCTATGCAGAGTTCTGGAGCGACTTGAACCGAGGCATCACCAAGTCCGAAATGTTCCGTCGCACCAGCCGGGATGGGAAAGAAGTCTGGTTGCAGGCCATCTATGCTCCAGTCAAGGACGAAATGGGGCGAGTATTCAAAATCGTGAAAATCGCCACCGACATGACTCAAGCCAAAAAGATGGAGCTTGAAATTGCCGAATCGCGAAAGCGAGCCGAAGCAGAAGAGACCATGCGCCGCGATCGAGACCAGCGACTGGCAGCCGAACAAGCGGAAAAAGTCGCCGCGGTGCTCGAAGTCGTAAGCGCTATGGCTGAAGGGAATTTCGACCTGGTCATTCCCGATCTCGGCTCAGACGCAGTGGGCGAAGTTGCCAATGGATTGCGTCAGGCTGTGGTGTCAATTAAGGCCGCACTGAGCGAGGTCCGCGATGTTGCAGTTACAGTCTCTAGTGCCGCAGAGCAGCTGACGGAAGCGTCGCGTGAAATATCCAATGGAGCTCAAACGCAGGCTTCGAGCCTCGAGGAAACCGCAGCGAGCCTGGAAGAAATCACCTCTACCGTGAAGCAGAACTCCGACAATGCACAGCAGGCACGTCAGCTGGCTAATGGCTCGCGCGACATCGCCGAGAAGGGCGGTAGCGTTGTTAGCGAAGCCGTGCAAGCGATGAGTGAGATCAATCAATCTTCGTCAAAGATTGCCGATATCATAACCACCATTGATGAGATCGCCTTCCAAACGAACTTGCTCGCGCTCAACGCAGCTGTCGAAGCCGCCAGAGCTGGTGAGCAAGGGCGAGGTTTTGCAGTCGTGGCGGCCGAAGTCCGCAACCTGGCTCAGCGCAGTGCTAGTGCTGCAAAAGAAATTAAGACGTTGATCCAAGACTCCGTCCGCAAAGTGGAGAACGGTACCGAATTGGTCAACAAGTCAGGCCAAACTCTCAGCGAAATCGTCAATTCGGTCAAACGCGTCACCGATATTGTTTCCGAAATCGCAGCCGCATCAAAAGAACAATTGACAGGTGTCGAACAAGTGAACAAGGCTGTCTCCCAAATGGATCGTGTCACGCAATCCAATGCGTCGCAAACCGAGGAAATGTCGGGAACAGCTGCATCGTTGCTCTCACACTCTGTCCAACTCAATGAGCTCGTCGGGACATTCCAGCTCGGTGAGTCCGACTCCCGAAACACAAAATCAAGATCGAAACGCGGTAGTGATGTGCCACCTACGGCACGCAACAACGAGGGCCGAGGGGTAAGTCGCCCCGCTCCTCTCGCCCCTACAATTGACTTCGGTACACCCGCCGATGGCTCTGTGCTTGAGTTTTAGGCCGCCGCGGAAACGCAAATAGGACCACAAATCCGCTCTGAGCAGCCCTCAGAGCGGCTTGTGTCCAATCTTACCTGGTCGCGTATCCTGAGCAGCAGACCTTTGTCAAGTCGCCGCAACACCTCCATCGACATCGTCTCTCAGTACCTCGATCCAATGTCTTGAATGGCTCGAAAGCCTCGAAAGCCTGCTTATGTCCAGCATCATCGACCCAGAACTCGGAACACGTGAGTACAAGGCGATCCAACATCTAATTTTTGAACTTGCTGGAATATCACTGTCCGATCACAAACAAATTATGGTCAAGGGTCGACTCTCGAAGCGACTCCGAAAACTGGAATTAGATTCCTACGCAGAGTATTTGAGCCTGCTGTCAAGCAGCAACGCAGGCGAAGAAATAACGCATTTCATTAACTCGCTGACGACCAACAAAACTTCATTTTTTCGCGAACAACACCACTTTCAATACTTGAAGCAAAAAGCTTTTCCTCAGCTAGTCGAGCAAGCTAAGGATGGTCGTCCCAAAAAGCTTCGCATTTGGTGCTCCGCAAGTTCAACCGGGGAAGAGCCCTATTCCATCGCAATGACAGTACGGGACTTTTTCGGCGCGAGTTCAGAGTGGGATATTCGCATCCTGGCATCCGACATCGACACGAATGTGCTCCAAACCGCATCCCAAGGAGTCTACGGAAACGAGTACGTCGAGGATATTCCGAAGGACATGCTACATCGTTACTTTCACCGAGCTGGAGAAAGGCAACACATTCAATGGGAAGCAAAATCGGACTTAAAGGATCTGATCACATTTCGTCGCATAAATCTAATGGAATTAAACTGGCCCATTCATGCCGTGTTCGATATCGTCTTCTGCCGCAACGTGATGATTTACTTTAATCCCGATTCACAGAAAACGCTGATCCAACGCTTTGCGAACAAAATGCAGAGCGGAGGACACCTGATAATCGGACACTCGGAGTCACTGTTTGGCATTTCAGATGTTTTCAAACCTATCGGTGAAACCGTCTATCTGAAGTGTTGCGAGCCATCGAGTACGGGTCCGAGCTCTTCATTGAGAACGCCCCATGCATTAGCCAGCCAATCCAAAGACTCGGGATTCTCCTCTACACACGCACTAACGAGCTCAGCCAGCGAACCGCGATCGTTGTTAACCAATCCACCATCGCGTTCGCATCCACCCGTACCTTCGGCAATCTCGCATCCACGGCCGGTTGGTGTTCGGATGGCAAGCATCAACAAACTACTAGGCAATATCCCTCGGCACCCAATCATCGTTGGTGAAGTGCACGCGAGTCGTGAAAATATTTGGGTTAGTACATTACTCGGCTCATGCTTGGCCGTCTGCATGTACGACGAAGATACGCACATTGGCGGCATGAACCACTTCCTAATACCCTCGACAACCCACTCGGCCTCGCATGCGTCGAGTCTCGGTGTGCATGCGATGGAGTTGCTAATCAACCAGATCATGAAACTTGGTGGCGAGCGTCGACGCCTTAAGGCCAAGATCTTTGGCGGTGCTGCCGTGGTCCGCTCCTCTCACTCCAACATTGGCGAAAAAAATATCGAGTTTGCCAAGAGTTTCCTTGAGACAGAGAGTATACCAATCGTCGGTAGTCATACGGGAGGGTCGCAAGGCATGCACGTCTACTTCAATCCCCAGACGACCAAGGTCTTCGTACGTAAACTCGACCAATCGACGAGTTTCTCAGTACAAGCCGAGCAAGCCGAGCAGTCCAAAGTATTCGCCGAATCCTATAGCAAGCCAGCCGATGTTACCCTCTTCTAAGTGAAAATCCTATGAGCAAAGTTCGCGTTCTCGTCGTCGACGACTCGGCTCTGATGCGTCAATTGATTACAGAAATCCTGCAACAGGACTCAGAAATCGAAGTGGTTGGATCGGCTGCGGATCCTTTCGTAGCTCGCGAGAAAATCTTAGCTCTCAATCCGGACGTCCTGACACTCGATGTCGAGATGCCTCGCATGGATGGCTTGTCTTTCTTGGAGAAGCTAATGGCAGGCCGTCCCATGCCGGTCGTCATGCTTTCCTCGCTGACTGAGCGCGGATGCGAGACCACTATGAAGGCTCTGGAACTGGGTGCCGTCGATTTCATCACCAAGCCCAAATTAGACCTTGTGTCGGGCATGCAGGAAATATGTGACGACATTGTAGAGAAAGTAAAGCATGCGGCGGTTGCCAAGGTCCAGCCTAGAAAAGTACAGTCGGTACCGGGAACGAATAGTCGGCTTCCTCAACCAGCCACGGCTCTCATCGCAAGCACGCACAAAGTGATTGCCATTGGCGGTTCGACGGGAGGTACAGAAGCACTGCTCACCTTGCTGGCTGCTTTGCCACCGGATGCACCAGGAGTGGTCGCGGTATTGCACATGCCCGAAGGATTCACAAAATCCTACGCTCAGCGTTTAGACCGCAGCTGCCAAATTCGTGTCAAAGAGGCTGAGGATGGCGATCGAATTCTGCCTGGGCACGCTCTGCTCGCTGCTGGCAATTTCCATTTAGAGGTTGTCCGAAGCGGCGCGACCTACTCAGTGCGTGTCTTTTCTGCGCCTCCTGTCAGTCGCCATCGCCCCAGCGTCGACGTACTGTTTCATTCCTGCGCGCGACACCTCGGTTCCAATGCGATCGGCATAATCCTTACCGGCATGGGCAGCGACGGCGCGGATGGTTTGCTCGCCATGCATCAGGCCGGAGCGCATACGATTGCTCAGGATGAAGAGTCCTGCATCGTTTTCGGAATGCCTCGGGAAGCGATCGCCAGAAGTGCAGCGACCGAGGTAGTTGCTCTGAATAGGATTGCGGATCGGGCCATTGCGGTGGCATCAAAGTAAATGAAGTATCAATCACCGATACCAAGGCTAAACACACTGAACAGGGAACAATGATGAGATCAGCGTATAACGGGAATAAAAAAGGCATTTCGAATCGGGATGGAGCGGCGCTGTCTGCGATTCTAGTCGTCCTCGAAATGATCTCGGCCCAGTTGCAGGACATCGAAGCGGATATCGGGGCATCGGTCGATGGAGTCTGCTCTGGCTTCAGCGGTATGGGCATTCGCGCTAAAACTGCATTAGCCTCCGCATGCGATGCCCTGGATTCCAGCACCGATGGCGGCGGTTTGCAGGCATTTGTTCACCGTGTAAAGAACGCGTTGGAAGTACTGCTCAATCGCATGGAGGCCGCTAAGGAGTTTGATCAGCTGTTGGCCACCGAGCTACGCGAAACGAAAGAGCGACTGTCTCTCATCGATCGACTGAGTCAAAAAATGATCGAAGTGGGTCTAAGAGCCAGCACCCTGATTCCAAAGTCCAAGTATGAAAATATGGACGAAGCGGAACGCGCGGAAGAATTTCAACACTTGATGGAACAAATCTCGGTCGTCGCCTACGCGGCTAACCAAGCTGGTAAGGCTATTTCGGACATACACTCGGGAATTCAAAGCGCCTTGGATAGTTCCTGTAAAAAGATCACCCAAAAATCTCGCGATGATGCCGAGATTTCCAGAACAACCGAAAATCGCATTCGAGATATCTTGGACAAGCTTAGTGGGACTTACGAACGTATGTCCAAGTCTCTAGCTTCCTCCGCCACTATGAGCCGTCAACTGAACTTGGATATCAATCAAGCAGTGATGTCGATGCAGTTCCAAGATCGTGTCAGCCAGCGGATGCACCATCTCCTGGAAACAATTTCCGAACTAATTAGCGATTTGCGCCCTCATACTGACAGGGACGACAAAGAGACGGCAGAATCAATTACACAGTTTTGGCTCAACCGCATCAACCAGCGGGCAACAATGGCCTCTGAGCGTGAACTGATCGAACCCAACTCAGCGACTAAGGACTCGACGGATGTAGAACTTTTCTAGCACAGGACTTGTTAGCGTCCTGATGCATTGCAAGACCCAAGCTCTACTGTTGTTCCGCATTCAGCAGATGCTTGGATAGGAAAGAATTCGGACGCTTCCTTCGCGCCGCTAACGCGGCCGTACCAGCTAGAATTGCCATCCCGGTAACTCCGAAAGATGGCTTCAAGTTATCGCTATCGCCAGATATCGGCGCCGTGTCGCGATTCGCGCGGGCAATAGCTTGTAACACCGCCAAGCGGACTTCATCGTTATCTTTCGGTTGCTCGGTCGACGCGGCCATCAGTTCCAACGCCCGATGGTGACCAACAAGGGCTTCCAGCCCAACTTCGATAACCTGATCAACGACTTTGGGTCGCAATAATGATCCGCTGCCAGGCGATAAATCGATCAACCCTCCTCGGCCATCGAACCACATCGCGATTGCTGCGTCCGTAGCTGCAGCCTGTTCCGTCTGCAATGTCAAGCCTCGCAAGTCTCTAAGAGTGCTCGAGCGTAGCTCCCAGGGATCCTCAACCTCTGTGTTGTGGGGCATGTGGCGCAGTTGTCCTAACGAGTCCGAGTCCAAACCTGCTGTGCTTAATTTGAAATCGCGTGGAAGGTATTCGCGATGGGAACTAGCGTTCGCAAATGCATCATTGGCAATCGCAGGAATAGAGAACGTTCCGGCTATCCCGGCCCGCGGAGCTAGCGGCTGCGCAGCGATCGAATTCATAGGAAGCGTTCGCTCAACAGCGTCTCTGCCAGCAGCAGCTGAGGACGCTCGCAAACGGTCAACATCGCCGGCTCCAGCCGTGAACGAATCCGATGGTCTGGCAATTGCGTTGGAGGAACCAGTGCCACGGCTGCTGGAATCTGCAGCATCTGAAATCAGGGCACTGGAATTCACCAACCTACCGCCTACGCTACTTGCTTGGACAATCAAGGTGAGCGTTGAAAGCGAAGCCCCCTTTGTAGGCACTAAACTAGCACTAGACCGGAAACTCGAGCCTTCGCTTCCAAGCGTCAACATGCTTTGCGTCGGGTTATCCCATTTGGCTGGTTGTTGTGTCGCGACAGGCTTAGTCATAAACAGGATTGTCGTAATGGAGGGCGCTATAGTGGGAACGCTCACCACCGCTTCCGTCGCCCCCCATTTGTCCATGGTTTTTTCTCGACCAGGAATAGAGCTAGCGGATTCTCCACCACGCCCTGGTTCTTTGCGAATATCTGGGCTAATTTCTGCGCGGCCGAAATCTCGCGGTTCGGTAGGTCTTTGGCCAAACTCTCCGAACCGCAAGTCTATGGAGCTTAACGGCGAGAACTCGCGCGTTGCATGGTTTGGCTCGTAAGCAAAATGTAACCAATCTGCAGCGAACAACGATCGCGTCTCGAGCTGCTCGAGCAATAGCGGACGCGAGATTTGCCATTTGCTCATGGAACTTCCTTCGTCTGTTGAAGGTTGTATTGGTGTTTCTTGAGAAGTTGTTGATAGCGACCAACCTCGGGCGCCAACTCCACTGCTTTTGATTGTAGCACTACAGCTTCGCTAAAACAGTCTGAAGCGGCGGCATTATTTTCGAATTGTTGTTGCAGGAATCCGAGATTGTTCAGCACGCTCGCTAGCATGCTTTGAATCTCAGCATCAGCGGGAAAGTCCGCCGCTAAGTGTCGGGCGCGGCCAAGTGCCTGTTCAAAGTTGTCGCGTGCCTGTTTCAGTTGACTTGATCTCGACAGCGCCAAACCCAGATGATTTTGACTGATTACCATGTCGCGTTGGTAGGTTGGTTGGTCGGGCCAACGTTGTAGTAATTGTTCACTAATCTCGATTGCTTGATTTAAAGTCGTCACCGCGGCTGTACTTTGGTTGTTCTCCAACTGAGCCGTACCCAGCGCGTTGAGCGTAATAATTACCTGCGTCGTCAACCCGGCGTTGCCGCGATCGTTGTTCAACGCTGCAGTTTGCAGGGCGAGTGCCTGTTTGGCAGAATCCACCGCCAGTCGCGGGGCTGTTTTAGACAGCAGCCTGCTAAGATTGGTTTTGAGTAACGCAAGCTGCAATTGATGGGATTGCGAGGCATGTTGAATAGAAGCCGAATCGAGCAGCTCGATGGCGCGCTGATAACTCGCCTCCGCTTCTGCGGCCGCTCCCGTTTCCGCCAAAAGCAAGCCCAGGTTATTCAGTGTTGTAGACAGTCCCAACTTGACGTCTACCAGTTCCCTCTGAGGCGAACTTGGGTTGTCTGCAGAGCCGTTCTCAGCAGGCTGTGCGCTCAAGTCAGCGATCAAGCGCTCGAAGCTATTGATCGATTTCGTGAAGACCAAAGCCGCCTGTTCCAGTTGGCCACTCCGCTGGAGCGCCTGTGCCAGATTGTTCTGGCTGGTCGACCACTCCAAACAAATTGCAACGTTTGTCGCGTCCTGGCTGGCCAACTGATTGTAGAGCGCTTCCGATTTGCGCAGGGAACTAATCGCCTCGGAGCTTGCACCCAACTCGCTCTGAAGACTACCGATTTTGCCCAAAGTCATCGCCAATTCTCTACGCCTTTCGGGTTCATCGCTCGCGTTAGCTGCGAATTGAATGTAATAGTCGAGAGTCTCCGAAAGCAAACGGCGGCGAACCGCATCCGCTGCCGGGATTTCGGCCAGCAGTTCAGCCATCTGCGACCCAAGCCGATTCACCGCACTGCGCGCTAATAGCTCGTTGCGTTCTGCCCATGCCGCGTTGGTGTCCGATTCCTGCTTTGCCCCGATAATCAACAACGTGGCGACTGTTAGTCCAACCAGTCCAATAGTTCCAACCAACACAGCTGCTAACACACTGCGACGATGTTTGGCTGCCCAACGTGCGACCAAATCGCTCAGCGATGCCGGGCGAGCGTGTGTCGGCTCTCCCCGCAATAACCGACCGAGGTCGGCCGCGAATTGGGCAGGCGATTCGTATCGACCATCGCGATTTCTTGACATCGCTTTCTCGATCACAGTCTCCAGATCGCGTGGTAGCTCGGGACGAAGCTGTCGAATTGGCGTAACAAGCTGTTCGTCGATTCTTTTTAAAATTGTCGGTGCATCCTCACCTTCAAAAGCTGGCTGGTGTGCAAGCATCTCGTAGAGCGTAGTAGCCAGTGAGTAAACGTCTGTTCTACCGTCCACCAGCGCAGACTCTCCACGCGTTTGCTCGGGACTCATGTAACGCATCGTGCCGACCAGGTCACCCGAGTTTGTCAGCGACGCGTCGGACTGGCATCGCGCAAGTCCGAAGTCTGTGATCCAGATTTTTCCGTGAACATCGAGCATTAGGTTCGATGGCTTGACATCGCGATGCACCACGCCCGCTTCGTGCGCACAATGTAAAGCAGTGGCGACATCGATAGCCCAACCGACAACAATCTGCCAGGTTGCCTGGGAATCGATGCGACTGGCCGTAGTATCACCGCGGCCCAATTTAGAACTTGCCAACTCACCGCTTGCCTGCTCGCGAATCCACTGATCCATGGAAATGCCATCAATCAACTGCATGGCATAGTAGTGGATACCGTTTTCCACACCGACATGATAGACCGGTACGATGTGGGGATGCTGCAATAGTCCTGCCGCATGAGCTTCATTGCGAAATCGGGCAATCTGTTGACCATCGAGCAACGACGCCATTGGCAGCAATTTTATCGCAACCTTGCGCTTTAATGAATCTTGCGTTGCTTCATAGACTACCCCCATACCTCCGCGGCCAATTTCCCGGTGGATGGTAAAATCGCCAAGCTGCATCGACTTGGCCTGTCCATTGGAAAACGCAGCGGCTTGCCTACCTTCGCCCAGTCCCACGGCGATTCCATGCAACGCGTCGAGCTTGGCCAGATAAACTTGAAACGCGTCGCATAGATCCGGGTGTTCTGCTACGACCCGACTGGTGTCGAACTTGTCGCCATTCTCCAGCGATTGGAGATAGCGATCAAGCAAATCAGTCAATCTGCACTTTTGGTCGTCGCTCAATTCTCGCAGTTGCGACGGCTCTAGGCTTGCATCGGTTTCCAGGCCATCAATCATCGCTTTGGATTTCTCCGTGAAGCTTAAAGGCTTCCAGAGCGCGCAACCACAACATTCGCACTGCACCGCAAGTGCGGTCCATCTCCTCTGCAATCTCCTCGAAACTCAGGCCCTTAATTACACGCAGTACGATAACATCCCGATATTGCGGCCGGATCTTGTTGAGCTGATCTGCTAGCTCCACGGCATCCTCGCGAGCACGCAGGGCGGCGCTGGGCGAGTCACCCTGCGAGGGCAACATAGCGGCCAGGTTGCAAGCCGATTCCTCCATTTGCCGGGATACCTGGTCGATCGAAACCTCGCGTCGTATATCTCGTTTGCCGGCCGTTACATGCCGTGCGAAGGATCGGTGCAACGTATTGATCAATATTTGGCGCAACCACCCCATCAATTCGGCTTGGCTCTGACCGCGAAAGTCCCGGAAGTCGCGGTGCGCCGCCAACAGGACTTCCTGTACAACGTCCGACGGACTCAATCTGCTCTTGAGTCGACGGTCCAACTGTGTTGTCGCCAGAATTGTTAGATAATTGATGTACCACGCTAGCAATTGCCCCAAAGCATCCATGTCGCTTGATCGAGCCCGAAGGAGCAGCTCTTTGAAGTCGCCGCTCTCGGCCCAATGCGAGTTACGCTTTGTCGAACTAGATTCCGTCGCCATCGGAGCACGTTTCTACAATTGAGAAATCGATGATCGAACAATATGTCTGAAAAAGCCGCCCCTCAGATTTTTACGCGGTAGTTCCTCTGGATGCGACTCGGCGACGAGGATCGTGTTGGTCGCCGTGCCGCCCACGGTCGATTTCATCATAACCACAAACCCTAGCGCTCGCTAACTCACAGTCGCCCAATACACGCCACCTTTCCTTTGCCTGGAGGATTCGATCTAAAGGAAACGACGGATTCCAGCTGCTGCCCGGCGAAAAATCCTGTCTACCACTTCCAAATGCTCATGGTGGCGGCCCAACTCTGGCAGTTCCGCTTGCCGAGCCACGATCCACGTTGCCAGCTCGTCGATGGACACTCCGGCGGTGTCGTCGCTGTCCGCCGTGGACAATCGACTCCAAGCTATGGCACCCACTTCCGCCTCAACCAGCAAGCCGTCGCCGTTCGTATCCCTGTCGGCAAAGTATTTCTCGCGAGCCGCGGTTGCTTGGGCCTCCAGTTCAAGCGTGGTGAGTACACCATCGGCATCCGCATCCACGGACAAATCGACTAATCTTTGCCATACTCGCGCGGGCACTTCAGCTTCGACGAGTTGTGCATTGCTGTCAGAGTCAAAACGCGACAACAATCGCTGCGAAGAGCTCTGGACGAGCCCAACCAAGGGAAAATACTGCGACAAATTCAACTTTCCAAAGTGAACCGCACAATCGTCGTCGTTGTCGATAGGCATAACCTCATCATCGACCGATGAGTCGTCATTCGCTGACTCGCTTTCGTTGCTGTAGTCGACAGACTCACTGTCGAATTGCCCCAGCCTACTACTCGGCAACTCGTTTGCTGCTCCGCTCAATGAGCCTGGCACTGCGAGCATGGCTGTACCGCTATTCATCGAGTTGACTATAAAGAGCGCGTCGATCGCTGAAACACTGCCGTCTCCATTCGTGTCGACCATGCCTGCAGAGTCGGCATTTGCTAAGTACTCGCCAGGATGATTTAGGTAATTGAGAATCTGTAGAACATCAATGGCCGAAGTGTTACCGTCGCCATTAACATCGGTAGGGAAAGCCGAGTTGTGGAGTGGTGTGGCTTCGGCCATTATGACATCTGCTTCGGCTCTGCCCACAAATCGAAACCAGTTAAACCGAAACCAACGCTGCCAAGGGACGGGATTAACTGGAGTTGAAGGTGACGAGGGGGCTGTTGGCGTCGAGGGTGTGGCTGGCGTAGTATTGGTGCTGGATGTGGTGCTCGTTGCATTCGTGCCAGCAGTATTTGTCGCGCCCGGCGTAGAAGAATACAAACTCTGAATTTCCTGGACAGCCGCCGCGTCCAGCTTCACAAATGATTGATTCGGAGACACCGAGGGTGCAAGTACGGAGCCGGAGACGTCGAGATGATCCAAGCCGAGAGCATGGCCAATCTCATGGACCGCCACCCAAACTAAATCGAAGGCTCGGCTGCCCAGCCCGTTTCCAACCTCCCAAACTTCGGACGAGTCAAATTGAACATCACCTGCGATACGCGCTGGATTAACATCGTCGGGAAAGTAGGCTTGTGCCAATGTGCCGCCACCACCGTCGATTGGCGAAAACGAGATGTCCAACGAGTCCCGAAGACCGGCCTGACTTGTTTGAGTGAACTTTACATTCGCGACCGATGACCAAACAGACAGAGCCTTTTCGATAGCTGCATTCGTATCGACTTGCGAGAGCGAGCTGGGGCTATTCGCGATGTGATAAGTCAGCGACGCGCTGCCCAGCCCTGGACCATCCCAGCCCAGGCTCGCCGCCAACACAATGCGTGACTCCAACGGCTGACAGTTCAAGATGCGTTTGCTTCTGTTGGTTTTCCATCGCGATCTGCGTTTCATCGTTCCTCCCAATAGCTTCAACTGTGTAATTCAACCGTGTCGCTTACCGCCGCGGGTTGTACTGCATTTAACTCCAGACTACCTATTACAAACCCACTACGGCGACAAGTCGGTCGCAGCAGCAGCGGTGGAGACCAGCTTCACCCCGTTTGCTCTGGACCTCAAAGTTGCCAGACGCTCTTCGCGCTTCTGCAGCGCTTTTTCTTTGCGATCGGCAAGCAACTGCTGCTGTGCCGCACTTCGCTCCTCTGCCAATTGATTGCGCAGTGACATCAGTTCAGCCATTTGTCGCGCCAACTGTTGCTGCAGGGCTACCATTTGCAGCTGTTGCATGCCGACCATGCGTTGGTATGCCAGATCATTGTTGGGAAAGCCTCCAATACTGGGAACACTGCTCAAGCTAGTAGAGCTCGTACCGCTACCAAAACCGGGAGCGTTCGAACTGCTCCGACCGCTGGCCCCGCGGCCGCCGTTACACTGCGCGTTCGCATTTTCCGTTGAAAACGCATAGGCAAACACTATTGCTGGCAGCAGAACTCGCCCAATGATTCGAGTCGACATGGAACCCCCCTCAGTTTGCGAAAAGAAAAGTATGCAAAGTTCACAGAACTTTGGCTTCAAAAGTTAAGGAACGATTTGGACATACAATGTCACACAAACTTAGAAAAAATTTTAGGCATCGAAATTCTCGGGAGCGACAAGCCGCACAGTCGGAGGTCAGGCATCTCAGTAGGCCGAAAACATGAAAAGCTTCGACTAAAGGAGAAACTGCACCATCGTGGTGACTGTCCTTTAGAAACGTGGTAGACCTTGGAATATTGAAAACCCCAATTTCTCCACAAAAG
>JBGSTP010000292.1:0-23041 GCA_041736515.1 Pirellulaceae bacterium
CAGGACGAGAGAAATTCAGCACTAAATTCTTCTGCAAGTACTTGATCTTATCGCCCTCCAGCTTGAGACGCTGGGCGTTCGTTAGGCCCTGGACATGTACCGAAAAGAAGTCAATACGTGGATCGACGTCGGTCCAAGTTGCCACGCCCCACAGCGTGTTGTCGACTTGATCGGTGTCTCGCCAAAGCTTCACAGGTACTTTCTGCATTTCGATCGAATCATAGAGGGGGCCTTCTATCCGCTCTTTAGAAGCGATCATTGCTTTGGCGCCGGGGATGACTTGGTCCAAGTATTCTTTTCGCAGATTATTTACATGCAAACGGAATAACGGCGAAAAACGGGCTGGAAGTTCGCTAACCGAGTCGGCAGGCAGCTTTGCCGGCGTGGCGTAAACCTGATTGTTGTATGCGTCGGGTTCAGCTGTGGGCCGCAAGTCGCCCCCCAAATAGCGAATGCGATATAGCATGTACCATACGGGCTTGCCCTGAATTTCAATGACACGCACTGTCAGGAAGGCAAAATCCAAACAATAAACGTCGCCCCGAAAAACTACTTGCCGCCCCATCTCCGCCAGGGTGTCGCTGGGGGCAGAATACTTGGGTTGCCAGGCAATGTCCGGATTCTGTACTACCAGTGGTAGATCAATCGGACCTTGAAAAGTCTCGCCGTACTCCAAGCCGGGAGGAATCTCAAACAAAGCGTCCTTTGCATAGAAACGATTACTATTGCTTCGCGATGTAGGAATTACCTGCCCAAAAGATGTCTGACTTGCTGCAAAGGCACACAGGCTGACTAAGCAACAGACACTCCACTTGGGACACCATTTGGCTTGTCGCGAGAATGGCCGAAATCCACTTACCGACATAGTCGTTTCCTACAAAGGTACTTTTAGGCGACGAGAAATTGCCCTAGCCCCCTAGTTTACTTGCTTGAAGCGTAAACTAAAGCCCGCAACACTCAAACTCTTTGCCTACCTTGCGGAGGGGGAGCGAATCTGCCGTTTGTAAGGCCAGACCCGTTATTTTAATCTCGCGATGTTCAATCTTGCAAAAAAATTCGGTGATATGATGAAAAGCAGAAATCGCTATCTGAGAAAGTACGAATCGTGCCTAATTTTGCTTGGGTCTGGGAAATCGACGGCTGGATCGTTTTGGCGGGTGCATTGTGCGCTGTGGGCGCGGCACTCCTAGGGAATTTTCTAGTCCTGAGGCGGATGAGCCTGATGGGAGATGCTATTAGCCACGCTGTCCTGCCTGGTCTTGCGGCGGCGTTTTTGATTTCAGGCCAGCGGCAGGGAATCATTATGTTCGCCGGGGCGGCGGCAGTGGGTATTTTGACTGTGGTTCTGACCGAACTTGCCAGGCAGTACGGACGAGTCGACGAAGGTGCTTCGATTGGCGTTGTATTCACCTTTCTCTTCGCGGTAGGACTGGTGATGATTGTGCAGGCAGCCGATCGGGTTGACCTGGATCCGGGGTGTGTCCTGTATGGAGCGCTCGAAACGACCGTACTCGACCAGGTCGACGTGCTGGGGCTACAAGTACCGCGAACCGTGGTCACTTTGTCTCTAGTTGTGCTGGCCAATGGTCTATTTGTTTTTGGGCTTTATCGCCAACTCAAGGTCAGTACCTTCGACCCTCAACTGGCAGCTTCGCAGGGAGTTCCCGTGACGCTGCTGCATTATTTGCTGGCTGCGTTCGTTGCGATCACCTCGGTTGCTTCCTTTGAATCTGTGGGCAACATTTTGGTAGTCGCCATGTTCGTTGTCCCACCTACGACGGCGTGGATGCTGACCGATCGCCTGATCGTGATGATCCTGCTGAGTGCAGCCATTGGTATCGCGTGCGCTGTTGCTGGCCATCTAGCGGCGCTCACCGTACCGGTTTGGTTCGGATTTCAAGCGACCAACACAGCCGGGATGATGGCGGTCGTATCCGGCGGATTTCTCTTTCTGGCGGTGCTGCTAGCGCCTCGCAAAGGCATTTTGTCGCGTGGCATCCGATCGTTGCGTGTCGCCGCACAAATCATTGGAGAAGATGTCTTGGCTGCACTGTATCGGGCGGAACTGAACGGAAATGCGGGCGTTGCTGTGAAAAGTCTACGAAGCCAGCTATTAGTTTCGAGCCTGCGAGCCAAGCTGATTTTTATGTGGCTGAAGTGGCAAGGGTTAATGATTGAACGCATGGGGCAGGTCTCGTTGGCTTCAGACGGTCGACGCCAAGCGCAAAATGTTGTGCGTTCTCACCGACTTTGGGAACAATACCTTGCATCGGAGGCAGGGTTGCCCGAGCAATTATTACACGGTGGCGCAGAGCGACTCGAGCACTTTACCGACCGCACCCTGCGCGAGCGACTGCTGCAAGAAACTAATGCCCCAGAGGTTGATCCACACGGTTCTCCCATTCCGCCCGAAGCTTAGTTGGCAGCGCCACTTTGCGGAAAACTGCGGCAATACCGGCTCGACGCGCCAGTGCCTTTGGCACCTCAAAGTGGAACTTCAAAACTTGGCGCAGTGCCTACGCCTCGCCTCATTGCTTGACGCTGATCCCAATGTTCGCTGGAGCGTAGTTGCGTATATCCCAGTTGAGGCTGGGCAGAGCCGCCCGCAAGTCAAAATCGTGTTCGGTTTCGCAAACGAGCCGACTGCCCGACGGGCTGGATTCAACGATCGCCATCAACCCCGTGCACAATCGTTCCGTATCGCTTTTCCACATTTTGTAGGGTGGACAGCAATAGACGACCCAAGGCAAGTTCGGCCAGGAGACACGGGCCAACTCTAGATTGCGCATCCAACGTAGGGTGTCTACATTGTAAACATCGATTCGCTCGCCGAGTCGCAGTTGTTCCATGCTCAGCAGGATTGTCGCCACAGCCGTCCGAGACATCTCCAAAATGATTGCCCTCTCGGAGCCACGGCTAACTGACTCAAAGGCCAATATGCCGGTTCCACCAAAAAGGTCGATCGCAAACGTGTCGTAGAGATAGCCACCCAGCAAACTAAACACAGCTTCTCTAGTCCGCTCCTTCATCGGTCGCGTAGCAGGATCGCCGTTGTAGTCAATTTTTCTTCCACCCAATTCGCCAGCCACGATTCGCAGTCGCGTAGGAACGATTTTTGGCTTTGGAATTGTTCGCTTCGGTAGCGACTCTTCTTCCGACTCACGCCGCTGTCGACTTCGATTCATAGAAAAAGCAGTTCTGGCTGGGTGCCTGTGGAGCTGGGTGCCTGTGGAGCTGTTGCCTGATGGGATGTCACTGAAGGGGTTAGAGCTATTGAAGGCAACTCCGTTATACCGGGGTTATCAGCTTAGTCGCAGAGGGGCAGCCCATACAGCGACAGAGCCCGCAATAAAAAAGTCGTGAGATCCGGATTTCTTCTTGGGGCTGAGGACAATTTACTCGAGACTCACTCTTTCCGGTGGGCCGCTGTAGACGAATCGCGGCCTTATGGCAGAAAACTCAAATTAAAAATTAATGCTAAAATAAGGCGCTTAGCTAGGACAAGTCCCGCGAGTTAGGATAGCGAGTATGTTGTGGCAGCGACAGAGCCGCAGCGCTCGTGTTCGTCGAACTGACACCAGTTTCCTTGCGTAGACAGTGTAGGGCAGTCAACGGACGCCCCCAACCCATAAAAAAATCGGGCCTGCATTGGCTACTTGGTCTATTTTCCTCCGCAACCTTTTTTGCTGCGCACTTCGTGCCGAGAAATCCATGAAAGTAAGCCCAACTTTGTATCCGAGCTCTTTAGCGTCCTGCTTGATGTTCGGACTGATCTGCTCGCTTCTCTGCACGCTGCAGCTGCATGCGCAGGAACACAATCACGATCACTCAGCTGAAAAAACTTCGGCAAAAGCTTTACCGGTCAGCCCGCAGACCCCCGAGTTCAAAGCGGCGACTGGCGAGTTTCGCGAGCATCTGAAGAAAATGCGGGAGGTTTTGGTGCGGTACAACACCGACCTAACGGGGGCTTCCGACAAAGCTATGCTCACCCAATGGTTCGAACTGGAAAGGGCAGGCATAGCGATCCACCAACGGATGGTCGATGCCGCGCTCAAGGAATATTTGCAGGACCCCGCCGGAAAACCCGCTCTCGCTGAAATGCTGTGGGGCATCGTCGAACGCAACACTGAAGTGGACCGCTTCGAGAATCTGTTGCCTGTTGTTCAAGCGCTCAAAGCCAATGGTTTCAAGCACGAGAAGCTGCCTGGAACGGAAGCTATGATCGCTTTTGCCATGAATGAATACGACGAACTCAAGCCGATACTGAATGAATTGGTGGCTGAAGGTTTGGCAAGTCCAATGCTAGTCAGCATACAGTCTCAATTGTCTACACTGAAATCACTCTGGGAGCAAGAGTTGGCAGCGCGCGAGAAAGATCGTGCAGGCGAGCCACTGCCGAGAGTTCTAATCCACACCAGCAAAGGTGATATTGAGCTGGAGCTGTTCGAAAATAATGCTCCCGAAACTGTTGGCAGTTTTATAAGCCTTGTCGAGTCCGGTTTTTACAACGGCTTGACTTTCCATCGCGTGTTGGAACACTTCATGGCGCAAACCGGCTGTCCGGTCGGCGATGGTACTGGCGGTCCCGGCTACACCATTTATAGCGAAGCCTCGAAGCCGGGCAAACGCAATTTCTTTCGCGGCACCGTGGGACTGGCAATGTCTCAAAACCCCGATTCTGGCGGGTCGCAGTTCTTTATTTGCTTCCTACCGGTGACACATTTGAACGAAGGATTTACTGCGTTTGGACGCGTGACCTCGGGAATCGAGGTTCTTGGTAGCATCGTGCGTATTAATCCCGACGAGAAGAAAGACGAGTCCAAAGCACCCGCCATGCCCGACGAGATTCTGTCGATCGAGGTCTTGTCAAAACGCAATCACGAATACAAACCCAATAAAGTCAACATGTAATGCCGCGCGCAATAGTCAACAGAGCGCTGGTATCCTGCTTCGTAACGCTGGCGGCAACTTTGGTTGGCTGCGTGCGTCAACCTGAAAACTCCGTAGTAATTTACTCGGCTGCCGATCGTGAGTATGCGCAGCCCTTGCTTGCTGCGTTCAGCCGTCGCCATGCAGGGACCGAAGTGGTCCCACAGTTCGATGTCGAATCGACCAAGACAGTTGGTCTGGTAACGCGCATCGAAAGCGAGAAGCAGCGACCACGCTGCGATGTTTTTTGGAACAATGAAATTCTGCACACACTGCGGCTCGAACGCGCAGGCCTGCTGCAGCCCATCGTCTGGGATATTCCAAGGGACTGGCCCAAGACCATGCGCAGCCAGAAACGCTGCTGGGTTGGTATCGCCGGTCGAGCTCGCGTTTTGCTGGTTAATAAACAGTTGCTTGCCGAATCTGCCAAGCGTCCCAATTCGGTTGAGGATCTGGCAGATCCGCAATGGAAAGATCGATGTGGAGTGGCGTTGCCGTTGTTTGGCACAACCGCCACACATTTCACTGTCTTGCGCCTACAACTGGGTGAAGAGAAGAGCTCAGAGTTATTTCGGGCGATCAAGTCGAATGCCAGAATACTTTCGGGCAACAAACAGGTCGCACAAGCTGTTTCTTCAGGTCAGCTTGCCTTCGGTCTCACCGATACCGATGACGCACTTGTCGAAATCGATGCTGGTTTACCGGTTGAGATTGTCTACCCCGATCAACAGCCACATCAGATCGGCACCCTACGAATTCCCAACACGGTCGCTGTTATCGCAGGTGGCCCCCATCCGGTAGCAGCAACACAGCTTGCGAATTTTCTAGTCTCTGCGGATACCGAAGGCAGACTGGCGATGGGGCCGAGCGGGCAATTCCCTGTCCGCCCAGGACATCCCGAGCACTCCCGCGCTCAAATGGATCAACCGGTGCGCTGGATGGAAGTCGATTTTGAAGCAGCCGCCCAACAGTGGACGGCCACAACCGACGGCCTACGCACTATCTTTCGCGGCGAGTAATCTTGATTTATCGATCTCCAGTCCAGGGTCACTTGCGACCAATCATGAAGCATGCAATTGAAACAGCCAGCAAACTGTGCCTCTTCGTCGCCGCGTTTTTCGCAGGTTCTTCAACCTGCGTGGGGGACGAGCCTGCCACCGCTCGTAGAGTGCTGCGAATTCTGAGCTACAACATTCATCACGCGGAGGGAGTCGACGGCAGGTTGGACCTGGCTCGCATTGCGAATGTGATCGCCCAGAGTCAAGCGGACCTCGTTGCGTTGCAAGAAGTTGATCGGAATGTAGCCCGCAGTGAAAATGTGCCACAGCCCGAGGGGCTGGCTAAACAGCTGCAAATGCACGTCGCCTTTGGAGGCAATATCACGCTGCAGGGAGGTCAATACGGAAACGCGGTGCTCTCGCGATGGCCGATCATTCGATCGCACAACCACTTGTTACCCAACCATGACGAGGGCGAGCAACGTGGTGTGCTTCAAGTTGAAATACAGGCACCCGATAAGACTTCCTTCGTTCTACTCGCAACTCATTTTGACCATCGCCGAGAGGATGCCGAGCGATTTGCATCCGCCAAATTTGTTAACGACTTGTTGGTTCGACAACAGCAATCCAGCTCGCCACAGATTTGGTTATTGGCTGGCGATTGCAACGCGATGCGCTCAAGTCGTACGTTGGGAGAGTTACTTACCAAATGGACGCCGACAAACAACGAGGACCTACCGACGATTCCAGTTGATGATCCCACGCGTCAAATCGATTTCGTGTTTGTGGCTAATTCTCATGCGGGCCAAGCTACTGCAGTCAACCAGCCGGTGGTACAAATCCAGTCGACGCGCGTGCTCGCTGAAGCCGTTGCCAGCGATCACCGTCCCATCCTCGCGACCCTGCGATTCTAAATAACCCCAGCGATTTAACATGGCGGGCCACTGAGCGCTCTGACGCTAGCCGGGCACGAGCACTAGCTTTCCGGTCA
This sequence comes from Pirellulaceae bacterium, assembly GCA_041736515.1. GTDB lineage: Bacteria > Planctomycetota > Planctomycetia > Pirellulales > Pirellulaceae > Aureliella. The sequence goes on from JBGSTP010000292.1 coordinate 6,919, forward strand.
ACGAGCTTTGTTTAGCAATCGTATGGGCTTCCTGGAGTCGATGTGCTTCGGCGGCTTGGCTCAGCGGCAAAGTGCGATCGATCAGCGGCTTCAGGCGTCCGGTAGCCAACCAGTGGTTGATGTCCGAGGCGCACGAACTCTGTTCTTCAGCAGTTGATTTGAACATGGCAAATCCGTGCACTGAACATCCCTTGACGTAAAATGGTCCGACCGGAAACGAGGGGCGCGCATCGCGGCCAGCCATGAGAATTAGCCGACCACGCTCCGACAGGGTAGCGACGGACAAGTCGAAATCGGGTTCGCGAAGAGTTTCCCAAAATACGTTCACTCCGTGCGGCGCGACCGCGAGAATCTTCGACTGCAAATCGCCTGTTGTATAGTCGATGACATGATCTGCTCCCAACTTACGGCAACGCTCGGCCTTGGCTGCACCTCCCGCAGTGGCAATCACGGTCGCACCGATGGCCTTGGCCATTTGCAACACCATCGATCCGACCCCACCTGCGCCGCCACGCACGAAAATTGTTTGGCCGGACTTCAATTGCGCTTCGCGGAACAATCCCAAATGTGCCGTTAGGGAGACGAGCGCAGCAGCCGCAGCATCGCTGTCGCTCACGCCTTGCGGAGTTGGGTACAGCCATTTTGCATCGACGCAACACAGCTCTGCAAAAGTGCCTTGCCTTCCGAGCAAGCCTTGATTACTGCACCACACACGGTCGCCCAGCTTAAAGTTCTTTACTTGACTGCCGACCGCGACTACCGAGCCGGCCAGGTCGCAGCCGATGACGAACGGTTGTGGCAACTCCCAGAAATTCGCACCATTGCGAATGTAAGTGTCGATCGGGTTCACCGAAACTGCCGCCATTTTGACCAGTACTTGAGAGTCGCCACACCCGGGCTCGGGCACATCACCATATTGGATTACATCGGGAGCGCCAGTCTGTGTGATAAATGCAGCTTTCATATGCGTTAGTACTCGAATGAGAGGAAGAGACTTAGATGAAATGAATATCTAGAGAGTTGAGTGATAGCAATGCGAGGCGGGATGAGAGTAACCCGCCTGTGAATCGCTGGAGCAAAATTTTTTGTAAACATTTTTTGACTGTGACCAAAGGTGTCCAAAGGCTCGCGAAACTAAACCTACATCGCTTACCTGATTGCCTGAACTGAGCGGGCGACTTGGTTGCGATCTGGTAACTAGTTTATGGAACTCAATACGGAGTAGGCTACGCCTAAGAGTAACATGTCGAGCGCACTTATCGAGTCACCAACAGCGGCTTCCCAACTCTATTTTTCATGGCTGGACAATGCTGAAGCTGTACCAGCGTCCGCCATGCAACCGGTACGTAAGACACCGCGATCCTCCATAACCGGTCCGAATAGGAATTTTCGCGAGGAGCTGCCTGTTGTGGCTGCAGCTGCAGAGCCCATTGCCAACCACTTGAGTTTTACCCTGGATGGCAGCATAGCCAAACCAGTGAAAATGGGTGCGTTCATGATTAAGCTTCTCAAACGCTACGGCATCACCGACGAGGAAATTGCGGATGGAGTTGCCAACTATGCCCGCAAGCACCACGTGCAGCGAAGCGCATAACAGTGCCAATCGATGGCGCAGAATTGCCAATCGCGTCCAGGCATGACTGCTGGCAGCCGCGGTTCGGTTTTCTGATGAGCGGCACGTCCAGGCAACTCCGGGGAAGCGATTGGAACTGCTGTACGAATGGAATGAATAGAAAAAAGAATTGAAAAAACTGCTGAGGAATAGTGTATACTGGCCAGCCCAACATTACTCCAACCCTCAGGAGACTCCTCCGATGAACAAACCAGCCTCCACTGGAAAACCATCTCAAAAACTCGCTGTCAATCGACGCAACATGCTGCTGGCAGGCGGCGCGAGTGCGGCGGCATTTTGGACTGCCCGCAAGGCCTCAGCACGCATCCTCGGTGCGAACGAACGACTGCGAATTGCTGTGGCGGGTGTTAATGGACGCGGTGGCAGCCACATTGAAGGCTGGCTGAAACAGCCAAATGTTGAAATCGCTTGGCTCATTGACCCGGATGAAAGTGTGCTGGCCAGAAGACTCCAAGACGTTCGTAAGATGTCGCAGGAAGCCTCCAATCCCGACGGGGTTGCCGATGTACGCCGCGCATTGGAGGACAAGACTTTGGACGCAATTTCTGTTGCCACTCCGAACCATTGGCATTCGCTGATTACGATTTGGGCGGCGCAGGCGGGCAAACACGTATACGTCGAAAAACCCATGAGCCACGATGTGGGAGAAGGCCGCATTGCAGTGGAGGCTCAGAAGAAATACGGCGTAGTCATTCAGCACGGTACACAGCGACGTAGCGAAGAAAAACTAGCCGGTCTCCACGAAGCCATTCAGGCCGGCAGGTTCGGAAAATTAAAAATCTCGTACGGATATTGTTGTAAGCCGCGTGGCAGTATTGGATTCAAAGAAGTAGGGCCGCCACCCGCAAATCTCGATTGGAATTTGTGGCGTGGTCCCGCAGATATCCAACAGTATCATGGAAACTATGTGCACTACAATTGGCATTGGTTTTGGAAAACCGGCAACGGAGACTTAAACAACCAAGGCACCCATCAACTGGATGTTGCCCGCTGGGCCATCGATACCGATCAAACTCACCCAGTTCGCGCAATGGCCATCGGCGGTCGATTCCAATGGAAAGACCAAGGGGAAACGCCCAATACCATGTTCGGAATCGCCGAATATGCCAACGGACAACAAGTGTTTTTCAACGTACGCAACATCAACTACGATGGCTACGAACGACAGGTGGAGAACGAATACTACTTCGAAGATGGCGGACGCATCATCGACAATTTGTACTACGCCAAAGGCAGTGCGGAAGGCGTCAAGTTCGATGTCGAGCCTGGCAAGGTGACGCCCGGCGGTAACTGGGGCGCCTTCATCGCCGCATGTCGGGCTGGCGATCCTAGCATGGCAAACGGCAACGCCGAGGAGGCGCATTATGGATGCGTGCTCGGACACTTGATCAACAACTCTTATCGCCTCGGATCCGAAGTGCCGTTCAATGCCAAGGCGGGCCGATTTGGCGACAATGCGGAAGCGGCGGAGCACTTTGGACGGTTGCACGCGATAATGGCCGACGGAGTGGGCATTCCCGAAGACGGCGAAAAATATATCGTTGGTCCCTGGCTCACCTTCGACCCTGCGACCGAGCAACACACGGGCGAAAATGCAGCAGAGGCCAATAAGTTGCTGAAAGACAACAATCGCGCTGGCTTTGAGATTCCCACTTTGGCAACTGTCTAGTTGGATAGCTTCACTAATCAGAAAAGCCTGTAAATTCCAGTGTTTTCGAATCAAAGTGGCGTTTTCCAACTAGGCAGCAACGGTTGCTCTGGCAACTGTTGAATGGGCCTTACCAGCAAAACCCTGAAAAGTCGTTTTCAGCTACAATGTCGCTGTAGCGCTGAAGCTTGTACTGTAAACGCTTCCTGACATCGCCGAGTCGAATTGTTGTCCAGACCTCCTCGCATAGACTTAACTGTACTCGCTCTTTGGCTATCGAGTTTGTCGGTAGCCTTCGCGCAAACGAATCTAGTCACCTCTGAAATTCGAGCCGTCTCCGAACTGCCCACTGGATTCTCGAGGGTTTCAGGAAAATACATCGACGTCATTACCGATATGCCTCTCAACGAGGATCTTCGAGAACTGACGAAGGCATTCGACGCTGCTATTCCTCAATGGTGCCAGGTCTTCGCACTTTCGGAAGCAACAGTCGCGGAGTGGCATGTCGAAGCGTACGTCATGCTCGACCGCGCTCGCTTCCAAGCCGCTGGCTTGATACCACAGGCTATTTCTGGGTTCAAATACGGATTTCAGCTTGGCGATAGAATTTGGGTGACCGAACAGCAAAGCGCCTATTACCGGAGGCATTTGTTACTGCACGAGGGAACTCACTGGATGATGGCCAGAAAATACGGACGCCAGGGGCCTCCCTGGCTGATGGAAGGCATGGCTGAATGGCTGGGAACTCATCGTTGGGACGGGATTCATTTGAAGATGGGTGTCATTCCCCGTACGCGAGAGGAAGCGGCTTACTGGGGACGCACGAAAATCATTCAGCAGCAACTGGCCGATGGCGTCGCCCCATCGCTCGAGTCCATTCTGAGGTACAGCGATATTGCTCACCAAGATCAAGACGCCTATGCGTGGAGCTGGGCAGCGGTGCTGTTCTTGAAACATCACCCCAGTTCCTCCGACACCTTTGATCTGCTGCTCAAGCAACCCATGCAGGGACGCGACGATGTGAATCGATGGCTCTTCAAGCAACTACAGACACGCTGGCCACATTTGCGCCGAGAATGGAACGCGGCCATCACGGATTTCGACTACGGATACGACCTCTCACGCGGCATGCTTGGGCTGTCCAAAACTTCGGTACTTCTAAATGCTCCCAAGCTGATACAAATCGACTCAGCCAAGGGGTGGCAAGCCAGCGGCATCTTAGTTTCATCCGGTTCCAAAATCCAGATTCACGCCGAGGGCAATTATATCGTTGGGCGCGAGCCCAAACCTTGGAATTGCCAACCTAATGGAGTCACGCTAGAGTACTTTCGAGGCCTACCGTTAGGGCGACTGTTGATGACTATTGCACCACCTATCCCGCAAGAACCCGATTTCTCGCTGCCATTGTCCTCCATTGCGGTTGGCGCCGATGGTGAAATCACGATAGCAGAATCAGGCGAATTGCACTTTCGCATTAACGAGTCCATTGGAGGATTAGCTGACAACGAAGGCACGCTCAACATTACGATCTCCCCATGATTCCACTGCGCGATGATGTCTCTCCCAAGCGATTTCCGCTGGTCAATTACGCCATAGTCGGTCTGTGCAGTTTAATGTTTGTGCTGCAGCTTACATCCGGCCCCCAAAACGCAGACATCGTTGAAAAGATGGGTTTGGTTCCAGCACGATTAACTGCACCTGAAGACGAGCAGGTTATGGTGGCAGACCAAATCGTCGTGGAAACTCCGTTAGGCCTGCAGATCATCGATGGTTTTCGCCCGATCGAGCCCGCCGTTGTTCCCGAATGGTTGACGCTGGTGACATGTATTTTTCTGCATGGCGGATGGCTGCACTTCCTTGGCAATATGTGGTTTCTGTGGGTATTTGGCAAGAGCGTTGAGGATCGACTGGGGCATATCGCGTTTGCCGTTTTAGTTTTGGGTACGGGTGTCATAGCAGGCATGTGTCATTTAATCGTCTACTTCGACTCCAACATACCGACGATTGGTGCCAGTGGCGCCATTGCCGGCGTGATGGGTGCTTACTTGACCCTGTTCCCTAGGTCTCGCGTGATTACGATCATTCCGTTGCTGTTCCTGTGGCCGATACTTGAGTTACCAGCTCCTTTGTTTCTCGGCATTTGGTTCGTGTTGCAATTCTGGAGCGGAACGCTCGCAATCGCTCAGGACGCAGCCGGTGTGGCTTGGTGGGCGCATATTGGCGGATTCTTGGCTGGGCTAGCCTGCGCGGTCGCGCTGGGTGGGCCTCAATCAAGTGCAAACCGGTCGTTTGCCAAGGATCCTGTGGAATAACTCCTGGGATGGGCTTGCCGCAACTGCGCCGGGATTGTTGACGGCTTTGTTCTTTCATGAGTAGGCCGTCAACAATCGCGGCGGCGCAGCGCAGTTGCGACCTGAATAAGCGAACAGTTTGATGTTGAATTGAGGCGTTGCGCCAAGAACTGGCTGCTATTGTGAGCGTTCGCGCCGGAGAACCCAACGACAAACTGATGAGCTTGGTCAGCAACGCTCATCGACAAGACTTGGATGTCGAGATGTACCTGGAAGACGTTATCCGCAGCGTCCAGTTGGGCTGTGACAAGTCAGCACGGTACTGCTGCCCGCGTATCTCCGGATTTGGCCTTCCAGGCCTTGTAGTTCACCATGCCCTTGTCGTCGACGTACTTACTATGAAGTCCAGCCCACGACCAAGAAGTCCATCCCACGCGTGAGTGCTATCACAGTGACGAGGGCAATGTCGGTCGATAGCAATCTCTTTTGCATGTTACGTGCTTCTGCCTGATTAGAGTCTTGAATCGTTCCATTATCGTCGTCGGTCGCTCCACGATCGAAACTCTGCACATGCTTCGTTCTTGGTGCAAGGTGCTATAGGTCATGAGAATGAAAATTCCATGATGGGTTGAAGGTACAGAAGGCCCCCAGATGCCCTGCTGTCTGTCCGCGACTCCCAATCTGTTCCAAGTGTACCTAGGCCTGATGTCGGTGAGCGGGCGTGGGTTTTTTTAGAGGTACTGACACGAGCGATTGAGTCTTGTGAGCTGTCGCTTCAACCCTGAACAATCGTATTTGTCAAAGTGCCGATGCCCGTAATTGAGATAGCCACTTGGTCCCCTGGTTTCAACGTAAAATCGCTGTCGGGAACAATACCGGTACCGGTCAACAGGAACGCACCCGCTGGAAAGCTATTATCACGTCCCAGCCAACTAACCAACTCCTCAAAACCGCGGGCCATTTGATTAGCACTTGTCTCACCACCGAAAACAGATTTACCATCGCGCTGGATATCCAAGACAATTTGGATGTGCTCTCGGTCAGGCATGCTATCTGCCAAAGTGATCCATGGACCAAGTCCACAACATTGATTGTACATTTTGGCTTGAGGCAAATAGAGCGGATTGTCGCCTTCGATATCGCGCGAGCTCATGTCGTTGCCAATGGTGTAACCAACAATCTTAAGGCTGGGGGAGATCACCAATGTCAATTCCGGTTCGGGAACATTCCACGTAGCGTCGCTACGAATTCGAAGCGCATCGCCAGTACCACGGACACGGTGGGGCGTTGCTTTGAAGAAGATTTCCGGGCGAGGCGATTGGTAAACGCGGTCGTAACATGAGGCGGCTGCTTCGGATTCTTCCATTCGCGCTGTTTGGCTACGTTTGTAGGTGACTCCGGCTGCCCACACCTCCTGGGCATCGATCGGGGGCAACAGCCGGGCATCGCCGATTGCAATGGTCTCCCCGGTTGGCAACAGCTCAGCCGCTGCGGCCGCTACATCATCCGCCGCCAGCAGGGCAGACAAGCTCGAATAGTGGCTTGCGGCAAGGTCAAGCAGCACGATCTTGTCCTGTTCAACGCGACCGACACTTTGGATTCCATGGCTGTTGAGAAGTTTGGCAAGCTGCATATTGGTCGCTGCTGTTCGATCAGGATGGGGCGAGAGAGTGTGCGGATTGAATTCTCGGAGAGAATTTTATGCGACGGCATCTTGTGGAGTCTGGTCGAGACGCTGCTCAGGCAGCTTATCTGACTTGCCTGACTTATCTGGCGATTTGTCGATGTGCCCATGACGTTTATGACGCGGCGGAATAACGTCGCTGGCCAGGCCCAACAACTGCAAGAATTTAATTTCGTAGTAGCTGATGTCAACCTCCCACCAACGATGCTGAACGCTTGCAGCCGAGGGATCCTCGTGATGATTATTGTGCCAGCCTTCACCGACGGACATAAGCGCAACGAACCAATTATTGCGGCTGTCCTCGTTGGTCTGATAGTTCGCATAGCCAAACATATGGCTCAACGAGTTAACGGACCAAGTAATGTGCCATACGGCGATGACTCGCATGATCACACCCCACTGCACCATCGACAGCCCCAATTGCACTGCGGCCGGAATCTCGGAGGAAAACAGAAAACTCAAACCAAACCCTAGCACGAAGAATGCCGGGATTTGACCAAAAATGAATATGAATTGACGAAAGGGGTTGGTCTCGAGTTTCAAATAGAAGGGATCTCGCAACAGATCCTTCGCAAATTTTTCGAGCCCAGCCACGCTGTAGGTTTGCCGGTTGATGAACATTAACCAGCCCATGTGGGACCACCAAAAGGTAACGCGTGGACTATGCGGATCGGGGATTTCATCCGAATGAACATGGTGCATGCGATGTACGGAGACCCAGCGTGCGGGAGTGTCCTCCATGGAGCAAATTCCCAAGATTGCGAAGATATATTCGACCCACTTTGGGCATTTGAAACTGCGGTGAGTAAGCAACCGGTGATAACCAATCGTTATCCCCTGTCCAAAAACATGGATTCCCGCGACAAACACCAGAAACGCTGTCCACGAGAATAGATACGGGATCAGCGCCAAAAAACCCAGCACATGCACTGTGGCAATAGTAATGGCGTAAGTCCAATTGAGGCGGTAGGGAATGACTGAGGGTGGAACGGGGTTGTTCATCGAATTATATTTCTTCTTTCTACTCTACATGCCGCTTTTTACACACACTCCGTAATTCGTTGTCTCAATTGATTGTCCCACGACATAGGAAACTTGGAAAGGCGAATTTTGATTCCTCCAGGTCGTTTTGGCAGATCTGTGGCGGTTAGGTGCACGGGTTTTCGTGCTTTGGCGATCCCAACAGATGTGCGCTTCCCACACATTTCCGTATTCCGAGCTGGTCTCGCGAGATTAAGGCGTCCTCAGGTCCTTAGTTGAAAGCTATGCTACGATATTTCCTGAAATTGCTGAGACATAGATTGTATCCCCAGCCATCGGCGGGAATTCACTTCGCCGCAAAACGGACCGGCAATCAGTGGTGATGGGTTGTTGCCAAAGCGAATATCTTGCAAGGGTCGAAATTGAGCAGCAGTAAGATGGTTCAGTTATAGTCAACACCGAATAGGTCGTTCATCGAATGGGAGTAAGCTACCGCAACGACACAAGCGAGGGCCCTGCGTAGGGATGAGTAAGTCGCTGATTTCCAAGGATTGAGTTGCAGCAGAGAGCTAAGTCATAGGGGTGTAATTTGTTCGAATTTCAAAAGCGCAGGGATCGACTGCGAAAACTAATTTTGCAATCCGGTTCGCATAGCATGCTGGTGACGAACCCCACAAACGTCACTTACCTCTCAGGATTTTCGGGCGACGACAGTTATCTTTGGATATCCACCGAGGGGGACTTATTGCTCAGCGATCCGCGCTATGAAGAGCAGCTAGGCGAAGAGTGTCCTGGGCTGGCCACATTTATTCGCAAGCCCGGTGAGCTACTGCCAAATGTAACCTGCCGAGAGCTAAACAAGCGTTCGCTGTCGAGCATGATCGTCGAGGGGGATGCGCTCAGTATCAACGCATACGACTTTTTTCAAAAGGAGCTGGACGGCGTAGTGCTCGTAAAAGGTGCGGGGCTGGTCGAATCGCTGCGTGTGATCAAGGACAAAGAGGAAGTGCAAGTTATTCGCAGGGCGATAGACGTTGCACAGCGCGTCTTTATATCGATTCGCGCACAGCTCACTGGCGAGCAAACGGAGCGTGATATTTCCAATGAAATAGAACGACTGACGCGGGCGCTGGGTGGCTCGGCCTGTGCCTTCAAACCGATCGTCGCAGTTGGACCAAGGGCCGCATTGCCACACGCTGTCCCTGGTGGTAGCCGCATTGGTTCCAGTTCCTTTGTGCTGATCGATTGGGGAGCGACGGTTGGGGGGTATCGCAGCGACTTGACGCGTGTACTTTTGACTAGTAAAATCCCGGCCAAATTTGTCAAAGCTTATGAGGCTGTATTGGCTGCGCAGTCTGCCGCTATTGCCGCAATGAAGCCCGGCGTGATGGTGAGTGAGATTGATCGTGTGGCCCGCGAGGTTATCTCCGCTGCAGGCATGGGAACTCGTTTCAACCATGGTTTAGGTCACGGAATTGGCCTCGATATTCACGAAGCGCCGCGCCTGGGCAAGAACTACGATCGCCCGCTAGAAAGCGGTATGGTTGTGACGGTTGAGCCTGGGGTGTACTTTCCCGGATGGGGAGGTGTCAGGCTTGAGGATGACGTGTTGATTACTAGCAGCGGCTGCGAGCTGCTCAGCTCGCTTCCACGTGGCATGCAAGACAATTGTGTAGATCTGCTTGACACAAATCGTTAAATAAAGTTGGACCGATCGCTGAAACTGCTTCTAACCGTAGAATTTGGGCTGCGATCGATCGCAAGTACCTACTAACTGCAATTGCTTAGGATATCCAATGGCTAAAGCTGATAGCGACTCCTCTGGAATGGGCGACGTTTTTGACGTAACCCGCATTCGAGATCTCATTAGCTTGATGGAAGAATGCGGTTTGAGCGAAGTTGATTTGAAGCAAGCTGACCAGCAAATTCGACTTGTCCGCGGCGGCTTCATTGCGCCCGCTGCTGTCATGCCGGCTGTGCCGGCTGTGCCGGCTGCTCCCGCGCCCACGACTGCCCCCGCGTCATCGGCCGCAGCCATGGATGGAGCTCATATCAAAGTGATCAAGTCACCCATGGTCGGAACGTTTTACTCCAAGGCGAATCCAAAGTCAGAAGACTTTGTCAAAGTGGGCTCGCGCGTATCCACGGATACCGTCGTTTGCATCGTAGAAGCCATGAAAGTATTTAACGAAATACCGGCTGAGATAAGCGGTACCATCGTGGAAATTTTGGCTAGGAATGAAGAGGCCGTCGACTTTGATCGCCCTCTCTTTAAGGTGGATACCCGCGGGTAACTTTGTTGTATGTACAAACGAATCTTAATTGCCAATCGCGGTGAAATTGCGCTGCGAATCATTCGCGCTTGCCGCGAAATGGGGATCGAGTCGGTGGCCGTGTTCAGCACGGCTGATCGCGATTCGGCTCACGTTCGCTATGCCGACCAAGCCTACTGCATTGGTCCACCGAAATCGGTCGACAGCTATCTGCGGATTGAGCACATCATAGGTGCTGCCGAAGTCAGCGGCGCAGAGGCGATCCATCCCGGATATGGCTTCTTGGCCGAAAATGCGCATTTCAATGAAGCCGTTCGCAGTAGCAACTTCGACTTCATAGGCCCCACGCCCGAAGCCATGTTGCAGTTGGGCGACAAAAATACCGCGCGAGCTGTGGCGATAGCGGCTAAGGTTCCGGTCGTTCCCGGCAGCGACGGTCTGCTGGCCGACGAAGAACATGCGATCCAAGCCGCACAAGAAATCGGCTACCCAGTATTGATCAAAGCGACAGCCGGTGGAGGTGGAAAGGGAATGCGCGTCGCTCTCAACGAGCAAACGATTCGCACGTCATTTCAACAGGCGCAAACCGAAGCGAAGGCCGCGTTTGGCAACGCGGGTGTCTACCTGGAAAAGTTTGTCGATAAGCCGAGGCACGTCGAGGTTCAGGTTATAGCCGACCATCACGGCAACGTTTGCCACCTCTATGAACGAGATTGTTCCGTACAACGCCGCCATCAAAAACTAATCGAGGAGAGTCCCTCCCCGCTGCTATCCTCAAAGACGCGAACGGCAATCTGCGAAGCCGCAGCCAGACTTGTTGCCGCTGCGAATTACCATAACGCGGGCACCGTTGAATTCATCGTGGATCAAGAGGACAACTTCTACTTTATTGAAGTCAATGCGAGAATTCAGGTCGAACATCCCGTCACAGAAATGGTGACGGGCATAGATCTCATTCAGTCGCAGATTCGCGTAGCCGCAGGCGAGCCATTGCCTTTTAAACAAGCCGATATTCGGCTTAAAGGTGCTGCCATTGAGTGCCGAATCAACGCCGAGGATCCTGCGAAAAACTTCCAGCCCTGTCCCGGCCATATAAAAAAGATGTTTGTTCCCGGAGGTTTTGGCGTTCGGTTCGATTCGCACGCTCAAGCCGGATACACAGTGCCTCCCTACTACGATTCGATGATCGGCAAGTTGATCGTCCACAAGCCCACGCGCGAAGAGGCGATCGCTTGCATGATTCGCGGACTGGAAGAGCTTCAGATTGAAGGTATCGCCACCACGTCTTCGTTTCAAATCCAAGTGCTTAAGCACCCTGCGTTTATCGCTGGTACCGTGGATACCAAATGGGTTGAACGCGAGTTATTAGCGAGCCTCTAATCCGGCAGCCCGCCTTCCATCTCGGACAAAGACGGGCTATCTCGGAGAAAGACAGCGGCTTACCGTGATTCGGTAGCCGCTCGGTCCCAAAATTCGCGTCGGTTTGTCACGGCCGCTATTTCTTGCCAGTGCCACGATACGTTTGTTGCACGGCATCGCCAAACTGCTCTTCGACCATCTTCTTGCGATTTTCGGCCCAATTCGGTGCTTCCAGCTGGATGGCTTGGGCTGCATTCAATTCGCAACGAGCCTGAAGTTCAACTTGCCCATATTTTTGGAAGTTAAGGTTGAGGAAGTCTGCATTGAACAACAGCAGTTTCTTCGCCTCATCAACTTTGCCCGCGTCGCGAAGTCGAGTGGCTTCAAAGTTCCTTTCGTTGGCAATCTGAATTACGCAAGCGGCGAGGATTTCCTTGTTCACCGCATTTTCGGCAACCTCTGCTTTATCCGAGAACTTGACTGCCACCGTGCTAGATAGACGGTCTTGATTCTCGGTAGTCATGTTCATGTACTCGACGGATACTTCCGCGGCATGCTTGGTGTCTCCGGACTTGCCATAGGGCACTTCCACTTCTAGCACAAAATAGCGTTCCTGTTTCGAATAGAGTTGCCCCAAGTCAATCGAGACGATTTGCCCAGTAATGTCGGCCGGATAGTTCAAAACCTTTACCGGCCGCACTCCTTCGGCGAGTTTTACTTTGATGTTGATTTTTTGGGCTACCACGCTGAGCACATCATCGAACTCATTCTGAAACACTTGCACCAGATTTTCTGCGTCCTCAATGAAAACATGATTGCCGCTACTGGCTAAGGCAAGACGGCTCATCAGATCTTCGTTATAGCCTAGGCCAAGTCCGAGCGTCGAAACGCTTATACCTTCCTTGATTAGGGATTCCCCGAGTTGAGCGAGTTCCGAAGGTGTTGCTGGGCCAACGTTTGCCAATCCGTCAGACAGCAGGATTACGCGGTTCACGCGTTTGTCATCGAGAAACTTGCGAACCTCAGCTGCACCTTTGCTGACACCGGCAAACAGCGCTGTGTTTCCATCTGCCTGGATGCGGCCAATTTGCTGCTTGATTCGCTCTCGGTCGGAGGCCTTCGTGGCTGGCACTATGACTTCTACAGCAGAATCGTAGGTCACGACCGAAACGATATCGCTGTCTTTTAGCCGATCAATGGCTTGCATGGCAGCTTGGCGAGCCTGCTCTATTTTCTCTCCCTGCATCGACCCGGATTTGTCGATTACAATTGCCACGTTGACCGACATTCGTTCCTGCTGGCTTGGCAGATCAAAGCCCGTCAGGGCGATTCTCAAATGATTTTCGCCTTTGCCTTTGTCGCCGATATGCATCGTCGGATGGGCAAAATCCGCTTCCAGCTTGATTTGCTTCGCATGTGCCAGGCCTCCGCAAGCCTGTGTTACAATGCTAGCTACCATCAAAAGCCAGCCGGGTCGCGTGTTAAGTCGCATCGTGTTCTCCATCTCCTAAGTGTGCTTGACGAGTTGGACCAGCTTGAACAGCCGCAACGCACGGTGGCTGATCCTCTAAGTGATTAAACGCTCGGAGGACCAAAGAAATTTCTGAAAAGCGTAAACTGCTTGTAAAACTTATGTAAAACCTTTCATCCAACCTCAGAGAATGTTTCATGCGTACGCTGTATTCCGTCGCTCTCTCGTTGATTTTCACCCAGATCTGTCTTGCACAGGCACCACGCCACCGCTTCCTGTCGGCTGATTCCTCCAAGAAGATAATTGCCATTATCGATGAAGCAGGCAAAACCGAGTGGGAGATGGAAATCGGCCCACTCCACGATCTGCATCTTCTGGATAATGGTCACGTCTTAATGCAAACCAATTGGACACGGATCGTTGAAGTCGATCCGGCTCTCAGCAAAGTTGTCTGGGAATACGACTCAGTCAAGTCGCCGGAGAACGCGGGACGCAAAATCGAAGTCCATGCTTTTCAGCGTCTTGCCAATGGGAATACGATGATTGCCGAGAGTGGTTCGGCCAGGATTATCGAAGTCGATTCAACCGGTACAGTGGTCCATTCAATTGCTCTACAAGTAAAGTCGCCACACCCTCATCGCGATACTCGACTGGTCCGACAATTGGAAAATGGCAACTATTTGGTGTGTCATGAAGGAGATGGAGTCGTACGCGAATATTCCCGCGATGGAAGGGAAGTTTGGCAATACAACGTCCCACTGTTCGGTCGCCAACCAGCTAACGGACATGGCCCAGAAGCCTTTGGTAATCAGAGTTTTGCAGCGCTGCGATTGGACAATGGCAATACGCTTCTGACTACGGGAAATGGTCACAGCGTGCTTGAAGTCACCCCCAATAAAGAAATTGTCTGGAAGCTCGAACAGGCTGAATTACCTGGTATTACGCTCGCTTGGGTTACCACATTGCAGCAGTTGCCCAATGGCAACCTGGTGTTGGGGAATTGCCACGCTGGCGAAGAAAATCCTCAGATCGTCGAGATTACCCGCGATAAGCAAGTTGTGTGGACATTTCAGGATTTTAAACGGTTTGGAAATTCGCTGACCAATACGCAGATCCTGACAACGAACGGGCAGGCCGTAGTCGCCAAATTGGGAACACATCGATAAAAGATAGGGTAGAAGTCAATGCTAAAACCAGACGCTTCACGACGCGAGTTTCTTCAAGCAGCAGCTGGTGGATGGATTGTCTCCTCATCGCTTGCGTCTGCGGATGTCCGTGCTGGAGACTCAATTGGTACTAAACGTATTGCCAATCCAGTAAGTGGCGATGTGCTACAGACAAGCGGTGCGCTTTCTGAAGACGGGCTGAAGCTCCTCGAATACGAACGAACAATCCCGGTCGCGGGCACGTCGGATGTGATGGTGTGTGGCGGCGGCCCGGCCGGCATAGCGGCAGCGCTCGCTGCGGCGCGAGCGGGCGCCTCGGTGCAGTTACTCGAAATGGCGGGTTGCCTCGGTGGAGTGTGGACGGCCGGATTGCTGACTAAGATTCTAGATGCTGAGAATAAGTCGGGCATCATGGCCGAGTTGCTGAGTCTATTTTCAGCGCGCGGAAGCTTGGTTGCCAAAGCTACCAAGGGAACGGTCTACGATCCTGAGATTGCGAAACTCGTTTTAGAAGAACTGTGCGTGGCGGCGGGGGTGAAGATTCGATTGCATACTCGGCTGGTAGGTGCGGTGTGCGATGCACGCAAGCGGCTTGTCGCCGCGATCACCGAATCCAAGTCTGGAAGAGAAGCCTGGCGAGCGGACCGTTTTATCGACTGTACTGGAGACGGCGACTTAGCTGCGCACGCTGGTTGTCGCTTCGAAGTAGGCATTGGCGCGGACTGTACTTGCCAGCCCATGTCGATGCTCGCACTGTTAACAGGGGTCGATCCAGCAGAGATCGCACCCTACATTCGCGAGACGGGCGCTTCCGCCAAATCAAATTTACTGCAGTTGATGGAAACGAACCAGGCAGCGCCGTCTTATCGCGCTCCGACACTTCGGCATCTGCACAGCGGCATTTATTCCTTAATGACCAATCACGAATATGGCGTCTCCGCCTTCGATGCTGATGCTATTACGCAAGCCACACTGCGAGCGCGGCGCGAGATCCATGACATTGTGGCTGGCCTGCGCAAGATCGGAGGACCTTGGAGCAATTTGGCTGTGGTGGCTACAGCCGAGCAAATTGGGATCCGCGAGGGACGCAGAATTCGCGGTCGTTATGCGATCACTGCCGATGACCTTGCTCACGGGCTGAAACACTCGCAAGCCGTCTGCACTGCGAAGTTTCCAATCGACGTACATGCCCTGACGGCGCAGGGTAACAAGGAAGTCGATCAGCAATTCAAGGAGGGCGGAATGAAGTCGTATGACATACCCTATCCGGCGCTCGTTGCGGCAGACATTGATGGTTTATTGATGGCGGGACGCTGCATCAGCGGTGACTTTGTTGCACATTCCAGCTACCGAGTTACCGGTAACTCGGTGCCGATGGGGGAAGCCGCTGGACTAGCAGCAGCCGTATCCTTGAGAATGAATAAACTGCCCCATGAATTGGATTGGGCGACCATCAACTCTTAGTCTCCTCTACTCAGAGGTCGTGCAGTTTTGAAGTTGGCGGTGCTCTGATGCTAGCAAAAAATGACCTTCGTGTGACTTGGTATTTCGCACAGAATGTGCGTTCTATCAATTCCATCAGCCACACGGAGGTCGACATGAGCTTAACGGAAGTTG
>JBGSTP010000318.1:0-4485 GCA_041736515.1 Pirellulaceae bacterium
TGGCAAGGTGCTAGACGAACTTGAGCGACTCGATCTAGATCAAAACACGATTATCGTATTTTGGTCGGATCATGGCTTCCATTTAGGAGAACACAACCTGTGGGCGAAGACATCGAATTTCGAACTGGATGCCCGCGTCCCTATGATGATCTCCCTCCCCAATCAGCCAGCGAAGCAGGTCAGCTCGATTGTTGAGTTGCTGGACCTGTTTCCAACATTAATCGCCCTCTGCAATCTACCTCAATTGGAGCATCTACAGGGCACGTCGCTCGCCGAGTTATGCAGGGGGCAGAATTCAGCGGGAGGAAAAGGCTATGCACTCACACAACATACCCGCCCTGCCTATCCAAGCGAAAAAGATCCGCTGGCGGCCATGGGGTATTCGCTCAGAACAGCAGAGTTTCGCTACACACAGTGGCGCGCAGCGGAAAATCAAGATGTCATTGCAGAGGAGCTATACGACCATCAACTCGACACTGCCGAAACCAAAAACCTGGCTCATTACCCCGCTTATCGCGATGTCCAAAAGGCATTGGCGCAGCAGCTCAACGCCCTCGCGCCGTAACCCACACAATTCTGCAGGCTCGGTTTTGTTGGATCGGTCAGTAGTCCTCAGTGATTTGAGCGGACTGCCAAAGTTCGATGAATTTCTCTCGAACGAAGGGATTGAGTTGGTCTGAGTAATTCTGCGGCAACTGGTTAATGCGTATTAACTGGATTGCATCGTCCAAATCTCGAGGGCGGTGAGCGGCTGTCATGCCGCTGGCGATCTTAAGTTCTAGCAGCGATTTGAGGCTCAGAAATGGCAAGCTATCATCGTGAATCTCGCGGACAGATTCTGGAGTCGGAAACGAAACAGGTTTGGCTTTGCCGTCCCCGGGATAGTCACCGACGATGAGCACATCGACTTTGACGCCATTCTGAGTGTCTTTGAAACCCTTCGAGCCTTCGAAAAGATCCAGCCATCCCCGCCCAATCCAACAATCCTTAAATCGCCTTAGATCCTCGCGGCGCAACAGTACGTCCACATCAGCCGTCGTTCTCCGATGGCCATGCGCATTGGCAGCCATAGCTCCCGCAATCGCAAACGGAATCTGCATGTCGTTAAACGCCTTGGCAAGTCGGCGCATCGTTTCATGTACCGGTGATCGCTCCATCATAAAGGCATCCACTCGTTTAGCAATTTCCAGCATTGTGTCCATACTATTATTCTAGCCCAAACACCTCCGCATGACAGTTCGCTAAAATAAATTCTGCGAAACTTGTCGCAAGCTGCCCATGTAGGAAACCGTTATGAACAATCTCTACCATCTGAGCTGGCTACGCAGTTCGACGCCTAGCCTGGTGTTGCTTTTTCTCCTCTCGGACCACCGTTTCATTATGGCACAACAAACATTGGGCTCAATTGAGAGACTCTACCCAAAGTTCGAACAGCTCGTTCCTCAAGAGTCGAGGATTGAAGTACTTGCCAAGGGATTCACCTGGACCGAAGGGCCGGTGTGGATTGGCGGTGCTGATGGATGCCTTCTTTTTTCCGACATTCCTCGCAACAGCATCTTCAAATGGACTACCGACGGGAACGTTGCGCTCTTCATGTCACCCTCCGGCTATACCGGTGTGACCTACTATGGCCTCGAACCGGGCTCAAATGGACTGCTGCTTGATCGCCAAGGTCGACTGATACTGTGCGAACATGGAGACAGGCGACTGAGTGTTCTACTCAATGATGGCGGCAAACAAACGTTGGCGGACAGCTACAATGGCAAACGTCTCAATAGCCCAAACGATGCAGTCCTAAAGAGCAACGGTGACATTTATTTTACGGATCCCCCCTACGGCTTGCCCGATCGATTCACCGATCGCCGTCGCGAACTCGACTTTTGTGGTGTTTTTCGCCTCAGCACTGATGGCACGGTAACGCTGCTCACGAAGGATATAGCTCGACCGAATGGAATTGCTTTTTCGCCAGACGAAAAGACACTCTACATTGCACAATCCAATCCGGAACAAGCCAACTGGACAGCGTTTGTTGTTCAAGCGGATGGAAGCTTGGGGGCGAGCCGAGAGATCGCCAATGTCACGGATCGTGTCGGCAAGGAACCAGGGCTTCCCGACGGGTTGACGGTCGATAGTGACGGAATACTCTGGGCTAGCGGCCCCGGTGGAATCTACGTAATGGAGCCAGACGGAACTCTGTTAGGGCGATTGCTAGTGGGCGAGCGGACGAGTAACTGCACGATTGGGCCCGATGGTTGGCTCTATCTCACAGCGGACAGCTACCTTTGTCGTATCAAGACGACAGCACGCCAGATTGTCCATCGCTAGTTCCACTATCGGTTGGCCATAGCCTGTTTGACCCATTCGCACATTAACTGTCCATGCCTGCGGCAATTCGATTCCAGAGTACGTCGACCCAGGAATCATCCGAATGAAATAGAAAATTCGAGGCCTTCGTTCGATTCGTGGTCAAACAAGCCCCGATCTTTCGCAGGTGCTATGACTCCTCTCCATTTCGCTCCACTTTGGCTGAATCGAACAGTTTTTCCTCCGATGTGATGGCCTGATCGCAGGGGTTTACCCCTTGGAGTACAGTCAGTGGGTCAATCTGCACCCACACCGACGCCGATGTCAGCAGTGCTGCTGCCACCTGCCCTGCATGCACCAGCCAAATTACGATTCCCGTGCCCAGTGCAGTGGCAACGATGGGGTCCACTTGCTGAAACCAATCTCCTTGTTGTTCGTTCTCGATCAGTTTATCTGTCTTCGCATATAGTAGTTGCGTCGTTTGTACCTCCGCTAGAGCCATCCGCTTGATCTCGGAGAGTTCCATCCTGGCAAATTCGATTCCCTGTACCTCATAACTGAATGCATAAAGCGGAAAGTTAACTGCCTCCGCCGCAGCGAACTGAACGGCAGCAGAGGACTGCAATAGTCGTGATGTTGATGCGTGAGCAGGCTGCGCCAATTCCGCCGCGTTCCCTGCGTGTTGAGTCAATGAGCTTGTCTCGCCATTTTGATTTGGCGTACCTGCGAGCTGGCCGACACTCGGGTCGATGCCAGCACTGTCATTACCGCTGCTCGTGCCACTTCCGCTAGAGCTGCCGCTCGCGCCATCATTATTGGTTCCGGAGGAACCTCCTCCTCCTCCGTTATCTGGGATAGGAGGGGGCACATTTGTTGGGAGCACCACTTGGATGACCACAGTCTGCACATTGGAACTCAATGCACCGTCGGTTAAGTAATACTGAAGGTAAACACTTCCCAGGAATCCCGACTGAGGGTGGTATAGCAGACTGCCATCGCTACCGAATACGATGGAACCAATCGCAGGGCCTTGGACCAAGACAGCTGTAAGTGCATCGCCTTCAGGATCGGTGTCGTTTCCGACCACTCCAGGAGCAGCTACCACCAAGTCATCCAAGAAGCTGGTGGTGAAAGTGTCCGCTACGGCCTCGGGAGCTTCATTGACGTTGCCAATCAAGACTGTCATATCAAGCACTGCGGTAGAACCGTCGCTCGACGTGGCTTGCACGCGTACTACCCGCGATCCACCAATGGCTTCGAAGTCGATTGGCCCTTTGACTCGCACCTGCCCAGTGCTGGAGTCGATCTCGAATCGACCCTGGTCATCATTAATCAGGCTGTACGAAACCGCGTTGTTCGTCGCATCGAGATCCACTGCGTTTGCTGTGATACCAACCAGCGTACCAAGAGGTACATTCTCATCGATCTGATTGACAGCGCTATTGCCGTCCGTCGGCACAGAAACAGAAAACTCGTTAATGTCGTTGATTGCGATTATCACTACAGTGCTGGCTACCGAGCCATCCGCTGATTGGGCTTGCACAGTAATCGCTCGCATCCCTCCCACTACTTCGCGGTCGATTGCCGCAGCCGTTGTCACAACTCCAGTGGTGGTGTCGATTTGAAACAAACCATTCGGATTGCTAGTAAGGCTGTATGTAACCGCATTTGTAGTCGCATCCAGGTCATTGGCGGTGGCGGTCACTCCGACAACCGTGCCAACAGCAACATTCTCGTCCACTTGATCTATGGCCGTGTCCACATCATTTGGGACGCTGACATCGAACTCATCGATGTCGTTGATCGCAATGTTGAACGTCTGTGTTTCCGACGAACCATCGGAGCTGGTCGCTTGGACCGTGATCGAACGCAAGGCTCCGTGTACTTCGCGATCGATGGCTGCGGCCGTGGTCACTTCTCCCGTGGTGGCATCAATCTGGAATAAACCGTCGAGATTGCTCGTCAAACTGTAGGTAATCGTATTGTTGGTAGCATCCAAATCAAACGCGTCTGCCGTCACACCCACGGTGGTACCGATGGCCACATTCTCGTCGACTTCATTCGAGGCCGTGTCGGTATCGCTTGGGATGCTGACATCGAATTCATCGAGATCATGGATGGTGATATCGAACGACTGTGTCGCTACCGATCCATCCGAGCTGCTGGCTTGAACTGTTATCG
>JBGSTP010000013.1:0-22672 GCA_041736515.1 Pirellulaceae bacterium
TTTTTGTAAACCCGGTGGCCGAATCCCATAAGTCGATAGTTGTCCGTTTTATCTTTGGCTTTATCGACATACTTCTTCACATTTCCGCCATCAGCGGCAATTTGTTGAAGCATATTTACGCAGGCTTCATTGGCACCACCGTGCAGCGGCCCCCATAGTGCACAGATACCAGCCGAAACGGAAGCAAACAGGTTTGCATTGGAAGAGCCAACCATTCGTACAGTCGAGGTGCTGCAATTCTGTTCATGATCGGCATGGCAGATGAGCAGCAGATTCAGCGCCTCCACGAAAACAGGATCTGGTTCATAGGGCATCGTGGGGACGGCGAACATCATCCGCAGAAAGTTTTCGCAGTAGGTCAAGTCGTTCTGCGGATACATAAACGGCTGGCCAATCGACTTTTTATAACTGTACGCTGCAATGGTCGGCAACTTGGCCATCAATCGATGGATCGAGATCTCAACTTGCCGCGCATCGTGAGGGTCGAGCGAGTCCTGATAGAATGTCGAGAGTGCCCCAACAACTGACGAAAGTATCGCCATGGGATGGGCGTCTTTCGGAAATCCGTTATAGAACGAGCGCATGTCTTCGTGGATCATCGTGTGTTGACGAATCGACTCGCGAAACGCAATCAATTCTTGTTCATTGGGAAGCTTCCCGTAAATCAACAGAAAGGATGTCTCCACAAAGTCACAATGTTCGGCGATCTGCTCGATCGGATATCCTCGATACCGCAGGATGCCCTGTTCACCATCGAGAAATGTAATCGCGCTGGTGGTACTGCCGGTGTTGACAAAACCCTCGTCAAGCGTGACGCAGCCGGTAAGTTTGCGGAGCGACGATATGTCGATGCCTTTCTCCTCTTCGGTTCCCACGATCAAAGGCAATTCTATTTCTTTTCCGTCGACAGAGAGTTTCGCAACTATAGAAGGTGCAGTAGTGGGCTTGGTAGCAGAACTCATCAATCATCTCCGGTGAAGACGACTTTGATTCGTCGTCGATGCATCTCGAATCCATGGCACGTTACGAATCGCCTAGAGAACGTGCGAACTGGCTGAGAAATTCAGTTTAACCTTACTGTAGCGGCTAGACAATTGACCGTAGCGTGTCGCCGGGGGATGCTGAAGGAATTATTCGCGAGTTCCCCCAGGCCGTATGCCAAAAACGGGATTACCTTCCGTAGCTAACGCGTCGGTAATGATGATTTTCGAGGGGCTTGGCCGCGGCGTGATGATGGCATCCTGGTAGGTACTGGCTGCCCACACAGCTTGCTTCATCGTTTTTATTTCCCGAATCGGCACGAGCCCCACATCCCGCCTGCAAAGACTGGCAGGCTCGCGAAACTGGAAGCGTTCACGGATAACTGGGCTGTTGAGGTCGGCGTGCCAAAGCGGTCGTTCCGTCTGCGCCGTTTGTTTGGGTCTTGCGGCAGAACGATGCCCACATAGCACTTAACGTGCGAAAAATAGCTGTGAGTTTAAAACGGCTGCAACTATTCTGGTCGAGAGGCCTTGCTTCCCCACACTCGTGTCGCAGTGCGGACTTTTTGTCACTGCCAAGCTCCCGGAGCTACCACATGCACAAACTCTTTGCACTCTTCGTTCTTTGCGCAGCTCTACTGTGTTCCACTTGCCTTTCCAGTTTTGGACAAGAGAGTTCGTTGGCAGACACAGCGAAAAACGCCGAATCAGTCCCCGAATCACGTCCTATAACGGTTACGGTCGAGCTGACAGACGAGACTCGCATCGCTGGCACCCTCATCGACATGTCAACGGTCGCGATGAAAACTGCGTTTGGCGAAGCGATCATTCCTCTCGCCGAAGTAGCTGGCCTGCATTTCCCTTCCAAGGAAGATGCGGGCACCACAGTCGTTATGCTCAATGGAGATTCGATTACGGGTACAACTGCCATCGAGTTTATTCAAGTTGAGACATCTTGGGGCAGTGCCAAGGTCAATGGCCCAGCGATTTCGACGATGCTCTTTGTACCTGGACTTGCGTGGACCAATAGCGAAGGGCTGGGAGGCAAACGTTGGACCCTTTCAAACAAACCACCAGTTAAAAATGCGCCCAGTACGGGAAAGCCGGCTACTGGCGCTCCGCTGCCAAGCGATGTGGTTATTCCAAGTGGCGCACCTCACATCATTTACGGGCGTTGATCACCACACGGGAATCGCAACGCGTGCCTAGGAAGTAAGTGCGGGCAAACTAACTTCGCTTGGCGAATCTCTGCCCAGGAATGAGAAAATCTCAAGGCAGACTCTATTGCTGCCCGAGTAAAAGAACCCTATTCGCCGCTTCTTCCGGCGGTACGCTGGCTGCCTGCAGCCTAATTGGCTGCAGCGCGGAAACGCTCGCAGGCAACGCAACTTGTCCATGCGCGTGTTTGCCTTCGAGCACACCGATAACCAAAGCGGCGGCAATGCCCAATAGGAGCGAAGCTGACAACTGAAAACGGTTATGCGAATGAAACTCCATTTCCGGAAGCAGATCGCTCAGGGCTAGACAAAGAAAAACTCCAGCAGAAAACGCCAGCCCCCAACCCGCGAGGCTCGGCCCCCAATCCGTGCTCTGGCTCGCACCGAACCAAAATATCATTGCGCCCAGGGGGCACATCAGCGCAAAACCAACATTGACCAACAAGCGCCGCGCTGGCGTAGTTACTGGATGCATCAGCGAGGTAATAGAAACGGCGTCGAGCGGTTTGTGCAGCAACACGGCGAGAAAAATCCCTAGCCCAGGCAGGGCTACGTGGTCGAGATGGGCAATTTCCGCAACCACGCCGCTGGCTAGCGCCACGCCATCCATGAGTGTGTGAATACCGAGTCCCACCAATACGGCTATCCAGCGCGTAGCTCCGCGGTCGCTGTGTTGGCATTCCTGATGCTGATGAGCGTGGGCGTTTTCTGGGTGATTGTGATCTGAGCAGATATGGGTTGGTTCTGCGTGTGATGACGGACCAGAGTCCTGCTGCTTCTCCTCGGCTAAAATTCCAAAGTCTGCGGGACCGTGTTGGTGGAAGTGCGAATAGCGGAGCAAAAAGAATGTAGCCAACAACCCCAGCATGACCCCCCACATGACGCGATCGATATTGCCTTGCCCCATAGCTACCAAAGAGTGGGGAATCATATGAAAGACCGCGATTCCAAGCATTACCCCCCCGACGAAGCTGATCATGAGCTGCATGCGATTGTGAGTCAAACGAACCCATTCAGGCAGCAGCCCGCCGATTACAGATGCCAAGATGACGGCAGCCGAATAAGCCAGCAAAGTCGCGATCGGTCGCCAACTCGGGTCAATATCGAACGGCATCGACTGTTTCGCCTTTCGTTTCAGTCTCACTGCGGTCGTACAATGCAGTGATCTTCCCGAATTGCCCCCTATTCGCCTAGGGATCGATCGCCGGAACTTCAGCAAATCTACGCAGCATTTTAACTTGTCTTTACCTTGACTCTCTTGCACTTGGCTGCGATTATGGACTGTTAACGTATTTAGCAGGGTTCGTTCAGGTAACTTACAGACAATGTATACATTGCGGCAAATCGTCGGATTGCTCTCGCTGGTTCTTGCCAGTGCTGGTCCGTCACCGCTGTGGATGCACCATGCGGCCTGCCATTCTCACCCGTTTGCCTGCGGATCCTCGGTAGCAGAAAGTGCTGCGATAGCTTGCTGCGGTCATAGCCACGTGGCTCAGGCCGATGCTGAGCTGTCGCTTGGTGAAGCTGTCGCGACCATCGGGAATCATCAGACAGAGCATGATTGCTTCGTATGCTACCGACTGTCTCAGTCAGCCTCGGCATCGGGCTGCTTGCCGGCAAGCGTTGCCATTCATGTAACATCTTCCGCTGGCGTTTCTGATCGGGTGGTTTATCCCGTAGAGCTCAGTGGTCTCTTCGCTCCGCGCGGTCCACCGGCTGCCTAGTTTGCGGTGTTCAGCCGCAGCGCGTCTCCAGCGTGCATCGCTACTGCAAACTTGAATCACCTAACGATTTAGCTTGTTAGGCAACATCTGTTTCTCCGGACCAGTCGCTTTTATTCTGAGTGTGATATTCATGTCAAAGTCTAATTTACCATCGCGTGGTTTTACGCTTGTTGAACTGTTAGTAGTAATCGCAATCATTGGCGTGCTCGTAGGTTTACTGCTTCCGGCCGTTCAAGCGGCGCGCGAAGCAGCGCGACGTATGCAGTGCACCAATAATGTTCGGCAACTTGGGTTGGCCGTCCACAATTACGAGTCTGCCAATCGTCGTCTTCCGTCTGGTTGGATTGCCAATAACGGACACGGCGAACCGGGATGGGGCTGGGCTGCTGCATTGCTGCCTTTCATGGAAGGAACCAATCTTCATAACCAGATCGATTTTCGAGTACCGATCGAAGATGCCGTACACGACCAAGTGAGAGTGGCTGTCGTACCGACGTTCCACTGCCCGTCGGATACAGGCTCCAATATTTTCGAAATCGCGGCTGGCGAGGAGGGGCACGACCATGACATTGCCAAGGCTTTTTCCCGCATCGATGATGGCAGCCCCAAACTATTTCCTATTTCCAAGAGCAACTACGTAGGCATGTTCGGAACTTTTGAATTGGAAGACGCCCCCTACAATGGAAACGGAATGTTTTACGGTAATAGTCGTCTCAAGTTTCGGGATGTGACAGACGGCCTGAGCAACACGTTGATGGTTGGCGAGCGCAGCAGTCGCCTTGGCGGCAGTATTTGGCATGGCAACATTCCCGAAGCCGCAGAACCGCATGCGAGGATTCTCGGAGTTGCGGACCATGGTCCCAACGATCCGCACGGGCACTTCGAGGACTTCGGCAGCTACCATACTGGAGGAGCCAACTTCATGCGCGCCGATGTATCGGTAACGTTTCTATCGGACAGTATCGATTTAAATGTGTACCAAGCGATGGCCACTCGAAATGGTGGCGAGGTATTTTCACAAATCGATTAACCAGAGTCTTGGGGTTGATCGAAGTGAGTTCGATCCTCATTGTGGCAACGGTTGTCCCAACCGTTTGTGCAGCCAAATACCAAATACCGGTTGGGACAAGTACCACCCTAGGCTAATCGAATGCGCCGTGCAGGAACCACTTGCCACAATTCAAATCTCGATAGAGCCACCACCATCCACCTTGGCTGGTGGCGACTCGATAATAATCCCGTCTCGCGCTGGCGTGTTGCGCGCCAGCACCGCGCCACCAGCCGCTCTCTAGCCGTTCTGGCCCTGTACTAGTGACAATATCAAACCATGTTCCATTGTGTTTGAATTGCCTCGGACTGGAGGCTAGCGAACAGAGTGTCGGCGGCGACGTTAGCTGCGCCGCACCAGGGGTTGGGGTGCCAGGGGTTGGGGTGGCCACTTGAATCTCGATGGCTGGGGAAAACAACTGCGTGGGGCGACGCCCTGGATCTTCTCGCGAAGGTTCGCCTCGATTACGCGACAACCTGGAACTCAGCTTGCGAACGGTTTCTTGTTCTACTCCATCTTGGCGTCGACCGGTCATGGGGTGCAGTGTGCACCCTAGTTCGGGTTGAGCTTCGCGGCGAACTTGGGCGCTTAACACTTGCTTGCGTCCGAGTCGGCAACTCAACGTGTCGACTAATCTAGCCACTTGCTGTCGACTGATCGTTTCGCCGGCTTCGAATAAATCGATTTGGCGCCATACCAATGGGGCAGTCAAGGTGGCTTGTAGGCTTAAACGCCATAGCAGCGGAGAGTTCCCTGATGACGCTTGGTTGCGCAACTCTTGTTCGAGTTGTCCGGTGAGCAACATTTCTAAATGTAGCGCGTCGCTATTGGGACGGAACAATCCGAGCTGCATCACTAGGGGCGGCGATTCGACTAGGTCCAATCGGCAGACGATGCGCAATGCTCCTTCGCCCCGGCGGCTTAGTCGCTCGGCAAGCTTGCGACTCAATCGGCGGATCAACTCTGCCATGGTATCGCGATGCGGGGTTGGGTATTCGAGCGTCTGCTGGAGGCTCCAGTCTGGTGAGCCGTGCAAGGTAATGATCGGCTCTGACTTACGTCCTGTGGCTTGATCCCATCGGGCTAACAGTTGATCGCCCAGCCGCGTTGCCATGCCAGCTCGCGGCAATTCCGCCAGTTGGCCGATGGTCCGCAATCCTAGTCGATGTAGCGACTCGATCGTGTTGGACTCCAGTCGCAAGGCGGCTAGCGGCAATCGTGCGATTGCATGCGAATCCTCGCCGAGCGGCGCACGAAACGAACGACATTCGGGCAGGCCCTGAGCTGCGAGCGGCTGTTCTTGTCGGGATTGGCGGGTTTGATAGTTGGCTAGTGCCCAAGCGGCTCCGACGCTGCCGGCCAAACCCAAACAACCAAAATAGCCTCGCGAGCTCAGCCATAGGCAGACGGCTTCGAGCAATGCGTCCTCGCCACCAAACAAACCTGCGATGCCGGTGACATCCAGCAGCAAACATTCCGGCTGCAGCAACGTGCGACCAGCCCATAGCTGCCTGTCGAGTTGCTCCAAACCGACTAGCGGACTGAATTGCTGAGCTTGCTCGGCCAACGAGCAGATGGCATCGATGTCTTCCTGTGGGTCATGCTCCTGAACCTCCGCGTCGACCAAGGTAGTGGCTTCGCTGACTCGCATTCCGGGGCGAATGCCTGCGCGGCGACCAGCCAAATTGACCGCAGCCACGATTTGTCCACGTCGCGCATCGCGAGCCGACAGCAATAGCGGCTGGCTCAACCGGCAATCGACTGACGTAGTGTCGGTTGACATACAATGGGACGGAAGAGCATCAGCACCCTGAGCAGCATTGAAGGGACTAGCCTGCTTCGGTTCGGCGGCAGAGACCCTTTGTATCGAGACCCTTTGTATGGGCCAGTTGGGAAGCCAGATGCAAAGCACTCTTGGTTGCGATTCTAGTTGGTTCATAGCTGTTTTTCTCGTGTTGCTCTGCTCCTTGGTGATTCACCCAATGCTTGCCTGTCTGTAGCGGCAGGCTCTGCTTGCTGACTGTCAACTTACCTGTAAGAGGATCGACTTCTAAACTCGTGCGACCGCCCGCCCGACCACCGCGACTACGAACCAACTGCACTTCAAAGCGGCGCATGCCTTGGGCACCAGCCATGTTAGCCAGCGGAGACTTGCGAGCCACACCAGCCGTTCGGACCAACCACTGCACCTCAGCCCAACTCGGTTGCTGGCGTGCGGCAGAACCGCGCAACAGAAATGCTAAGCCACCGCCACTTTCTGCAGCCAGTTGCAAACGCCGCGCGGAACGATCGTCTATACACTGGAGTTCCGCGACCACAGCAGCGATGCCTTGGGTCCGCAGGCTTTGGTCAATCGCCCAGAGGGCATCCGCCTGCGATTGCGGGCGAACAAAAATGACTTTGGCCAAGTCAATCCCGTGGCTGGCGAGCGCTGGTGGGTAAACATGGTGGCCCGTGTCAACCACAACCAGGAAACCATTTGTCGCAGCCATCGCCTCCGAGGCGGCCGCCCAAGCCAGTGTGCTGGCACCGCATGCAGGCGTCGCACGCAAATACTCGATCACACTGCCCGCCGCATATCCGCCACCAGGCAGCAGCGCGTCGAGCGCCGCACAACCCGCACTACTAAGCGCTCGGCGAGACGCTGCACGCCCGGCTGTTTCAAGCTGCTGTATTTCACGAGCCAACTGCTGCAGCACATCGAACTGCTGCGCGGATTGGTTCCCAGGCCCCCGTTCAGCCGGTGGGATGCGTTGAAGTGAATCACGAGTACGCGTGTGCAACATGGCTTGGCCCTCCTGAGCAACGATTTCATCCTAGCAAAAGCTAGCATTAACGGCTTGGCTTTGACTCTTTTGTCGCAGACCCTTAGGACACCTTCGGTCACGCTCACGACAA
The DNA here is from genome assembly GCA_041736515.1 of Pirellulaceae bacterium. Lineage (GTDB taxonomy): Bacteria > Planctomycetota > Planctomycetia > Pirellulales > Pirellulaceae > Aureliella. The sequence continues at coordinate 7,868 of JBGSTP010000013.1, forward strand.
AATTGTGGAAATCTTGTCAAAGAAAGGCTTACAGCGGAGCCGGAATGTCGCGCGAGCGAAATCGCCAAGCGGCAATCACCAAGAAAAGGCTGCCCAACAACAGCAAAAGCGAAGTCAGCCCCAAGGGACCCAGTGGATGAGGCCAGCTAGTCGAGCGGTAAGCCACCGGCACGAAGAACCACCACGCGGACGCAGGCGCGGATCGCGAAAAATGCACAATGGAATCGGGCTGGTAAGCGGACAGAAAGGTAAAGTAACCCCAGACGGCGGTCCATTCGGTCGCTTTGCTCAGCAGCATCAACAATAGCTGAAAAACAAAGATACCGATCATGATCCCCAACGTCCGCCAACGATAGCGATCAAAGCTGCTACAAAGCACGCTCAGCGAGTAAACAAAGAAGCTCAACGCAAATAGATTGCAGCTCGGTGCAACGAAAACACTGGCATCCACCTGCGCTGCAAGCGGCGACCAAAACTCCTCCGCTGCGCCGACACGAATCGGGAACCGCACCGGTATGAATGGCAAGCTCACCTCAACCGTCGGAGCTACCGTCTCGCGAATCGAATTGGTCTGAATACCAACGAGCAAACCAAGCCAACCAATCAGGCAGAGCAATGCCCCTCCACTCACACAAACCAACGCATGGCACCCAAGTAAATGAATGCGACTTATGGGCTGAGCCAATAACATCTCCATCGTGCCACGATTGATTTCGCCGCTAACAACATCGGACCCGCGGGAGATAGACCAGACAAGAATACACAGCATCAACACCGGTTCGTGGTACGTCATCGCCAAACTACCGGTGTAAGTAAGCAACTGCTCCAGTGGCACAGGCGAAAACTTCTCAAATGGCCGAAGCTGCTCCAACAGCGGCTTGAATTGTTGCAAATCAAACTGGCAGATAATCCAAACTCGCGCCCAACAAAAAGCGAACAGCATGCTCGCACACGCCAAAAACAGCAGCGACGATTCATGAATTGTTTTCTTCAGCAGCAACCGAGTCATAGTGCATTCACAGGTCGATGATAGCGTTGATAAATGGCGCGGACACCGGCGCGATCGATCTGTAGCTCCTGCAACTCTAAGCCAGCCAACCAATTCAGCCAAAGTTGTGGCGGACCAGTCAGATGCAACTCAACCAACCGCGTCCTTGGATCGACTTCGCTCTGTCGCGACTGGTTGAACTGCACAAATGGCACGTCGGCCAAGCGACACATCCATTTAGCAGCCAATTGTTCGGAGGCCACGACTAACTTTCCAGAAACAATATGCAATTGCTGGAGTTGGCTCATCTCTTGTACCGCAACGACGCGGCCTTGATAGAGGATGGCCACCTGGTCGCATGCATCATCGATATCGCTAAAGATATGGGACGACAGCACCACCGTCCGCCCCTGACTGCGAACGTCGCGTACTAGCTCAACTACTTCGCGTCGCACATTCGGATCCAAATTCGCCGTAGGTTCGTCGAGTACCACGACTGGCGCCTGGTTGCCTATGACAATCGCAATGGCGAGCTTTTGACGCATACCGGTCGACATGAACATCACCCGCCGAGACAGTTCCAGGTCCAGCCGCCGGGCAACAGCCAGCGAGCCATCCAAAGACCCATGGGGATGCAGTCCACTAAACATGTCCAACAACTCGCGGCCCCGCAACGAGCGAATCAATCTGGCGTCTCCTGGTAGGTAAGACACCTGCTGACGCGATTGGCGGCCGTGCGACAGAATTGGGAAATTGCAGATAGCCGCCGATCCCGAAGTCGGTTTCAGGAATCCTAGCAACGTTCGCAGGAGAGTGGTCTTGCCCGCGCCATTGGGACCCAACAACCCATAAACACTACCGCTAGCGATCTGCAAATTGCAATCGACTAGCGAATGAATCTTGCCATACGACTTGCACAATCGAAGTGTTTCCACTGCCCACATCAGCCGCATTTCCAATCGTAGTCTTGAACACTGCGTCTACGCTCTCGAGCGCCGATTCCGCGGGCTGCGGGTTACAAGAAATCTTCCCACCGGCGAGATTGTAGTTGTTTGACAACCTCGCGGACTTGCTCTTCTGCTTCTTTCGGCGCTACCAGGGTTGCGTTTGCAGTATGAACGACGATTGTGTCTTGCATACCGATGGTAACCAACAGATGTTCCTGGTCGCCGTAAACGATCATGCGTTGCGACTGAATCGGCAGGTACTTCCCGCGCACACAATTTCCTTGTTCGTCCGGCTGGGTCAGTCTACCGATCGACTGCCAACTACCAACATCGTCCCAGCGAAACGTTGCTTCGATGACTGCCACATCATGGTAGCGTTCCATCACGGCGTAATCGATTGAGCGACCCGCAATCAATTCAAACTCTCGCTGCAGCGTATTGACAAAAGCCGGGCTGCCCATGGTCGCGGAAATTGCATCAATGTGCTTCATCATTTCCGGTTCGAACTTGCGAAGGGCCTCCAGAATTGTAGCCGCGCGCCATAGGAAGATTCCGCTATTCCAATCGTAGGTGCCAGCCTGCAGGTACAGTTCGGCTGTTTGACGATCTGGTTTTTCGCGAAAGGCCTTAACTTGGTAAGCCCCCGATACGTTGGCAACGTTTAGCGCGTCGCCACGCTGTATATAACCAAAGGACTCGGCTGCATAGCTTGGACGGATGCCGAAGGTAACCAAGCGATCGGGCGATTGCTTGATTAATTCCACACCGTTGCGGATACAATCTTGGAATTGTTGCTGGGTGCTGATGACGTGGTCGGCAGGCAACACGAGCATAATTGCTTCTGGGTCGGCTTGGGCAATCAATGAAGCAGCCAGGCCGATACATGCTGCCGTGTCCCGCTTCATTGGCTCGCCGATCACCTGCTCCGGTGGAATCGTAGGCAATTGCTCGCGAACCGGAGCTACCAAATGTTTGTTCGTCATAACCAGGGTGTGCTCGGGAGAGATCAACCCTCCCAGCCGCTCAAACGTGGACTGCAACATCGTCTCCTCTCCGACCAGCTTGAGGAGCTGTTTCGGAAACTTTTCTCGGCTCGCAGGCCAAAAGCGAGTACCCGATCCGCCAGCCATAATCACGGCATGCAACACGTCTGTTCTCCAACGAATAAACAAATTCAGTCGATAGGGGGCGAATTATTGTAGTTTTTCACTCGAAACGCCACCACCGCTAATCTGAGTGCTGGTCAAACTACGCAATCACTCGTTTAGCAACTAGCAACGGAATAGCAATTGCCCTTGCATTTCAACTGTGTCATACTGAATGCCGTTGGCAGCGGCATTTGCTCGCTTGTCGAAATTGCCGACTCGAACCGCTACTTAACTCCCACCGAATTCTCCCAAGGACCACTTTGAATAGTGGAGTTGCCATGAGGAACTCAATTCAAGGCTGCATTCATCGTTTCGCTCTGGGTATGGTAATTTTCTGCCTGCACCTGGCTGCGATCAATCGTGCTTTGGCTGCAGAAACGAAAATGCAGGCTTCGCAAGCAGTGTGGAGCTCCGACAACCTCACAACGGAGCAACTCGAGGCGGTTATCGACGCAGACAATTCGAATGCCCAACCCGACCTGCCAAGCTACCGACTCGTCGGCGGAGCGCACTTCGCCGAATGCGGCCCTAATGCAGCAAGCTTTAAAGGGCTACCGGAAAAAAACCTGGCCATCAAGCTCGTTCGTCCCGGCGACCATCTGCGAATCCCCGACCGCGATGAACGGGGACCACTTGATTTCTCCAACGGCGATGCGATCACGTTAGAGGCCTGGGTACGAATTAACACCATCAAGAATGGCAGCAATGTCTATATTCTCGGCAAGGGACGGACTTATGAAACGCAGCGATCAGAGAATCACAATTATGCGTTGCGACTGAGCGGTAAAGGTGGGCAAGCCAAGCTCAGTTTCCTGTTTTCGACCATCGATGAGAATGGCAAGTCGCAGTACCACCGCTGGACCAGTAAAGACGGTTTTGTCGCAGATGGCGACTGGCATCACGTGGCTATCAGCTATCTATTTGGAAAACCTGAAAGTATCGATGGTTTCGTGGATGGTCAACAGACCAAGGGTAGCTGGGATATGGCAGGTGCCACTCGACTGCCGCCTGCAAATGACAATGACTCGGTCTGGGTCGGCTCTTCGCGGGGTGGTGATCCGAGCAACAGCTTGGTAGGCGAACTCGATGCCGTTCAGATTCACCGTCAGAAAGTAGCCGCCCAAGAGTTAATCAGTCGGCATGATCCGATCGACTACTCGCCAACCTGGCCAGCCACCGCAGACAAAGCGTTGGTCACCATTAGTTTATTTGAGAGCGCGGGTAGCCCCACGACTTTTCCTCACAAATTGCCAGAGGAAGCATTTCGCTTTACGGCTTCGTCATTGGCCATCCATCGACTGCCACTCAAATTTGGATCTGGAGGAGTGCGAGAATCTTGGGGAGGTCCAGTTCTGATGCAGTCATTTGTGCAGTCCACACTGCCTGCGGGAGAAGTCGAGTTGTTGGTGCGCAGCCCGGGACGTTCGCGACTGTGGGTTGATGGACAGATCCTAGGGCTGACCCCTCCGCGCAAGCTATTCACGAGCGCACACCAACCCTTCGAGATTTATCAGCCAGACATGCCCTGGCTTCGCGTTCCACGCGTGGGCGACCAAGAGGTACGCTTCAAGTTTAACTCGCCAGGTAAGCTGCATGAGATCGTGCTCGAATCGCTGGTTGGCTCCAGCACCAGTCGTTGCGAACTGGGCGAGACTTTGGTCGCCTTCCGGCAAGGAAATGCCATGTTTACTTTGCTTACTCCCGATCCACAGCTTGCGGCTTCCGGTCCAATCCATCTGGTAGACGCTGAGTTCCTAAAGTATCGGAAACAACTGGAGCAGCAATTATCTCGAATCGACAGACAGTCCTTGGAGGACGAATCGGCCAAAGAGGATGAGTTCTGGAACCAACGACATCGCATCGCCCGAGAAGTATTGGAAAAACAACGCGCGTTGGTTGTGCCCGAGGCCAACTCCGCGCTCAAGGAGCACAACACGATCGATCGCTTCATTAACAATCGGCTCTCTGCAGCAACGCAACCCGAAGCACCGCAAATCGATCGCTTGACCAACGATCTGGAGTTTCTGCGACGCACCAGTTTGGAAACCGTGGGCGTGCCTCCGTCGGTTGAGGAAATCGAGGAGTTCGAAGCGCAAACTGCAGGCACGCGACGCGAGTGGGCAATTGCAAAGTTGCTGAAGGATGAGCGTTGGGCCGACCATTGGGTCAGCTATTGGCAGGACGTATTGGCAGAGAACCCCAACATTTTAAAACCAAAGCTGAATAATACAGGACCGTTTCGATGGTGGCTGTACGATTCTCTAATACTCAATAAACCCATGGACCGCTTCGCCACCGAATTGATCCGTATGGAGGGCAGCCCATATGCCGGAGCTCCAGCCGGTTTCAGTTGGGCTACTGAGAACGATGTGCCGATGGCGGAGAAAGCGCACATTATTGCCGGCGCGTTTCTATCAGTAGATATGAAGTGTGCACGTTGCCACGACGCACCCTACCATCCATGGAAACAAAAAGACTTGTTTAGCCTCGGTGCAATGCTCGAAAACAAAGCCATCAAAGTCCCCGAGACCAGCAGCGTACCGACCGCATTTTTTGATCGCAAAGGCAGCGACTCGCCTATTGCGGTGACGATGAAACCCGGCGATGTGATTGAACCACGATGGCCCACCGACACTTTCGAACTACAAGAATTTGGAAGCAACGACGTTGATCCGCGATTGCTGGGTAGACCGGCTGCGCCGCGCGAGCAGTTAGCAGCGATGATCACCCGCGCGGAGAATCGTCGATTTGCGGCAACGCTAGTGAACCGCCTGTGGACACGCCTGATGGGTTGGGGATTGGTCGACGATACGGATGACTGGTACGAGGCCGAGTTGCGTCAACCGGAGCTAATCGACTATTTGTCGCGAGAACTCATCGGTTCCGGCTACGATCTGAAACACGTAACACGCCTCATTCTGCAGTCGCGGACCTACCAACGGCAAGCTATCGATGAAACGTCCGTCAAACGCGAGTTGGCATTCTTCGCCCCCTGGCGGCATCGGCTTTCGGCGGAACAAGTCGTGGACTCGATGCATCAAGCCGCGGGGGTGGCCATGGACACGGAACCCATTACCTTCGATCCAGAGGCCTCACAGAAAATTGAGAATTTCCTGAATCTTGGCGAAGCTTCCCGCGCCTGGCAATTAACGTCGCTTTCCAACGAACGCGACCGTCCAAGCCTATCGCTGCCTAAAGCCGCCACGATTGTAGAATGTCTAGAAGCATTTGGCTGGCGGCAGTCGAGACAGTCTCCGCTTACGCATCGCGAATACGAGGCGAATATGGTTCAGCCTGGCGTCGTTGCTAATGGAGCGCTTACGGGCTTTGTGTCGCGGCTGACCGATCAATCAACCACCACACAGTTCGCAATTCAAAGTCAATCGCCGGATCAGTTCGTCGAGCGACTGTTTATGAGCGTTCTGACGCGGCAGCCGAGTCCTGAAGAAAGAGCGGCTTTCGTCGCACAATTGAGCGATGGATTCGCGAATCGACTTCAAGCCCCGCCCGCTACTGAAAAGCTGCCGCCCTTAAGCCGTGGCTTTGCAACTTGGTCGAACCATTTCGCCGTCGAAGCCAATGCACTAATGCGCGATATTGAATTGGAGGTCGCTGCCGGCCCTGAACCAACCTCGCGTCTGACAATGGCGTGGCGCGAGAAAGCCGAAGATGCCCTTTGGGCTTTGGTCAATTCTCCGGAATTCCAGTTTGTTCCCTAAGCTCAACGAAATCGCTGACACCCAGTTTACGAGGTTACCATGGATCGAAGAAAGTTTTTGGCTCAATCTACCGCCGTGGGTTTGGCGGCAAGTGGAATGACGCGACTGGCTGCAGAGGATCATTTGTCGTCTCTGCCCGCAGCAGGTAAAGCGGAACACGTGATCTTTATCTGGCTCGGCGGTGGTATGTCGCAAATCGACACGTTCGACCCCAAGCAGCGGGGCAGCTCGAAAGAACGCAAACCGGGTACGGACTACGACGTAATCGATACGGCTGTGCCCGGTGTGCAGGTCTGCCAACACCTGTCGCGGATGGCAGCTCGCATGGATCGCGTTACAGCTTTGCGAACAGTCCACCATGAAATGATCGACGAACATGCGGCAGCCGTATATTGGGTGCACGTTGGTCGGCCAGTCAATGGCACCATCCAGTATCCAGCTATCGGTGCAGCAGTTGCCCATGAGCGAGGCGCGCTCGATGACAGCGCTCCTGCTTACACCGTAATTGGCTATCCCAACATGTCGCGGAGCCCAGGCTTCTTGGGAGCCAAGCACGGCTACTTGTACCTGACCGATCTCAGTAGCGGCCCTCGGGGCCTGACTCGACCAGACTACGTGACGCAGGAACGGCAGTTCCGTCGCATGGCGATGCTGGATTCAGTCAGAAAAACAACGCTGGCAAAGTTGCCAGATTCAAAACTGCTTCAGGCCTACGACGAAGCGCTCAGCGAAAACCAACGCCTGGCGGGTCCCGATTTCATGCGCGTCTTTGACCTGCAGCGCGAGTCTAGCGCACTACGCGAGAGCTACGGTGGAGAATTCGGACAGCGCTGCTTGCTTGCTCGACGATTGACCGAGCACGGCGTCCGTTTTGTAGAGGTTTCGCACAATTTGAATTTTGTCAACGGAACCGGCTGGGATACACACCAGGAAGGGCAGCAGAACCAGTGGACGCTAATTGAGGAGCTCGACCAGGCTGTCGCAGCGCTCATCGACGACCTGGAAGCACGCAAGAAATTGGATAAGACGCTAATCGTCATCGGAACGGAGTTTGGGCGACCTCCAGAATTCGACAGCGCTGGCGGACGCGGTCATCAATCGCGTACTTTCTCCCTGGTTTTAGCGGGTGGCGGTCTCCAGCATCGTGGTGCGATCGGCGTGACGGATGAAATGTCAAAATCCGTAGTGGAGAGGCCCATCTCCATCCCAGATTTCCATGCAACGATCCATCATGCGTTGGGTATCGACTTCCGCACGGAATTGTATGACGGAAATCGCCCCGTTCCCATTACCGACAACGGCACTCCCGTAGCCGAGCTGTTTGCCTAGTAACAGGCTCAGCAAAGGCACGGCTTTGTTGCCTCGCTCGATTCAGCTTGAAGAAATCAGTCCATTCGCAACCAACTTAGGTCCAAGCCCTTTCAGAGATTGAACAACACGGACACGGAGAAAGAAATATGAAAAAGACCCTTTATGCACTCACCATCGCCACTTTCCTTGCCTTGCCGGCTTGGACTCAGGACCTGGGCACTGCCCCTAAAGAGCCTGCCGATATGAAAAAGATTTTCAACGGCAAAGATCTTTCGGGATGGGATGGAGACACGCGATTATGGACGGTCAAAGACGGTGTTATACACGGCGAAACGACCGAGGAAAACAAAGCCAACGGAAATACATTCTTGATTTGGAAGGATGGTAAGACGAAGGATTTTGACTTGCGTTTATCCTTCCGTTGCACCAACACTAACAATTCGGGCATCCAATATCGATCCGAGCACAACACCCAAGACAACGCAAAGAACAAATGGAGCGTGCGCGGTTATCAACATGAGTTGCGCAATGAAGTTGAATTCCCCAGCGTTTCGGGATTTATCTACGGCGAAGGCCTGGCTGGCCGTGGTCGAATCTGCCTGGTTGGCGAACGCGCGAAAATGACCGAGGGCAAGAAGGAAGTCACCGAATCATTGATCTCTAACGATGAGTTCAAGAAGCTTTTCAAGTTGGATGACTGGAACGAAGTTGTCATCATCGCTCGCAATCGCCGCATCCGGCATTACCTGAACGGCAAGCTAATTTTGGACTTCACCGACTCGCCTGAGTTGGCACTAACGGAAGGCATACTGGCTCTGCAATTGCACCCTGGCAAACCGATGTGGGCCGAATTCAAGGACATACGCATCAAAGAGCTGGAGCCCCGAAAGAAGAAATAACAGCTGAGCTTTCTACGGAAGTACTCTCATCTGGAGATTGGTAGGATAGGAAGCCGAACGCAGGATACGATGTGTGGCCTTTTGAAAATCATCGGGCTTCGCCACGTAGATATTGTCAACAAATTTCTGCGGATTAAGGTCGACCAACGGAAACCATGTGCTTTGCACTTGGATCATGACGCGGTGGCCCTTTTTGAACCGGTGGAGGATATCTAGCAATTCGAAGCTGACTTTGGATGCCACTCCCGGTTCAAAAGGCGTAGGACGCTCGAAGGAATCGCGAAATCGTCCACGTATTACTTCACTGCGAACCATCATTTGATAATTGGGTAAGGTGCTGGCGTCGGTTCCATCCGGTTGAACATCGATCAGCTTGACTACAAAATCGGCGTCACTGCCAGTTGTAGTTACCCACAGCTCGACCTTTAATGGACCTGCAAGTGTGACATCGGATTCGAGCACAGGCGTTTGATAGGCTAGAACATCCGGTCGTCGAGCCGCGAATCGTTGATCTTCCACCATGTATTCCACCGTCATGCGAGGCGTAATGACTTCCGTAAATGGGACGGGCTTCTTCGGGTCACTAATAAATTCATCGTATTCTCCCTGTGACTTTGGTGACTCCCAGTCCAATGATTGGTTTTCGCGGAGATACAGGGTCTTGGGCGCTGCATCGCGCGGAGGCCACTGATCAAAAGCCCGCCAAACGTTGGAGCCTGTTTCAAACACAGTCGCTTCTGCGGGCGCAGTGTGTGCTGCATCTTTGAGATATTTTTCGAAAAAAGGGAACTCAATTTCAGCTCGATAGAATTCACTTGTTTTGGAGCCAAACGCAACATCCCCTAGCTTTTCACCTGGCCCACTAGCCCATCCTCCATGAATCCAAGGGCCAACTACCAACACATTGTTAATACTCTGGTTGTGATGCTCAATGGCTTGATACGTCTTAAACGAACCGTACAAATCCTCAGCGTCATACCATCCAGTAACTACCATCACGGCCGGCGCGACATTTTTCAGATGCGGTAGAATTTCGCGTTTTTTCCAAAACTCATCGCGGTTGGGGTGAGCCATCATCTCGGTCCAAAACGGCACCTTACCCTTCAAATAGCGTCGATTGATTTCTTCGATAGTTAGGGCGTCGAGAAAAAGGTTGTAGCCATCGATCGACGGCAGAACCTCAGCCACAGGCTTCTCCGTAGTTGGACCAGTTCGATCATGCGCATTGTTGTTCAACCAGCGATAGGCGTGTGCTAGGAAGAACGCACCATTGTGCAAGAAGTCGTCAAAGTACCAATCGCCCACTGGAGCTTGGGGAGACACGGCTCGCAGTGCCGGATGCGCGTCGATCATTCCAGCCGATGCATAAAAGCCAGGATAGGAGATTCCGTACATTCCCACACGACCATTGTGGTTGGGGACATGGGTCAGCAACCATTCAATTGTGTCAAATGTGTCTGAGCTTTCATCCACGTCTGCATGCGAAACCTTATTGGCAATGTGCGGAGTGACTTGCTGGAATGCGCCTTCGGACATGAATCTGCCGCGTACATCCTGGTTTACGAAGATATAGCCAGCGCGCATGCATTGTTCGCTGGGCCCTAACGCCGCAGGATACGTGTCCGAGCCGTAGGGCGCACAAGAATAGGGCGTGCGTTTTAAGAGGATTGGGTAGCTGCGCGTAGTATCGCGCGGTGCATAAATGACTGTGTGTAGTTTAGTTCCATCGCGCATAGCGACCAAGCTCTCGGTCTTTTGATATCGCAAGCGAATGGTACTCTCGGGGCTTACCAGCTCCTGTGCTCCCACTTGGGGCAGCGCAATGGCGAGCACGAGCCAGACACACATGCGCCCAACAACGGAAGCGTTACGCCGGAAAAAACATAGATGATGCATCATTCGTCCCTTAGTTATGGAAGGCCCAACGAGTTCCAACTTGCCGGTCACGTCCCAATCCGCAAATCAGGCTGGTTCGCTCAATAGCATAAAGGTCCGCTTCCAGCCTAGTGCTTCAACTCCATTTAGCAATCCGCAGCATCCAAATTAAACAACAAAATCTAGTTGGGCCACTTCATTGCGACTTGGCGCCTTTGCGTGAGTCACCAGCAAGTGTCCATGGGGACATGTGTCACAGTGTCCAAAAGTGAACGGCTTCTCGCTGAGGTCGCGTCCAGCCACTGCCGTGCTGTGTCCCGTGACTCTAAAGTCCAGCATGGCTGGGGATAGATGGCTGGGGAAGATGGCTGGGGACACTGCACCTCGCTGACGTCGCGGGGCCACCCACCAATGTGCTGTGTCCCCGGATCTTGGCTGAACGATGGTCGCCCACCGTCGGGTTGGAAAACTACCGAGGCCTTTTTGAGCGGGCTGCCATCTAGAGTTACCGGGATAGATGGCTGGGGACACTGCACTTTGAACACAGTACATGAGATGCGGGACACTGCATCTCGCTGGTGTGGCCTGGGGACACTGCATCTCGCCGGGGTCGCGGGGACACCCACCAATTTGCTGTGTCCCCCAGGCACTCCCCCAAGGATTTCTGGAAATACATGATCCAGCAATAGGAGCAATCGAGGATTATCTTGATGGAGAAACGGAACATTGGTACGAGATGATTCCCGATTTCTTTGAGAACATAATTGAAGACAGTCGTGAACCGAATTTTTGGAATCACTTCCAGGGTTTGGGCGGGAGCGGCCCGCCGATGGCATAGGCCAACTCACAATATCCTGTACGATATTTCTTAACCTAAGTAGGTCACAAGATATGCGACTAGTGGAAACTATTACAGTAGATTTCTCTGCTCAATGGATGCATTTTGATAGTCGCGGAAATCTTTGGGCTTTTCTTAAAAACCGGATGCTTACAAAACTTGATCGATCTGCTGGAACGTCAAATGAACCTTTTGGTGAAGAAAGGTTTCGAGCCGTGTATTGGGCTGAGGATAAAGCCTTTCTGCTGCAAGATCAGTCGTTAGAATTGATTGATCTGATTTCTGGAAAACGTGAAACAATCAATCGACTGGATGTAGCAGGGGTCAATGATCCACTGTTTGTCGATCAAACAGAGAGAACTGTCTTTTTTGGAAGTGGTCAGTGTATCGCTCAACACTCTATGACAAATGGATTGATACGAGAGTACGATGTTGGATTCAGAACATTTTCACTCCTGAAACTGCCTAATAACCGGCTATGGGTAGGCGGGGATGGACTTAAGATTATTGATACGACAGCATTTCGAGTGACAACTCTAGACAGCAATAGAGAAATGCCTGTTTTGCAAATGGCCTATTACCCTGCTCGCGATGAGGTTGCATGCGCAGGGGGAGTAATTGAAATTCGCGGGAGCGATGGCAAGAGGAAGGCTGGTTGGGGAAATTCTCACTTTCGATGTCAGTTTACACGTAATGGAGATTTGATAACTCGCTCGCTCAACGGAAAACACCATGCGCAGCCGAAAATCTCCTATGACCAAATAAAAGGAATTGCGATTACCGAGATATCGGACAGCAATTCTTTTCTATCTTATGAATTGGACGGCAAGGAGTGCTTGGTGGTATCAGACGTAACCGATGTTCCAAGACTCTATTTTTACGAGAATTCCAAATAATTTGTGTTACCGACCGAATTATACAAGGGCTGGGACACGATGGCTGGGGACACTGCACCTCGCTGACGTCACGGGGCCACCCACCAATGTGCTGTGTCCCCGGATCTTGGCTATTTCCACCCGGCTCTTGCTGTGTCCCCCGGCACTGCCCCCAGCTTCCAGAGCGCTGTGTCCGGATACTTCCGATTGAGTGGATGGCCTGGGGACAATGCATCTCGCCGGGGTCGCGGGATAGATGGCTGGGGACACTGCACTTTGAACACAGTACATGAGATGCGGGACACTGCATCTCGCTGGTGGGGTGTGAGATAAGGGACACTGCACCTCGCCGGGGTTGCGTGTCCAGCCACCAATGTGCTGTGTCCACCCGGCTCTCGTGTCCCCCCGGCTCTCGCTGTGTCCCCGGCACTGCCCCCAGCTTGCAGAACGCTGTGTCCAGACTGTGTCCGGATACTACCGGTTGAGTGGATGGCCTGGGGATGGACTGGTGAGAGATGGGGGGACACTGCATCTCGCCGGGGTCGCGTGAGAGATGGGGGGACACTGCATCTCGCCGGGGTCGCGTGTCCAGCCACCGATGTGCTGTGTCCCCCGACTCTGATGTGCTGTGTCCCCCCGACTCTGGCTGGCTCTCCACTGACGTCGCGGGGACACCCACCAATGTGCTGTGTCCCCCGGCTCTGGCTGCTGGAAATCGTCGGCATTTATGAATAGTGAGCGGCCAAGCACGGGCCGGTTTTTCTGATTGCGCCTACTAGCGGTTCGAGACGACCACATGCCCGATTGCTTTACAGGACGGACAACCTCGGACACTGCGTCCCTCCGCTCCGTGTACTCCGCGTTTTTAGCTTATCCCGTCCCCCTTCCGACTTTCAGCATTTAATCAAAACGTGCCCTTCAACGGCATCGGCGCAGAGAAAATGCGGCTAGAAAGCCGGCGCGACGATTTTGACTAAGCGCATTGGTAATCAGCAGAGCCAGCTTAAATTACTGTGTCAATCCATGGCGTTGTGACGTTCAGCCTCAACTGCACTGTGGGCTCCTTTCCTTGGGTCTATGGGGAAGGGGTGGTGGATTTGTTGGGCGATCGCGCCACCATCAGCGGCATTTTGTCCTTTGGCTCCCGCCATGTCATGTTGCGACCTACGTACAGCCCGGGCTAGTATTCGCTTCACTGGACGCGGTGCAACTAAGCCATTCAGGGTGTGGTTGTTAGCGCGATATCGATCGTATTGGATCGGGGCTGCACTTCCACAACAACTGGTTCTTTAAGATAGCGTGGAGGCACCAACTCTTTCGACTTTTTCGATCCGTAGTCGCCTGACTCGAGAGCGGTAGAGAGGGTCACTTTGCAGGAACCGACTTCGGCTCCTTCCTCGTTCATAGAATACCCCAGGCGATAGTAGCCATTCTCGTCGGTGACTCCGAAGGATGGCCGTCCGCCTTCGGGCTGGAAAACAACGGACGCCTTCTTGAGTGGGTTGCCATCTAGAGTTACCGTGCCCGATACCGGTGCAACTTTCATTTCGCGGCACCCTGCTGCGAAAGGGCCAAGCAGCACAAACAGAACAATTGCGTGGAGAGAGCGAAGCTTGCAGCTCATATTTTCTTACCTTAACTAAAACTCATGGGATCGGAGCAAGCTAATCGGCCATCAACCTCGGCCGCTTGGCTTTGCATGGCTACCAGCGACCGCTGGGATTCTTAGAATCCGGTCTCTCCCAGGACTTGCCCATCCGACATGGCTCCCAAGTATTCCCAAGTGCTATTCAGTGCAGCGTTGGGAACCCAATTGATAGATTCACTAATAAAGTGAACGGAGCCATCGGACAAAGCAAACTGAGCTCCACCGACATGGTAGCTGGCCGCGCCGCGCGCACAAATGCTGTTGCAATTGCCACCAGGATTCGTGGGCGAGCCCGTAAAGATGCTGTTGATGTGCCCCTCACCCATCCCCAATGTGTTGGTGTTTCCATAGCGCGGGTTGCGCCGTGAATTATCGAAATCCCTATTCCACTCATTGCCGAAAATCACGCCCGCCGCACCTCGTTGTTACACACAAATTAGAGGGCGGCTCCGGGTCCAAAGGTTAGCCAAGCATTGGCGAAGTCGTGCATGCGTTGGATGCCAATCCACACGGTTTGTGGACCAGGTGGAGCAGCACCGCTGCGAACAACATAGCCG
>JBGSTP010000050.1:0-5355 GCA_041736515.1 Pirellulaceae bacterium
GTACCCGTTCCCTTTCAGCGTGCCGGCGACCGAAGCGGTCGTCTTCGGAATCATGTTGTTGTAACTCGGGAAACCAGTCGCCCACTCGGCCAGAAAGCCCGAGCCCGCGTTGTGGTGATTGCGTCCAGTGATAAGTGCCGCGCGCGATGGTCCGCAGATCGCTGTCGTATGGAAACGCGTGTAACGCAGCCCATTCGCGGCGAGCTTGTCGAGTGCCGGCGTCGGGATCGGTCCGCCGAAGGTGCCGGTTTGCCCGAAGCCCACGTCATCAAGCAGTATTACAACGACATTCGGCGCACCGGCAGGCGGCGCGGGTAGCTTCGGCCACGCGTCTTGCGAGTCTTTGTAGGTCTCGCCGATTTTGCCTTCAAAAGCCGGTTCGGGCAGCGGGATGACGGTGCGGTCCTGGGAAACAACCTCGCGCGAGAGTGCACACACAACGACAAAGAACAAAGCTATGGCGAGTTTCATGGCGTTACTTTCAAAAAGACCAAGGCCGCCGCCTTGACGGACGGCGGCGAAAGCGCATGAGCAGTTAGCGACCGCCCATAGTTGCCTGGATCTTCTTCTGTATGCCTTCCAGATTAAAGGAACCGGGAGTCTGGCTGGGTGGATAGTCCTTCATGGTCATGAGAAACTGTCCGGCAACGCGCTGCATTGGCGCGAGGATGAAGACGCGGTCCAGGAACCAATCGTTGTACGTGTTCGAGTTATGCTGGGCCTTTTCGTACGGGTCGCGGCGCAGGTTGAAGAGCAGCGGCACGCGAAGCTCGGTGAAAGGCTCACGCCAGACTTCAAAGGCTTGGCCACGGTTTTCGAGAAAGACTGCCTTCCAGTCATTATATCGCATGGCAACGATTTGGCCGTCGTCATTCACATACATGAAATTAGGTCGTAGTGACTCGGCGGATTTGCCGTTGATATAGTCCAGTTGGTTAGCGCCATCGATAAAGTTCTTATAAGTGCGACCGTTGAGCTCGACTCCCTTTTTCAACTGCTC
This sequence comes from Pirellulaceae bacterium, assembly GCA_041736515.1. GTDB lineage: Bacteria > Planctomycetota > Planctomycetia > Pirellulales > Pirellulaceae > Aureliella. Next base: position 1,001 of record JBGSTP010000050.1, read on the forward strand.
CACGATCTCTGTGTTGCCACCGGCGGCAGCGAAGGTGGGCAGCCAATCTTCGTGAGATACGATCCCATTGCGAACCTCTCCGGCCGGGAAATGGCCGGGCCACTTAATGAAGCAAGGAACTCGATACGCGCCTTCCCAGTTCGAGTTCTTCTCGCTTCGGAAAGGCGTGGTGCCCGCGTCCGGCCAGGTGTTGTAGTGCGGACCGTTGTCGGTGGAGTACTGGACGATGGTGTTGTCCGCAATGCCGAGGTCATCGAGTAGTTTGAGGAGTTCACCAACATGAAGGTCATGCTCAATCATGCCGTCAGTGTATTCATCATTGCCCTTGTGCCTGTTCTCGGCCTTGACGTGAGTGCGGAAGTGCATGCGGGTACCGTTCCACCAACAGAAGAACGGCTTTCCCTCTTTGTTCATGCGGGTAATGAAATCCTTCGCGGCGGCGACGGTTTCATCATCGATAGTTTCCATTCGTTTCTTGGTAAGCGGGCCGGTGTCTTTAATCGTCTGCCCACCCTTGCCGTCGGCTTTGCAATGCAGCACTCCGCGTGGTCCGAATGCCTCGCGGAAGGTTTTGCCACCAGGTAATTCCATGTCGCCGGGATAGTCCTCATTTTCCGGCTCTTCCTCTGCGTTGAGGTGATAGAGATTGCCGAGGAATTCATCGAAGCCGTGCATGGTAGGCAGGTGCTCGTCGCGGTCGCCCTGATGATTCTTCCCAAACTGACCGGTGCTATAGCCAAGGCTCTTCATGACGGTAGCCATGGTGACGTCAGTCTTCTGCCAACCTTCAGGTGCGCCGGGGATGCCGACCTTGGTCATGCCGGTGCGGACTGGACAGGAGCCGTTGATGAAGGCGGCGCGGCCGGCGGTGCAACTTTGTTGACCGTAATAGTCAGTGAAGAAAACTCCTTCTTTGGCAATTCGGTCAATGTTAGGTGTCTTGTAACCCATCATGCCACGGTTGTAGTAGCTGATGTTTTCCGTGCCGATGTCATCGCCCCAGATGACAAGGATGTTGGGTTTCTTTGCAGTTTGGGCTTGAGCCGCCGGTACCATTGCCACGGAAACCACCAGCGTGGCCGTTAGCAAAAGGATGTGGGAAGGTAAGTGGTTTTTCATTAGCGGTTCCAATGGGAGATAAGTCGTTCCTGAAAAGATCGAAGTGCCGGGGCAAGACGCCGTTGGGCCGAAACCCGTAAATCGTAGCCAATTAGACCTACCTCTCTACGTAAAATTCGCAAAAGCGGGAAAATCTGGTAGACTTTTCATGCTGGGCGCGTTGCAGAGGCTCCGCTCCACTGTACTTTTGAGCATGCCAAGGCGACCGTGACGAGCACCTTCACCAACTTCGAAGCCTATGCTGAGGCCATCCATGATGCCGATCTGGATGTCCGGCTGCTGCACCCTCACGAGAGGTGCTGGTCAATCGAACAGCGGGAAATCGGGACTCTGCGACTACAACATGGAATCGAGGGTAGCGGCTTACTGACGCAAGGCGCGGTCAAGCCCGAGGGCTGGGCATTCTACTTTCTTCGATCGGGAGCCCCCGTACCTCTCAATGGGAAACTTCTAATAGATGACTCGATTGCTGTTTTACCGCCGCGATCCGAGTTCCGTTTTTCTGGCCGAGGGCCAGTCGAATGGTATACCGTCTACATACCAAGCATCTGCCTTGCCGTCCCCGATAAGATTCCAACCAGGCTAGGTTCGGCTAGCGTGATTGACGTCGATGGCCGCCTTATCAACCGGATTCGATCAGTCTTGGATGCCGCATTTCCCGTGGCCTCGAGTAGAAGTTCTAACACATGTTCGGATTGCGTCGCGGAAGCGATACAGGCGAACCTTCTATTTGCATTCCGCGAGTTGTTCGAAGAGCGAGCTAGCTCAACACGTCCAATTGAACTCAAGTCAGAAGCAAATCGCAAAGCGTTGATTTCCCGAGCGATCGAGTTGGTTAATGACACGAGCGCATGGGAGTCTTCGGTGCCCGAACTAGCCACTTTGCTCGGAGTCAGTCAGCGTACGCTTCTGGCGACATTTCAGGAGCAGCTTGGAATAACTCCGCAAACTTATCTCCTAAACCATCGGCACCATCTCGCTCGTCGGGTGCTGGTGAATAGCACTCCACACAGTACGACCGTTGCCGCTGTCGCTATGAAGTTCGGTTTCTTCGATATTGGAAGATTCGCTGGACGATATTTTCGTATTTTTGGAGAACATCCATCAGAGACGCTTCGCAGAGGAGCATGACATTGAGGAACCAACCTGTGGACACTGCTGAACATTGGGAAGACGTCTACAAAACTAAATGTTCTACCGACGTGAGTTGGTATGAGTCCGATCCGCAAAAGTCTTTCGATCTGATCGTCGGTGCAGCAAGTAATTCGCTTGGGCGGGTGATCGACATCGGTGGGGGGCAATCGTTTTTAGTCGATCGACTGCTTAACGCGGGATTCGAGCATGTCGCAGTACTCGATATCTCGCAAACCGCCATCGAGGCGACCAAGGCCCGACTTGGTGAGCGAGCGTCGCAGGTCGAGTGGATCGTAGCCGACATCACGCGTCGGGACTCTTTGGGCGATTTCGATGTTTGGCACGATCGGGCGGTGTTTCATTTCGTCACCGATCCGGAGGCCCGCAGACACTACGTGGAGTTGCTGAAGCGATCCCTTCCAATCGGCGGCTACTTCGTCGTAGGAACGTTTGCCAAGGGCGGTCCCGATAAGTGCAGTGGCCTACCGATCTGCCAATACGATGCAGCCACGATGCAAGCAGAACTGGGGCCATCATTCGAACCCGTAGAGTGCAGCGAGTACCTGCACACCACGCCAACCGGCAAGCCCCAACAATTTTTCTTTGGTACTTACAAACGCGTGCGCTGAGGCTTCTGCCAGCACGATGCGTTTGTAAATTGAGCAATGATTTTTCGGCTTTAGCACGTAGTTGCAAGGAGGTCGTTCGCTTCACTAAGAGACCTTCAATTGCGAAACTTGTCGTTGGGTAATGAGACGCGGTTCGGCCGTTTTGCATAGATAGATCTGGGAGGGATGCCACTTCGGTTCCCTCGAAGGTCTAGCTATGGAGGCGGAATCATCGACGCTTTTTCTTTCGATACTCTTCCCATTCTCGGATGCATTTACCCTGCTGTGTGATGTGCTCGGCCATCCTGCCGTGGACATTCGCACAACAGTTAGGACATCCGCGATGCCCAAGGCAGTGGATGATAGATGAGACTCGGCGCCCTCGTATTGGAGATGGGGAGAGTCACTTGGTTAATAACTTAAACGCTCGCAAAACGAGCAGGAGATTTTGATGTTACGGTATGCCTTGATATTTCTGCTAGATGCCTTGATCGCTAGCGCATTCGGGATGTTCGGTTTGTCTGGCATAGCGATGCAAGCCGCCAGAATTCTGTTTTTCGTATTTCTAGTGATGCTCGTGATATCGCTGATTAACGGTCGCAGGGGGCCGATGTTGTAGTTCTAGCTGCAAGAAATCTTCGCAATTATTTGCAACTTTGACCAAAGGTGTCACGGCGCTCGCTGATAGTAATAGTGTTGGGACGCGGCAGACCAGCTACAACACTTCGCCGCAGCAAGCAAACTCAAGGAAGAATCAAAATGCTAGTTCTAAGTCGCAAAGTTGGTGAGAAGCTGGTTATCGACGGCAACATCACTGTGGAAGTCGTCAAGATCCAAGGCAACCGAATCACCCTCGGCCTCGTTGCCCCATCCGATGTCAAGATTCTGCGCGGCGAGCTGAATCAGAAACAGGCCAAGACCGAAACAACGGAACTCGTCGTCGAAGATGGTTTACTTGTAGCTTGTTAGACATGGCCAGCCTGGCACGTCTTACTGGCGATTGGATCTACCCACGACCGCCCTCGCAGCAAGTTTCGCAAATTGTGTGGCAGCGGGAACACTGAAGCTTGGCGCGGATCTCGATCAAAGATCCGCCACAAACAGGGCAAGCTGGTCGGCATGTCTCTTCGGATTTCTTTTCTTCGCTTTGGTCGGACATGTGCGATTCCCAGAGGCGCCATCTAAAAGCTTAAGATTCTAACAGAGTCTTGGCAGGCGTTCCATTGAGCCTCAATTCCGCGACGACCGCTCAAGTGCGATTGATACGAGTACACAGCTTCCGTCATCAATGACGTTGAGTCCAGCCTCGCGAGCTAGTTGGCTGCCTTGCGAATCTTCAGCGCCGGGTTGCATCCAGATGTTCTTTACGCCGGCCGCGATGGCTTGTTGAATGATTTTGCGAGTGACGCTCGGTGGCGTGACGATGGATAGGGACTCGGGAACTTCCGGCAGATCAGCGATCGTGGCATAGGCAGGGTGTCCTTCGACTTCAGG
>JBGSTP010000066.1:0-50939 GCA_041736515.1 Pirellulaceae bacterium
CAACTGTTCACTCCCTGTTTTGCCCTGCTAAACATGTCCATCTTCCTCTACTGCTCACCTCTCTCTGTATGACAGTTTGCACCCGTTGTGTAACACCAGGCAATGCATGCCTGTTTACCAGGGGCACCACTGCCAGGTTGAGGATGGCACTGATAGCCAGCAGCAGCAAACCCAAGCCAAGGCTGCATTTGACATACCACCGGTTGCACCAATCCAGCAAGGCAGATGCAACCTTTGTTCCGATTGACTGGCTAAAGTCTCCCAACATGGCCATGCGCTTGGCCGCTCGGGATCAGTTGTTGGCAATGGGGCCCGCCGCTCGTGAGAAACTTCTGCAGCTATTTAAGTCCGGAAGCGTGTTCGAGCAGGCAAGGGCGCTCGCAGTACTGCACGCTATCCCTAAGACGGGTAAAGCCGATACCTTGGCTGCGCTGCAGGCTTCCGACCCACGTCTTCGCGAAGCCGCACTGAAGCTCTTATCGGAGGACACGTCGAGTGAGTTCATTGTCGAAGGGAATGGAGAGACTTCAGCTCCATTACTTGATATCGATAAGCTTGAAACGTTGGCCAAGGATGTTGATGCTGGAGTCCGTCGCGAATTGTTGATGTCGCTACGGCGCGTGCCAACCCAGGACGTTGAGGAGATTTTAAAACAGTGTGTATCGACCTGGGATGGACAGGATAGGTTCTACTTGGAGGCGATTCGCGCGGCGGTTAGGAATCGTGAAGCAGATTTTCTTTCGAGCTTGTTTACAGAATTGTGTGAAAAGGCTCTATCGACTGGTTGGGACGACGGACTTGTAGCTATGCCGCCATTCTTTCCCATCGGTTCAAACGACGCGTTCCTTCGTCCAGGCGATCAATTACCTCCTGCGAATATAGCATCGAGCTTGATGGGCTTGGCGTGGGGATTGGGACGTGCCGAAGCAGTGCCGGCGATCGCAACAATTCTCATGAAGAATCAATCCGAATCAATCGAGCAAGCAGCGATCATCGCGCTGGCGTCGATAGACGCAATACAGGCTGGCGAACTACTCGTTACGCTTTACGAAGATCCCAAGACCTCTCCAGAGAGTCGAATTCAGGTTCTGAAAGCTTTTGCGGCGCGGGCGGACGGTCGCTGGCAAACGCTCCTCAACAGCGATGATTTCCATGGAGTCATCCGCACCGCACTCAGGGACGATGGGCTCTCTGGAGACGCGATCCGCTTGATCGTTACATCAAAGTTGGATCTGTTTGTCGACGCTTTGTTGGAGCTAGTCGAAGATAGTGATCGCAATGAACAATCTCGTGCCGCTGCATTGGCGGCCTTAGGAAAACTCCGCCACCAACCGATCAAAGCGATCGCCATGAGGCTGTTGAACCAAGCCAAGCAAAACCGCGATACCGGTGCCGTTTCCAAGTCAGCCCTCGAAGCCCTAGGTGCCATCGCAGGAGTGCAACCACTGGTAGATATCGTTCAAGATGAAGAGATGCCCATCGCGTTACGACAACGAGCGATCCAACTCGCATCCTCGACGTTTGAAGGGGCGCAGTCATTGATGGAACTGTATTTAAAGGGAGCCTTGCCGGATGATTTAGCCAGCGAGTTTACGTTCCTCGTTCACAACCATAGTGACCGCAAGGTCCAGCAGTTGGCGGCACGCAAGATGCCAAAAGATTCTGATGCGAAGCAGAAGATCTTCGATTACAACGACTTGCTTGCTTTGCAAGGGAACATTGCCCGAGGCAGAGAGTTGTTCGAACAGCACAAGGAGGCAGTTTGTTCGCGATGCCATCGCGCGACAGGCGAGGGGAATTTGGTCGGTCCAAATCTGGCTTCGATCGGTACGAAGTATGGAGCCAAAGAACTCCTGTACCACATTCAATATCCCAATGCGGCCATTAATTACAACTTCGTCTCAAGCAGCCTATTGATGAGCGACGGAAGCATCGTGACCGGCCTCGTCCTGGATCGCAATAGTGGTGTGATTACCTTGGGACTTGCCAATGGTGAGACCACGAAAGTCGAAGAAGAGGATGTCGAGGAGGAAAAAACTCAAACCATTTCGTTGATGCCGTCGGGGTTGATCAACAACTTCACGCCTCAACAGGTTGCCGATCTTGTGGAATATCTTGTGAGTCTTCGGCAAGGTGACGCAGTCCGCCAGTAAGGCTGTGATCAGATTAAGTCTTCACGGAGGGCCTTTGCAACCGCGCCGGTGTTGGTACTGACATGCAGCTTTTCGTAGATGCTGCGGATGTGGGTATTGACGGTGTGAACGCTTAAATGTAACCGCTGTGCGATCTCTTTTTTCACCAGCCCATCAGCCATCAGTCGCAAGACGTCTCGTTCCCGATCGGTCAGCAAGTCGGTTATGTGCTGCTTTGCAGGTAGCGAGGAACTCATGGTGGCAAACAAATCCAACACTCGCCGGGCAACACAGGGTGTCATTGGAGCACCACCATGCCAAGCCTCATTGACGGCGTTCAGTATCTCCTCCGTCTTGGACGTTTTGAGAAGATAACCAGACGCTCCCGCACAAACAGCACGAAAAATCTTATCGTCGTCGTCAAAGGCGGTGAGCACCAGCACTTTAATGGCGACATGTTCGCGACGCAACTGAGCGAGCGCAGTCAGTCCGTCTATGCCGGGCAGTTGCACATCCAATAACACCACATCGGGCTGTCGGTCGTTAAGTGCCAAAAACAATTCTTCCGCCGAACGGAATTGCGATGTGCAATTTATATCCTGGCCAGAGCCTAACGCACGAGCGAGTGCTCTCGCGTAAGATCTATTGTCTTCGACTAGCCAAACGTCAATGCAATTCTCCATTTTTTGATTCATGGTCTGGCCTAAGTTCTTACAAAGGAACCTGAAAAGTTATCCTAGTGCCCTGATGCGGGGCAGAATAGAATTGACAATCACCACGTAGCTCCTCGGCGCGGCGTTTCAGGTTCTTGATGCCGAGACCAAGTTTCGCACGATCCACCTCAAACCCCTGCCCGTTGTCTGAGACCTCGAATGTAAACCTTCGATTCTCGACTCGGACAGAAACCTCAATGCGTTCGGCCTGCGAGTGACGAATCGCATTATGAACAGCCTCTTTAAAAGCCAGCAGAATGTTTCGTCGCAGTTGTAAAGTTACACGCCGCTCTCCGGACTGATCTAGATTTTCATTCCAAGCTACTGCATGGACTCCCGCAATGCGCCGAAGTGTACTGCGCATTCGCAGCACCAAGTCATGCAAAGTACCTTGTGGCGTAGCAACCAACCACACAATATCTCTCATCGCTTCACTACTGGCTTGTGCGATTTGTTGAATCTCACGCAGGTCTTCGCGAACCATATCGGGAATGTCCTCACGAGAGCAACAAACTTCACTCAATAGAGCAATGCCACCCAGATTGCTGCCGACATCATCATGAAGATCGCCAGCGATTTGCTCGCGAAGTTTCAGCGAGGCGTGCTTGCGTCGCCAACGAAGCCGAACTGCTGAAACTATCGCGGACACAATCAGTGTGACGATTACTAGTGTCGCAGTGTAGCCTGCTCGTTGAACAACCAGGTCGCTCTGTACTTCAAACTCCGTCGTCACAGATGCGAGCTGCTGAAGATCGCTTGAACGCCTTTTAGTCTTCGCAAGGTAGTCCGGCCATTTGACCAATCGAAACTGACTCGTATAGCCATCGACGAGCGCTTGTGGGTACCATCGCGAAAATTGTTCATCAGAGAAGCTATCGCTTGCGGTTACCGTGGCATTGAACGCGATATTATCACCGCCGTTGTATATTTGCAACTCCGCCAAAGCGAACTGGGTCCTATCATTTACCTTTGGCAAATCCAGTGCAAAGACTCTGACTGCGGAAAGCTCCACATCGGGTATTTGCACAACGACTGGACTCTCACTGTTATGAGGCTCGGCAGGAGTCGTGCTTTCATAGAGACTCTGCCAATCCGCTGCTTCATCCGCTCGGCCTTCAATGCGATAAATCAAAGGGAAACCCATGCCCGGTGTGTCGGCAACATCGGTCGGACGCGCTGGAACGAGACATATTTGTTGCACCTGTTTCGGCGTTTTCCAATCTACCTGAACCCACTTCCCATCCATAACAGGAGTTTTTTGGTTCGCGAGCCAACCATTGCTCGGGCTTCTCTCAAAAACGATCGGCAGCGAAGCTTGGCTTTCTCCCTCGGTCAAGTTCGCCGCACCCCAGGTCGGCGGAAACTCTGGACCACGAGCGGATAGCACCGAAGCCCCTGCGGCTACATTCACTCCGCCCGAAAAGACCATCAACTCGCCGACTGCCCAGAAATAGTAGCCCAGATACTCCTGATGTTGCGTTGAAGTAAGTCGAACGAATCGTGCTTCCACTTCTTCCACGGACCACGAAACGGGAAACGGACCTGGGTTTGGGAAATCGACTTGGCCTGAATCGAAGATCGTAACGGAGTTCTTAAAATTGCGTTGGTCACATACGTCGATACGAAATCGAGCAGGGAAGCCATAAGCCTTGTCGGCATAGATGGGAGTATTGACCGTAATGGGCACTAACGCAATTCGCTCGATACGGAAAGGGCGGCCAAGATCAACGACGACGGAGTCCGCCGCGTCCGAGGTCAAATGCGTACGAGAGTGGTAGCCGACACGAGAGCTGATTTGTGTAAAAACCGGTGCCGGCTCGCGTCGTAGCGATTCTTGGAGTGCCCGTCGCTTTTGCCCAAGCTCCCGCAATCGAGGACTAAGCACTTCCAAAGCAGTGCTTGCGTTGGAGGCAACAACGCCTTCTACCGCAGTCGCAATCGGATTGCAAAGCATCGTCAGTGCGGGTGCGACCATAAAGCACAAAAGAAACCTTATAGCTACTCGATCTCGATTCAACTGCACTCGAATACCTCGCGGCACAATTTCGACCGCTGACGATGGGACGCAGCTCCCATCATACCACAGCGCGCCCAGCCAAACGACGGCTCCGGCGTGTATTCACATGATCGTGCGATAGCCAGAGACGGGTGCTCCAAACAAAATTGTTGAGCCATCAGTTTTCACAACGAGGAATCTCCATGCGTTCCCTGCTGTGCCTGATCGTGCAGATGAGTTGCTTCACTTTTGGCGTGGGATTCACGATGGCGGAGACGCACAGGTCCAATGGAATCAGGCCCAACGTGATATTGATCATGACGGACGATCAGGGTTGGGGGACCTTCGACTGCATGGCAGGCTGGCCCGAGTGGGTCCGCACATGGGGCTGACAAAGAATCGATCGAACTGTGCTATCGACAATGCCAGCGAATCCATGGTCGGCGTATTGATGATCTCATTGGATGGCTTGGTGATTCCACGCGTGAACGGCAAGCGCCGAGAAGTTCGACGGATGCTGGCCCGACGATTCCATGAACTACTGGCAGGCTGTCGGCAGGGAAGGCAGACGACGGCGGGTTGTCCGCTACACAAATATCTCATGTCAATCGGAAACGATCGTGCCACACATCGCTGTCCCCATGGGGATGGTGTTAAAAACGTGCCGTGCTTTCACTAGAATTCGAGATTTTTCTGATTTACGTGAGCCCTGACCGAAGAAAAGTCGCATTGGTTCCTGACAATAGAACTTTCAGGAGAAGTACCATGAGCGACGTGCGATCGGTTGAAGTCTGCTTTGGCGAGCTCATTGAGCTGAATTCGGCCGAATTGCGGGCAGACTATCTCAGACGCGTAGGTTTAGAGAACGCCATTCTACAAGTGAAGCTGGAAAGACTGCTGGAAGCCCACGAGAAGGCAGGCAGCTTTCTTCAACAAGATAGTGTTGAAACCACGCGGGAATTCGAATCGGAAAATTTGCTCAACAGCAGCATCGGTCCGTACAAGTTGCGTGAGCGGTTGGGGGCGGGAGGCATGGGGGTGGTGTGGGCCGCCGAGCAACGGCTACCCCTGAAACGCAAAGTTGCGTTGAAGCTGATCAAGCCAGGCATGGACAGCGAACAGGTCATCGCGCGGTTCGAGGCCGAGCGCGAAGCATTGTCACGAATGGATCATCCGCACATCGCTCGTGTTTTGGATGCCGGAACAACGGAACAAGGCCATCCGTACTTCGTCATGGAATTAATCCGGGGCTTACCGGTCACCGAATATTGCGACAAGAGGCGATTGACGATCCGCGAGCGGTTGGAACTATTCACAAAGATCTGCAGCGCGGTTCAACATGCCCATCAAAAAGGGGTCATTCATCGCGACATCAAGCCGAGCAACGTGCTAGTCAGCGAGCAAGATGGACAGCCAGTTCCGAAAGTGATTGACTTTGGAGTCGCCAAGGCCTTGCATCAACCGCTCACCGATCGGTCGCTGTACACCGGCGTTTTTCAAGCGCTCGGCACTCTTCAGTATATGAGTCCTGAACAAGCGGGGTTGAGCATTGCTGACGTGGATACGCGTGCGGATGTTTATGGATTGGGAGTGTTGCTGTACGAACTGTTGACCGGCAGCACACCGTCCGAGAAAGAGCAACTTGCGTCGGCAGCCTTCGATGAAGCTTGCCGGATGATTCGAGAGCAAGAGCCACCGAAGCCCAGCACTCGCCTCAGTACGCTGGGTGAGCGCGCGCTGTCGATATCGGAAACTCGCAACACCGATCCTCGACAACTTAGCCGGCTCATTCGCGGCGACTTAGATTGGATCGTCACCAAGTCGCTCGACAAAGACCGCAACCGCCGCTACGAATCCGCCAATAGTCTTGCCGCCGACATCAATCATTACATCAACTGTGAACCGATTGAGGCTAGACCGCCTTCGCTGACATACCGGTTAAAACGATTTGCTTATCGCAATCAGCGAACGGTGGCCTCTGTGATGTTGGTATCGCTTGCTTTGTTTTCGGTAGGGGGCTTAGTGTGGCAACGCAGCGTAGCGACCTATCATCAGCAGCAGGCTGCAAAGCGAGATGTGCAGCTGGCTCAGGCGATTACCAATGAGATACAGTCATTGATTCTGCAGAATCGTTTTGATGACGCGGGCGAACGCTTGTTCGCAGCTAACGAAGGCGGACTTTCCGATGACACAGTTCAATTGCTATCCGCTCAAGTCGAGTTGTTTCGCGGCAATTTCGAAGGTGCGGTCAGTCAGTTGCGCGAAATCAGCCGCAGCCGAAAGGACAACGATCGCAACGTTGTTCCGTTGTTGTCATACGCATTGCAACGCAGTGGTTTGGAACAAGAGCATCTTGAAAAGCTCCCGCAACTATTCGACATAAAATGCGAAACGTTTTCGCAATACTTGTTTCGCGGGGCAGCTCTAAAAACCTTCCATTCAAAACTTGCATTAAAGGATTTAGAAGATGCTCGCCGTATTGACCCGACAAACCATCTGGCAATGTGGCTATACAGTTCAACTCTCTTGACGGCCGCTTCCCGGGAGCTCGACTCGACCAAGGCGGTACAGGGACTGGATGAAGCCATTCAAAACCTTGACGCGCTGGTTCGCTATTTGCCTGACAATTCACAGTTTCAGTCTGATCTAGCGCTCGCAAATTATCGCATGAGCCTACACTTGGCTGAACTTTTAAAGCCAGCTGAGTCAGACATATTTGCGAATAAGGCAGACGCACTTTATGACAGTCTCCCATTGGATACCGAAAGCGCGTATGCTGATCGAGCATGGTACCTACTTTCAAAGGGCAAGTTAGACCTGATTCAAAAGGAACTTGCGGAAGCCAAACATCGCAGTTTGTCGGGCAATTTTCAAATTCAGGCAGCCGCCATTGCTCAGTTTAGAATGGGTAACGATGACACGGCACGCGCGCTACTCGAGAGTTCTGAGCCCGATTACGTTACCTCCATTGCGGGGATTCGGGCGTTTACACTGCTTGAGAAATTTTCTTCCCGCCAGGAGCTGGCAACACAGTTTTCGCAGGTGGTAAAGAATCGGAAAAGCGAGCCTGGGATTTTCGCGTTTCAAGATTGGATTGTATATAAACTGGCTGGCGAGGAGCGTGGTGTGCTCGATGCTGCCAAGTCAGGTCTCACACACAGCCGCCTTTTGCGTAGATCTGGCTGGGGTGCTCAAGCGGAGTTTCAAGCTGGCAATTGTTCGTTTGAGTCAGCGTTGGACGCCTGCGAAGAGCGCTTCGATGTCGTACATACACAGTTTTATGCCGCGACGGCTGAGCTGGCAAATGGCAAACGTGCAAAGGCAATCGAGCACCTTGAAGCCGTACTAGCCACGGGAGAGTTTGATGTGTACTTGTATGGGTGGGCACAAGCGTTCCTGGAACGCCTGCGCGCCGACAAGAATTGGTTGCCGTGGCTGAATGACTGAATGAAAACAGCCCTGCAAGCAAGAGGCTGCAAGCCGCAAATCAGAGATCTCTCCTATTGTACGGCTCTAGACGGCTAGATAGCGAATGCCACACATGACAGACATTACCAACATCCTTTCACGCATCGACTCCGGCGATCCAACCGCCGCAGAGCAGTTGTTGCCCCTGGTTTACGAGGAGTTGCGAAAGTTGGCCGCGGCAAGGGTGGCGAAAGAGAAATCGGGGCTGACACTGGAAGCCACGGCGCTAGTACACGAAGCTTATCTGCGATTAGTAGATCAATCTACGGCACAACAGTGGGATTCGCGAGGACATTTTTTTGCGGCAGCGGCGGAGGCCATGCGGCGAATCCTGATCGATCGAGCTCGGGCGAAGAGAAGGCGGAAACATGGCGGGGACTGCGAGCGGTTGGATCTCGAAATCAACTGTCCCGCCAGCCATGAACAGCCCGATCGGTTGTTGGCAATCGACGAGGCTCTTCGGCGATTAGAAACGGAACATGCCGATGTAGCCGCGCTACTCAAGCTCCGCTATTTTGCCGGCATGCCGCTCAAGGACGCTGCCGAATTGCTCGGCATTTCCCCAGCTACCGCCAAACGCCGCTGGGCCTTCGCCCGAGCGTTTCTCTACGGCGAACTAACCGATTAACAACGCCTCCAGCAATCATCCCAATCTCTATTTAGCGATGGCGTTTTAGAGCAGATTAGCACAGACCTGTCAGATGAATTCCCGGAAATAAAGGGGTTTTCACGTCGCAATCTCTTCTATATGCGGAAGTGGTTTTTGTTCTGGTCTGGGGGATTCTAAAAGTGCAGCAGCCTGCTGCACCACATGACGCATTTGTGCAGCGAGTTGCTGCACAATTGGAATCAAACGGGAAACCGCTAGTTTCCCAAATCCCTTGGGGACACAATCTACACCTGTTGGATAAGCTACCTGTTGGGTGGTTGAGATTGCGACGGCGTGCGAAGCGGAGAGTTGCACTTGGCGCTTTCGGTGTTTCTTCATGATTCGTTCGGCTGGTAGTCCATGGTCGCATCCACAGGAAACTTTTCTACCGGCAAATCCGTCGTTCGCACCGACACTGCTTTCCACCAAGTTGCCGCTTGTTCTGGTCCCCATTGGCTTGCAACACTGCATTGTTCGAGAGCCTTCCGCAACTCGTCGGCGCCTTGAAAACGATCAGATGGGTTTTTTGCCATGCACTTCAATATCACCTGTTCCAAGTCAGAGGGAACTGCCGGGTTAACCTGGGAGGGCAAAACCACTTCCGAATTTCGGTGAGCAGCCAACAGTTCCAGCACGCTCTCGCTCCTGAACGGTGGTTGCCCCGTGAGCAGGTAGTAGGCGACAGTGGCCAGCGAATAAATGTCTGCTCTCCCATCCACGTCTTCGTAGGCCGACGCTTGCTCTGGCGACATATACAAAGGCGTCCCGCTGAACGACCGTTGCCTTGCTCCGTTGTCCGCCTCGTCGTTCCTTTCCTTTACGAGGCCGAAGTCAAGCAGCTTTGCCACGTCGTAAACGCCGCCGCGCTGAGAAGCAAAAATATTGGCTGGCTTAATGTCCCGGTGGATCAGACCGACCGAATGAGCCTCCTGCAACGCACCGCAAATTTGACGCAACAGGTGGACGACCCGCTCAGGCGGCAATGGCCCGTGCATTTCTACTAACTCCTCAAGGCTCTTGCCTGGAAGCAGTTCCATGACGTAATAGAACGTGCCCTCATCGGTGCGCCCGTAGTCGTAAATTTCAATCGTGTTCCAGTGGGTGTGCTTGGCGGTTGTCTTGACTTCCTTCTCGAAGCGGGCGATTGATGCCGTATCCGTTTCACTCGTCGCTTTGATGAGCTTGATGGCGCAGGACCGTTTGAGCAGGACATGCTCGGCCTTGAATACCTCTCCCATGCCAGCCCCAAGTTTCTCCATGAGTCGGTACTGCCCGAACTGGCGGGCCTTGAACGCTTCTCGTCGTGACGAGGTGATGACGTGAGCGGCGAAGATGGCGATCAGTGCCGCAACCAGAGGTAACGGCAACGGCGAACTCGCCTTGTCCGCATCCAGCAGAACAGCGACGTCGGGGGACAACCAGCGGTGGAGGGCAATCAGCAGGTAGGGGAGGATTGCAGCAGGGATCATGATCGTGGCTCCCCGCTTCCAAGTGTTCGGCATTAGTGTTCCATAGACGAAGATCAAGATGCACCACGCCATCAGAAACTGTTGCCGAATGGCAGCCAACGAGACGGCATCGTTCTTTGAAGCAAACTCTGCCTGTCGGGTCAGAAGCATCAAGGACAACTGAACGACGACCGAACCGAATACCAGTAGTTCGAGCCTCCGTATGCTTTGTAGGGAGAGCGAAGGCCGTATGCGGAGGAGGACGGCTGAACCAACGGTAATGAGCAGGATCAACCCGCGGAACCACCCAAGGTTCGTAATCCCGCTGCCGAGATTGCCGATGAATGCCGCCGCAAGCACGACGGAGATCACCCAAGCCGCTGCGGACAACCGGCCACGAACAAGGGCCGCAGTCTCGTCCGAGAAGCGAGGACGGTCCCCAGCGACGAACCCGATATTGGCCCGTGACACGTCGAGCGAGTGCTGCCTCGGCATCGATGTGGATGAGTCGTAGATCACGGTTGGTTGAATGGGGTCCAAGATACCTCCTCGACAATTCGGCTTTAGACGGCTCACACACCTTCATCACTGCCGCCAATGGCTCCGGTCGGCCAGAAGGTGATCGCCGCCGACTTCAATAAACTTCGCCCCGCTCTTAATCGCCAAAATTTCGCTGACGGCAAACGGGATCGCGTCGTCGGCACGGCTAGGCAGAATCACGGTATCCGACCTTGACAAGTTTCGTCGTACCCCAATTTTTCCACGCCGGGCACAGCACCAGCTTAGCGTTTTAAACGCTAACTCTCTTGCGAACTGCTGTGGCCTGCTGGAGCGATGGTTACGATTCCATTCCTTCCCTGGTTGCATACACTTCTTTTCATCGTGAGGGGAGGCGCGGCTGTCTTGGCTGTTGTGCAGTTGCGGTATTTTGTGCGAGAAATGTGACTGAATAGCACTGCCTCTCAGTGTCAAGCTCCGAGCGTCGTCAGAGTTCTCAAGCCCATGAATCTTGATCCGATGATATCAAAGGAGTCAGCATACCAAATAAATAACGAGCAAGAAACAGACTTGAGGCAATTGCACGTTCGAAATGGCAACCGTGGAGTCAAGGCGAAGAGCATCTATGGCGGTTTCTGCGGTTTGGCTCTCCCCGAAGGAGAGATTAACCCTCTCGGAATCGTAGATGCCAAAACAGCCGGCCAACTACTGAGCACCTCCACGCGGTTGAGATGCTCGATACGATACTGAAGAGATCGGCTGGGGCCGAGTTTCTAGAAAACTTGCAAACTGTCCAGCGGACACCACTCACGGTTCGATTTAGCGTGGCAAAGAGGCATGCTGGAACGCTCATCGCGGCTTGTTGACGTGGATTGCTGACGCGCCTGTATCAGCTGAGTTCTCTGCAGCTTTTAGCGCTGAGTGGGTTGGTGAGGTCCGGGACGACCGGTTTTTTGATGCTGGGTGATGTGGAGATCGTCGAGCCAGACAAGGCAAAGATGGAAGCGGATCATATCGATACGCAAGTCACGAAAATTGGTGCGACCTTTTTGGGGATGACCATGGGCTGCGTTCGATGCCATGACCACAAGTTCGATCCGATTGGTGTGGAGGATTATTACGGTATCGCGGGGATGCTGCGCAGTTCGCCATCAACCCATAAGATTCCGTTTGGTGTCTGGAGCACCCTCAACTCAACTGAGCTTCCTGAGACCCCCGGGCAGTTGGAAGAACGAAAAAAGCTTGAAGCTGAACACGCGGAGAAGATAGCTAGCCTCAAGGCCGATCAGTCGAAGTTGACCGAAGAAAAGAAGTCGACTGTCGCTCAGCTTGCGAAGCTCGAGAAGGAAAGCAAAAAAGCCCAAACATTCAACACAATGCAATCGCCCGACTGCATGGAAAATACGGTCAAGAGCTTGGCGAATAATTTAAAAGACAAGTCGACCGAGGGAAAGCCTGTCGTTGGAGACGGGCAGGATCGACAGGCGGATGATACGGAAGCAAGTGAGCTAGAAGGTCAAGAAAGTTTATTGGCTTCATTGACTAAGCAGCGCGACGAGTTGACGGAGAGGCTAAAGAAGCTCAGTACGGAGATTCAGCATGCTGAGTTCTTCAGTTCCAAAGTACCGAAGGCCTTTGCGATGCATGACGGCGAAACACCCGCCGACATGCCGGTTTATATCCGTGGCAATGCGTATGTGCCGGGAAGGATCGTGCCGCGAGGGGCGCTGAGAGTTGCATCGTGGCAAGCGTTTCCGGAAATCCCGGCTGGACAGAGTGGGCGCCTGCAGCTGGCGGACTGGCTGATCGATGAGCAGAATCCGCTCACGGCTCGCGTGACGGTGAATCGTATCTGGCAGAAACTGTTCGGAGAAGGCTTAGTACGTTCGGTGGATTATTTTGGAGTGCGTGGGGAAACGCCTTCCCATCCGGAATTACTCGATCATCTGGCCACTCGTTTTATGAAGAACGGCTGGTCGCAAAAGCAGCTCATTCGCGCAATTGTTCTCAGTCGTGTGTATCGCTTGAGTTGTATCAATGACCCTGGTTCGATAAAGGTCGACCCTGAAAATCGATTGTTGTGGCGAATGCATCGGCAGCGTTTGGATGCCGAAGCGATTCGCGATTCGACGCTCGCGATTAGTGGCGAATTGATAGACAGTCACGGCGGACCGGCGCTGGTGCTCGAGAATGTCGAGAATACAGGTGCCCTGGTCGCAAAGGGCGTGAATCCTCCCAACTACGCGCATAGGAAACCGCGGCCATCCCAGGAGTTCGAGCGGACGATATATCTTCCGGTGCTGCGGACCGGCTTCACCGGCGAGGATCGCATTCGCAGCTACTTTGATTTCGTGAATCCTGCGTTGATTGCAGGGCAGCGCAATCAAACGGCAGTGCCGACTCAGTCGCTTTTTCTGATGAACAACGCCGCGTATCGCAAGCGAGCGAAGTCGATCATCGATCGACTATTTGCGGAGTGCGATACACAAGACGAGCGACTCGAGCAGCTTTGGCTGCGCGTTCTGTGTCGACCGATGAGTCCTTCCGAACGACAGGATGCAGACGCATTCTTGGAAGAGACTCAGACGCTTGACACATCCGACAACCACAAGATTAGTGAGCCCGTTGCTTGGCAAGAGCTCTGCCATAGTTTGTTATCCTCCAACCATTTTATTTTCCGACTGTAGAAAGTAGTGAGAGTGAGTTAAGCATCCTTGCTAGCCATGTCACATACTTTGCAAAATGAAAGTTTGGAATCTTTCGCCACCAGAGGCCTATTATGAATTTCAGAGTTATGCCTAATCGGCGTCAGTGTTTGCAACATGCGGCTTGTGGTTTCGGCGCTTTGGCGTTGCGTGACATACTTCATGCGGCTGCGAGCGAGTCGGCCAATGCATTCAGTGGGCGCGTCCTCGATGTCACCCCGCGAGCCAAGCGGGTCATCTTTTTGTTCATGGCGGGTGGACCATCGCTGATGGATCTCTTTGATCCAAAGGGTTATATCGGCCACAAGCATGGGGAAGCCATTGATTCGCCACTTGATAAGAATGTGACGCAAGTCGGAACGGAGAAGTTCTTAGCGCTCGGGGCGATGGCTCCGGTGAAAGCGCGAGGCCAATCCGCGATGATGATCTCTGACTTGATGCCGCACCTCGCGGGCATCGCTGACGATATTTGCTTGTTGCGTGGTATGAATGCCGATAATCCGCAACACGCTAGTGCAACCAATCAGTTTCATACTGGTAGCTTCACTGAAGTAAGACCGTCGATGGGTTCCTGGATCAGCTACGGGCTCGGGACCGAGAATCAAAACTTGCCAAGCTTCATGACGATTCATCCCGGTGGCATTCGTACTTACGGCTCTGCGTTTCTTCCAGCGAGCCATCAGGGGACAGCCCTCACGGTTCCGCTCAATAACAATACCTCGCCGATTGACAACTTGAATCGCGTATCGGCTACCGATGCGATGCAACGCAAGCGAATGGATTTGACTCAGCGGATAAACCGGCAACTGCTTGATGAGATCAATGGTGACGCGAACATGGAGGGAATGATTCAGAACATGGAGTTGGCGTTTCGGATGCAGACCGATACACCGCAACTCGTCGACATGTCGCAGGAGAGCGAAGAGGCTCTCAAGCTGTACGGCGTCGGCGGGAAGGACACTGACAAGAACGCTCGCGCCTGTTTGTTGGCACGCAAGCTGAGCGAGTCTGGCGTTCGCTTCGTTCAAGTGACGATGGATGGCTGGGATCATCACGGCGACATTCGCGGCAATCTTCCCAGGCTTTGCAGCCAGACCGATCAGCCTGTCGCTGCGCTCGTTAAGGATTTGAAGCAACGCGGATTGCTTGAGGATACGCTTGTTCTTTGGTCAGGTGAATTCGGACGGACGCCATGGAGCCAGGACTTGAGCGGTACCGCGCCGATCGACAAGCATGGGCGCGAACATCAACCACAAAGTTTCTGTGCCTGGATGGCGGGCGGAGGTGTCAGGCCGGGCTTCACCTATGGCGAGACCGACCACATGGGTTTCAAGGTCATCGACGGCAAGATTCACATTCACGATTTGCATGCCACGATGCTGCACTTGCTAGGGATCGACCACACCCGTTTGACTTCGCGACATCTTGGACGCGACTATCGGCTGACCGATGTTTATGGATCGGTGGTTAACGAAATTTTGTCCTAGGTTGACGCAGTCGCTGAATTTGCGTTAGCCGATTGCGAGAGAAGACTGAGGATAGAAAGTATTGAGGGCAGGAGAGTATCACGCCTTTAGTTTTTCTGTCCTCAATATTGCTGTCTATAATCATTCCAATCATCTTCCGATTCGTTTATTTGAGCAGTTATGTTGATCTCAGAAACAACAAGCCAGCGGTGGATTGATGCTGCGACACCGTTCGTGTTGATCATTGCCATCATCGGCTTCTCGAGTGTCGGATGCGCAGCGGAATCGTTTGACGGGTTTCTCGCCAACCACTGTGCTCGGTGTCATGGAACGCAGAAGCAGGAGGGTGATTTGCGGATCGATCAGCTGTCGCGAGATTTCAAGTCGGGCTCGGACGCTCACCATTGGGCCGAGGCGCTTGACAAAGTGAATAGCGGTGAGATGCCCCCGAAAACTGAGACGCGACCGACTCAGCAGGAAATTGCGGATTTTGTCTTTCAACTGGACGCAAAAATGAAAGAGGGTCGTGCCGCGAGGATGGCGGCGAGGCCAATGGTAGCTCATTATAGGTTGAGCCGAAAGGAGTATCAGAACACGGTCTACGACCTGCTGGGTGTTCGCTACGATCCGACCAAGCCGGGCGAGCTCAATGAAGATACGCTGTGGCATGGTTATGAGCGCATCGGTTCGGAACTTTCGCTTTCGCCATCGCATATTGACCGTTACTATCATGCCGCCGAAGTGGTACTTGACCGTGCTTCTTCCACCGCATCGGGTGAGGCTCGCATCGTTCGCAAAACGGCGGCGGAGTTGCGTTACGGCGGTGGCAAAGAGCAGCAGGCGGCGCTGGAGCGTTTCGGTATCAAGCGGCCGCTGCGTTATCTGTTGTTTCCCGGTACGACAAAGCAGGCGTTCGCCCCCAACTGGTTTGGGAAAACGGGCCCGGAGCACAGCGGGCTCTACAAGCTGCGTCTGCAGGCTAGCGGCATCCGTCCGCCAGGCGGCCAGACGGCCCATCTGAGCATCGGCCAGCGCACAAGCGAGGAGACGGTAGACGGGCTCATCGAATTCGATATCACCGCGCCGGAGGACCATCCGCAGGTGTTTGAGTTTGAGGTCTTTCTCGAAATGCCTGCACAGCTCGACTTCTGCGTCGTGGCCACTGATGTGGTGGACCGGCGGCAGGGCGCGGCCTTCCGCAATGCGCTTTCAAGCCGTGACGGCTATATCTTCACGCACAGCAGCGAGACGATGCTGCTGAACCCGAACGCGCCGCAGATGTTCGATGACAAGGGCAACGGTCTTTTCTCCACGGTGCTGCTCGACTGGATTGAGTGGGAGGGCCCGTTGGTGTCCCCGGCAGAAAAATCGCGTCGCCACGACGTGGTGCCGCCAGATGACGCGACGCCTGAGGTGGTGGCCATGTATTTGCAGCGCTTCGCTGAGCGTGCGTGGCGTCGGCCCGTGAAGCTAGAGGAACTGGAGGAGTATTTGAATTCCTATCGCGAAGAACGCGACACGGGCGAGAAGCCGTTGGACGCTTATCGCGTCGCGCTGCAGGGCGTGCTAACCTCGCGTCACTTCATTTACATCGTTGAGGGCGAACCGGATGCCCGCGAGCATCTGACCGACTCGGAGCTCGCCACACGGTTGTCGTATTTCCTGTGGAGCTCGATGCCGGACGACGCGCTCTTCGCTGCGACCAAGAACGGCACGCTGAAGGGTGATGGCTTGAAGAGGGAAGTCGATCGTATGCTCGCGGACACCAAAACGAGCCGATTCATCGACGACTTTTCGCGTCAGTGGCTGCAACTGCACCGCGTCGGCATGTTCCCGCCGGACCGGAAGCTTTACCCCACCTACGACGCGTGGCTTGAGGACAGTATGCGCGCCGAGCCGGTGGAGTTTTTTCGTGAGATGTTTGCGAAGAATTTGCCCATCGACGGCTTTATCCATTCCGATTGGACCGTGGCCAATGCACGGCTCTGCGAGTTCTATGGATTGCCGGAATCCAAGACGGGCGGCTTTGAACGTGTGTCGCTCAAGCCTGAGGATCATCGCGGCGGTCTGCTCACGATGGGTGCGGTGCTCGGTCTATCCTCCGATGGAACGCGCCATCGACCAGTGCATCGCGGCGTTTGGGTCAGCGAAGCGATTTTTAACAAGACTCCGCCATCACCTCCGGCCAACGTTGATCCGATTGAGCCCAATCCACCTCAGAGGCCTAAAGCAACTATTCGCGAGAAGTTGGCCGCGCATGCTCAGAATGCAAGTTGTGCTGCTTGCCATCAAGGAATTGATCCGCTTGGATTTGCGTTGGACCAGTATGACGCGATTGGTCAGTGGCGAACACACGAACATGTTCCGTCTGGGACCGGTGAGGATCCATTGGTCGATGCTTCGGGAGTGATGCTCGACGGACGAGCATACAAAGATGCGGAACAATTCAAGCAGTTGCTGTTGCAGGACCGCGACCAGGTCGCCCGAGCCTTCATCGAACACCTTTCCACCTACGGGCTACGCCGTGTGCTCACCGTGGATGATGAGGACGACCTCAAGTTGATTGAAGAAGAAGCGAAGAAGAACGACTACGGAGTCAAGGACATCGTGCGGGCGGTTGCCTTGTCGGAACTGATTAGAAAACGATGAAGGAACGAGAGAGAATGAATGGTATATTTTCTTTCCGCAATCGCCCCGCCAAACCGAAAACATCAACACGAGGAACAAAACCCATGAACTATCTTTCCCAATCCTGGCTGATCGATCGGCGCCACGCGTTACGCGCTTTGGGCACATGCATCTCGCTGCCGCTCCTGGAATGCATGGTGCCGCTACGGGCAGCAGAGCAACAGATTGCTACGCCTCGGCGGAGCGCCTTCATCTATCTCGCCAATGGCGTGCACTCACTGAACTACCAAATCACAAGCGCGGGTCGTGATTACAAGTTTTCGAGGTCTTTGAAGCCGTTGGAGAAACATCGTGAGGTGATCACGCCCATCAGCGGCCTGCATCATCCTGGAGCGCTTGGCCACCATCACAACTGCATCTCTGTCTGGCTGACCGGCGCCAAGATTGGGCCGTCGAGTCGCAATACGATCTCGGTGGACCAGAAGATGGCGGAGGTCACCGCGCCGCACACGCGTTATCCCTCGATGGAGATTGCGCTGACGCAGGGATCGCTCGCCTGGACGGCCGATGGCGTGCAGTTGCCCGCGCTGCGTCGTTGCAGCGAGATCTTTGCCTCGCTTTTTGAAGAGCCCAAGGGTGGCAAAATGGCCCAGCGACGCGCGCTCCGCCGCAAGGGCAGCGTGCTGGACGCGAACCTCGCCGAAGTGCGTCAGTTAGAAGCAAAGATGGGCGCTGAGGACAAAGGACGCATGGAACAGTATCTCACCTCCGTTCGCGAAGCGGAAATACGCACACGTCGTGCCGATGCGTGGCTCGACACACCTCTGCCGGCCATTTCCGATGCGGATCGCAAACGCACCAATCGCGACGTTGCCGCAACACTGGCAGGTGAATACTTCCGCACGGTGTATGATCTGATGGTGCTCGCGTTTCAGACGGATGTGACCCGTGTTGCCACCTTCAGTCTCGGCGGCGAGGGCGATGCTTTCGCCATTCCCGAGATTGGCATCACCGAGTCGCGCCATCAGCTCAGCCACCACGGCGGCGATGTCGGTTACATGGAGAAGCTCACCAACTATGACACCTTTGCCATTGAGCAGTTCAGCTACTTTCTCAGTCGCCTCACGGAAACTAAAGACCTCAACGGGCAGCCACTCATCGGCTCCACCATGGCGCTTTTCGGCAGCGGCATGTCCTACGGCCACAGCCACGGCAACGCCAACCTACCGCTCGTGTTTGCTGGCGGAACCGACCTCGGCCTGAAGCATGGTAGTCATCTCGACTTCAACCGGGAGTTCGAGGATTTCCAAGGCTACGCCATCGGCCCCGACGGTGCCCTCACCTCCGCGCATTATCAACTCTGCAGTCGTCCGGCCAACACCAAGGCCCACATGAGCAACTTGCTACTGCTCATGGCCCAACGTATGGGCGTGGAGACTGATCAGTTTGGAGATAGCAATAAAGCGATTAGCTGTTAGGGATTAGCAGCTAGCCACTGACCACTAACCTCTGACCGCTAACCGGTACCTTATGAGACTTTCCGCTACGTTTTGTCTATCGCTTTCGTTGTTTGTGTCCGCATCGATCTATGCGTACGAACCGTTTCGCCCCGAGGCGGGCAAGTTTCCACCGGTCGAAAAAGCGCACGCCTATCGCGGCGAGCTCGTTTTCGTAGATCACGTGAATCGTCGCGGCAGCATTCGTGTGGAGGGAACTGGCAAGTTTTATCGAAACGATCCCCACCCCTTTGCTTTGCTTCCGTATGGCATCGTGCGTTATCACGGTGCGCCTGCGGACCTGCGGGACATCCCAATCGGTACGGTGATGCATGTACGGGCGTTTCTCCCACCTGATCCCAAGACGTCCGTCGTGCCGGTATTACCGGCCGACAGCAAGACGAAAGACGCCGGTCATTATCGAGGCACCGGTATTTTCCCCGCTGAGAACCACGTTCTGTTACTTGAAGACGAGCCGAGCTACTGCCTGCGCGAGCGACTCGTCTGGAAGCTACAGGAGGTGGAGATCCATGGCGGGGAAGGCACTATCACAGCCATCCGCGCACCCAAACAAAGCAGCCATGTTAAGGCGGCCGAGGACATACTGACGTTCGACTTCGCTACCCGCATCTGGCGCGGCAGCGAGCGTCTTTCCGTGGCGCACATGGTATCCGAAGCAGCTTGGCCGGCCAGTGGAAAGAAGAGTTTGGGCGGGCTGTCTGTCCTGCTTGGAGTCACTTGGAAGCCAGCGCCAGGGGATGGGTTGAGCGGTGCTTTCACTCGTTTTCACATCTCTGACATCTGGCTAGACGAAGCCGCCATCGAGCAAGCCACGCAATTTCAGGCCGAGGCACATAAGGTGTTCATCCGCGGCCGCTGGATGCCAGCCTGGGTGGATGCGGTCGAGTATGGCAAGTTCGGTCGCGCTATCGTCACCGCGACTCTATTCGGCGGTATGGATCCCGCGCTTTATGCCGACTTCCAAAAAGGCGTCCACGCACAAATTAACGGAGCCGAGAACACTTTGAAGCATGCAGGCGGACACTACGGCCCAGGCCACATCGCCTCAAATGGGAAAATCGTTGACGTTACCGTGGCAACTGGGGAGATTCCGCTGGGCAGCAGCGGCATTCAAATACAATTCGAAACCGACCTCATCATCGAAGGCATCCGGCCTGCGAGAATCATCCGTGTACGGCCGGAAAGCTGGCCCAAGAGGCAAATTCCCCGCGAAGAGTATGTTAACGACAGCCTTGAAGAACGCTTCCCGACCCCGGCCATCTTCCCGAAATACTAAGTCTGCTATGAAACCGTTCTTTGTTCCTCGTTCGTCTTTGTTCATTCCAGCATTCGTGCTGGCTCTCGTCTGTTCATTCGCTGTGCAGATCTGTGCTGCCAACGAAAAACCAACAACCAAGAGCCAAGATCACGGAACAGAGGTGTTCCGCCCCCAAGCCGGTAAGTTCCCGCCGTTGGAATTAGCGCACGCATACCGCGGCGAACTCGTCTTCGTGGATCACGCGAACCGCCGTGGCAGTATTCGCGTGCAGGGTTCGGGTATGTTTTTCCGCAATGATCCGCATCCTTTCGCCATGCTGCCATATGGAATTGTGCGGTATCATGGCGCGCCAGCAGATCTGCGTGATGTCCCGCTCGGCACCGTGATGCACGTTTATGCCTTCTTGCCGCCTGACCCGAATACCTCCGCTGTGCCAGTGCTGCCAGTGGATAGCGGGAAGCAGGACGCCAATCACAATCGTGGTACCGGCATCTTCCCAGCTCAGAATCACGTGCTCCTCCTCGAAGACGAACCCAGTCACTGCCAGCGCGAGGGATTGGTCTGGAAGCTCCAGGAAGTGGAGATCAAAAACCAAGCAGGCGTGATTATCGCCATCCGCGAGCAGAAACAAGGAGACAACAGCAAAGCCACTGAAGAAGAAATGACCTTCGATGCCTCCACCCGCGTGTGGCGTGGTCGCGAATGCCTTGGCATCGGAGATTTGATCACCGAGGGCGTGTGGCCCGCCGATGGGAGTAAAGACCTCGGCGGCCGATCCGTTCTGCTTGGCATTACTTGGAAGCCCACGCCGGATGGAGTCTTCACTCGCTTTCATGTCTCTGACATCTGGCTAGACGAGGCCGCGATGCAGCGCGCCGCTCACCACCAAACCGAAGTGCACAAGGCGTTTATCCGCAGTCGCTGGCTGCCAGCCTGGGTTGATGCAGTCGAGTATGGCAAGTTCGGTCGCGCCACTGTGACTGCTACACTTTTCGGAGGTATGGACGCATCTCTCTACGCTGACTTCACCACAGGCAGCCCCACCTTAATGAGTCCGGTCGCCAATACCCTGAAGCACACCCACGGAGCCTACGGCCCAGCGCACATGGCCTCGAAGGGCTCCATCGTGGATGTCATCAAACTGCCTGGTACATCTCCGCGGGCTAGCAGCGGCATTCAGATCCGCTTCGAGACAGACCTCATCATTGAAGGCATACGCCCCACCCGCATCGTCCGCGTCCGCCCTGCGAACTGGCCCCAGGCCCAGGTGCCCCGCGAAGAATACCTCAACGACGGCGCCAACACAGAGGAACGCTTCCCCTCCCCCGCTATCTTCCCGAAGTACTGAGGCTGATGGTTCCTAGTTCTTAGTTACTTTCAACCTCACAGAAACTTACTTGGAGAATGGCGGAAGGATTGCTCAGCTGAGAGCTATTCAGTCGTCAGCGAGACTGGCGGCAGTATGAGCGAATTAAAATAGAACACCGCACATACGCCGATTCATTCAAGAAAATGCACAATTGATTTTGAAATAGTAACGTCATCAAAACGTTCACTTGGGGCTCATATGGAAAACTTAGTGGTCGGGAAACACTGCTTCCGAATAATTGGAGAAATCGGGCGTGGAGGAATGGGGGTTGTCTACCACGCTCGGCAGGAGGAGATGAATCGGGATGTCGCTTTGAAGACTTTGCTAAATGCACATGATCCTTTCGCGCGTAAGCGATTCGATCGCGAAGTTCAGGCTTTGGCGAGCGTTCAACACCCGAACCTAGTAAAAGTCTATTCTTATGAATCTTCGAGTGACTGGCTCTCGTTCGCTATGGAACTAATCCAAGGCGAAACTTTGGCGGCGACGCTAAAAGTGCTTTCACGTCGAGTAAAAGTCGACTCAATTTCCGATGCGACTGGTCATAAAACATTAGACAGTACAGTAGTTGAAAGCGACCAGAAAGATAATGCGGCGATTTTGGAGACTGTAATACTTCCAAAGGACCAGTTTCCAAGCTCACCAACTAGGGGATGCGATTCAGAACGTTCGCCTAAAATATCGACTGCATACGTGCGAAATTGCGTGCAGTTTCTTCGAGACGTCGCCAGCGCTGTCCAAGCTCTGTACGAGAAGGGCATCATTCACCGCGACATAAAGCCAAGTAATATCATGATTCGTCGGGACGGAAGTCCGGTACTAATGGATCTTGGGCTCGCAAAGCTAAACGCAGAATCGTCGTTGACATTGTCAGCTCAATTTGTTGGTACTGTTCAGTACGCTAGCCCTGAACAGATTCAGAATGCAGCTGACGTTGACTTTCGAACAGACGTGTACAGCTTAGGAATGACGATGTGGGCAATGCTGACTTTGAGACCTGTCAATGGTAACTGCGATGCAATGGGCATCCATGAAATTATGCAACGGATCGTGACGCAAGACGCCCCTTCTGTACGATCCGTTTATCGGCAAGTACCAAAGGAGCTTGATGCAATCGTATCAAAGTGCGTCAAGAGAAACCGTAAGGAGCGCTATGGCACGGTGCAATCGCTGATCAATGACCTTGATGGTTACATTAACGGGCAACCAATTTCGGTCGGCAGTTGGAACTCATCCCGATGGCTGCGAAACTGGTTGATTCAAGACCCTATTCGCGCTGCATTTGGACTAGTTATCGTCGGATTATTGGTGAATAACGGCGCAAAGTTCATTTTGCTTCCGTTGATGACCAAGGGTGGAATGAGCAAGTTTCAGGACGAAGTATCAGGAGGGACAGAGAGTCTCGCCTGGTTAATGATCGGAGGTGGAGTTTTAGTATGGGTTGGAAATCAGGCTATGCAATTATGGAACGGCCGTAAGAAACAACTTGCTAGAGGTAAAGTTTCAATGTTCTTGCGAGTCGCTTTAGTCGTAGCATTTATAGCCATATTACTGATCGGCATAGAAACATCCTGGATGTCCATCAAAACTTGGTTGTTCATCTTTACTGATCGGGGGGAGTTCAAATGGAGGACGGGAAAATGAAGAATATCCGCTTGTTCGACTTAACTTCATTGTCCTATTCTCGATTTTTCTGTCACTCCCGAGTATTTGAGCGTTATGGGAATTGTCTGCTTCGATCTGCATGGTTTGCCTCCAGCACCAGAGCGAGTTGAGGCGTTTTTCAACGTATCGGATCCGAAAGCGTATGACAAGCTCGTCGATGAACTGCTCGCCTCGCCGCATTATGGCGAACGTTGGGTGCGGCACTGGTTGGAGGAGGTTGCAGAGTTTCTCTGAGACTTGGCCAACGCCAACTCAAGCTCACTGACTTTTAGCCTGTGCTTCCACCTGAGCCGTTAGCTTAGCAACCCACGCTCGCAATTCCTCGATTAGTTCGTTTCGTCTGTCCATCGCTAGACAGTACCAAATCCAGCTATACTAACGCATTATCGCTATTAAACCCGCGAACGGTTACCATGAAGCTTCCCCTCTCTCTTCTCACCGCACTGATCCTTGCGCCGTGGTTCGCGCTCGATGCCGCCGAACCGGTGCGCTTGACGAAAAACGCCGCCACCGGCGGATTTGATTTCGACACGCCGCTGATGTCCGGCCGCATCGTGACGGAGGGGGCGTATCACGGCATCACGGATCTCGTGGATAAGCAGTCTGGGAAACAGGTCAATGACGCGCGTTATTCGGTGCTAAATCTTTTCAAGTTCATGGCGGTGAACCTTGGCATGGGCACGCCGCGGCTTATGAAGCGTGCGGTGAAGGACACGGACACGGCGGTGGAGATTTTCTGGCCGGCGACGGAGGACCATCAGGGGGAAATCACCGCGCGCTACACGGTGAGCGGGCCGGACACGATTGACCTGCACCTTACCCTGCGGTCCAGGGGCACTTACGCGGGTTACGAGCTGCTTCTGCCAAACTACTTCGACATGGCGATGATTCCGCACGTCTATCTCCTGCGGCGAGCCAGCGGCGGAAAGACGCCGGAGACGGATCTGGTGGTGCCAGAGTTCAGCGAGGTCTTTCGCGGCTGCTCGTTGGTGTTTCCCCGCGATGCGCATGCGGCGCGGCGTCCGCTGGACGGGCGCTGGGAGCGAAGCGAGTTCAAGGCGAACGTCGCCCCTTTCTTCCCGCTGCGGCACTACGCGCATCCGGTCACCTTCATGACCGACCCGGAGAAGAAGCACGCCGTGGTGCTGATGATGAAACGAGTCACCTGCTCCGCCATCAGCGCACGCTACTACACGCCGCGCGTCGAGGACCGCGCCACGACCTACAGCGCGGTGGATTTTCTCGTCTTTGGCGATGACCTCGTGCCGGGCGATGTGCGCACAGCCCAGATCCGGCTCGTCATCACGCCACTGGACGAGACGATGTCCCAGCCCCTCGCCCTTTATGAAAAATTCCTCGCTGAACCCACAGATGCTCAAAACCAAAACCCCTGAAACCATGAATCCGAACATCACCTCTGCCGAAGCCACTCGCCGGGACATCATCAAGAAATCCGCTGCCGGTGCGCTGGCGGGCGGCCTGGCCTTTCCCTCCATCCTTTCCGCCGCGCCGAACACGCAAACGCTGCGCATCGGACTCATCGGCTGCGGGGGGCGAGGCACGGCTGCGGCGATCGAGGCGCTCAATGCGGATGCGAACAGCGTCGTCGTCGCTCTGGGGGACGTGTTCGAGGATCGTCTTGCCAGCAGCCTGGAGAAACTGCGCCAGCATGCGCCGGAGCGCGTGAAGGTGGATGCGGGCCGACGATTTCTCGGTTTCGACGCCTATCAGAAAGTCATCGCCAGCGATGTGGACGTGGTCCTGCTCACCGCACCGCCCGCTTTTCGCCCTCAGCATCTGAAAGCAGCTATTGATGCCGGCAAGCACGTCTTTGCCGAATGCATCGCCGCCGTGGACTCCCCAGGCATCCGCAGTTTCCTCGACACCGCCGCGCGGGCACAGGAGCGCGGGCTTGGAATCCTCTCCGGCTTCTGCTGGCGCTATGACAACACCGCGCGCGCCGCGCGTGAGCAGATCCGCGCCGGAGCCATCGGCCGGGTGCGCACCGTCTATGCCACTTATTACCGGCAGAGCTTCAACAAATACTACGGTAAGGCGCGCCGTCCGGAGTGGAGCGATCTCGAGTGGCAGATTCGCGACTGGTCTGACTTCCTCTGGCTCGGTGGTGACATGTGCATCGGCCTCTCTGGCGGCCACAGCGCGGACAAGATGGCCTGGTGGCTCGACGACGAGATGCCCGTGAAAGCCGTGGGTGTCGGCGGCCGGCAGTTCCCCGGTGAGGGTAACACCTTCGACCATTGTCAGATCATCTATGAATACGCCAGCGGCGTGCGCGGCTTCCTCGGTGTGCGGTGCCAGAATGGCTGCCATAATGAAAATGCCGACTACATCATCGGTGCCGACGGCGTGTGCACGCTCGGAAAAGGTCCGGAACCAGTCATCACCGGAGCGAACCCGTGGACGTTCAACGGAAAACGCGAGCGCATGCACCAGAAGGAGCATGACGAGTTTTTCGCCTCCATTCGCGCCGGCAAGCCCATCAACGACGGGCGCCGCATGGCTCACACCAGCCTCATGGCCCTGATGGGCCGCATGGCCGCCTACACCGGGCAGGAGATCACCTGGGAACAGGCGCTCAACTCCCAGCTGCAACTCGTTCCCGACCACCTCGATTGGGATACCAAGATTGAGCTGACCCCCGTTCCTCAGCCGGGCGTGACGAAGTTTATTTGAAGGGCACTTTGTAACTAGCGCGCGTCATGCCGCTATTTTCACACCGCACGAATCTTGGACCGAAATGAGACTGAACCTAATAGACAGGACACCCACCCTCATTCTCCTCACCGCCCTGCTGCTCGCAGCCGCAACCTCCCTCCAAGCCGTCGCTGCTCGGAATCCCCATGTCCTCCTCATTCTTTGCGATGACCTGGGAGTTGGTGACCTGGGTTGTTATGGACAGCAGCAGATCCTCACGCCGAACATCGACCGCCTCGCGGCGGAGGGCACGCGCTTCACGCAGGTTTACGCGGGCTCGTCGGTCTGTGCGCCGTCGCGTTGCTGCCTCATGACGGGCAGGCACAATGGGCATGGGCGCATTCGCGACAACGTACCGCATGGCGTCCAACTCCGTGACGACGACATCACTCTCGCAGAAGTGCTGCGTGCGGCGGGCTATCGAACGGGTGCGATCGGAAAATGGAGCCTCGGCGTGCATCCCACGGCTGGCACGCCGCTGAAGCAGGGCGTTGACATGTTTTACGGTCACCAGGATCAGGACCAGGCGCACTTTTATTATCCGGATCACCTCTGGGATGGCGACCGGGTCGTGCTGCTCACCGGCAATCGCGGGCAGCGGAAGCAACAATACACCCACGACCTGTTCACCGAGAGAGCGCTTAAGTTCATCGGTGAGAATGATGACAAGCCCTTCTTCCTTTACCTCGCCTACACGTTACCGCATTGGTCAGACTACCCCGCTCAGTCGGACGAGTCGCAGATCGTGCCGAGCGATGCACCCTACACCGAACGCGACTGGCCACAGGTGGAGAAAAACTACGCCGCGATGGTCGGTATGATCGACCGCGATGTCGGCAGGCTCTTGGAGCTGCTGGAGGCCAAAGGGATGGCCGATGACACCCTTGTGCTGTTCACCAGTGACAATGGCCCATCCGCCGAGGCCAAGCACAAGCCGGCGTTCTTCAAAAGCGCCGGTACTCTCCGGGGCACGAAGCGGGATCTATATGAAGGAGGCATCCGCGTGCCCATGATCGTGCGCTGGCCGGGCCAGGTACCTGCTGCCAGCGTCAGTGATGCGGTCTGGCCGCAGTGGGACCTCCTGCCCACGCTTGCGGAGATCACCGGGCAAAAGGTCACACACGCCATCGACGGTCACTCCATCCTGGCCGCGCTGAAGGGCGGCCAGGCACCTCAGCATGAGTATCTTTACTGGGACTATGGACACACTCGCGGCCAGTACAAGCAGGCGGTGCGCCTCGATGATTGGAAGGCCGTGCGCAATGGCATGGACCAGCCCATCGAACTCTACGATTTGCGCTACGATGCTAGCGAAACTCAAGACGTGGCCGCCAAGCATCCTGAAGTCCTTACGCAGATCGCAAAGATCCTCGCCACCGCCTCCACTCCCGATCCCCGCTACCCCATCGCACCACCGAAGAAAGCGAAATGAAGTTGCCGCGTATCCTCTTTGTCGCACTCGCGCTGTTTGGCGGCCATGCCATCGCCGCGGAACCGCCGAACGTCCTTCTCATCCTCGCCGATGACCTCGGCTGGCGCGATCTCGGCTGCCAGGGCAGTACGTTTTATGAGACACCGCATATCGACTCACTGGCCCGGCGCGGCGTGAGATTCACCCAGGCCTACGCCACCGGCTGCGTCTGTTCACCTACACGCGGCAGCCTCATGACGGGCAGATATCCACCGCGCACCGGCGTAACCGATTTGATCCCCGGCAGTCCGAATGGAAAACTCATCCGCGCTCCCAACGCGCAGCACCTCGCGCTGGAGGAAGTCACACTGGCGGAGGTTTTTCGTGAGGCAGGCTACGAGACCTTCTTTGCCGGCAAGTGGCATCTCGGCGAGCGCGGCCACTCGCCCGCTGAGCAGGGCTTTCCGGCTGAACTCACGCAGGTCATGGATGGCACAAAGCAGACTAACTTTTACTTCCCCAAGTCCGCCTCCCCCATCGTGCCCACGGAGGACGATCCGAAGTTCAGCGACCGCATCGCGGATGAGGCCGTTCGCTTTCTGCAAAGCCGCTCGCCGAAGCCCTTTTTCGCCTATTTGCCATTTCTCGCGCCGCATCGCCCGGTGAAGTCGCGGGCGGATCTCGTGGCCAAGTATGAGAAAAAGTCGCGGACCGCTCCACCCGACTCCTGGGGCAACGAACGCGGCAATCAGGTCCGGCTCGTGCAAAATCACGCGGCCTACGCCGCCATGATCGAGCAGATGGACAGCGCCATCGGCCGCATCCTGGTCGCTTTGAGGCAACACCAGCTCGAGGAGAAAACGATCATCGTCTTCACCAGCGACAACGGTGGACTCAGCCTCTCCAGCGACCGGCCCACCGCCAATCTGCCGCTGCGTGCCGGCAAAGGCTGGGCCTACGAAGGCGGCCTACGCGTGCCCGCCATCCTCGTCGCACCCGTCATTTTCATCGCGCACGGCAGGGAATCGCCCGGCAGCATCCAGGAAGTACCCATCACCACCACAGATTGGTTTCCCACCCTGCTCGACCTCGCGCATCAGCCGCTTAGGCGCGAGCTCCATGTCGATGGCGTCTCGCTCGCACCGTTGCTCCGCGGGGAGAGCATGCCCGCCCGCGCCATCTACTGGCATTACCCACACTATGGTGCGCAACACGGTGCCCCCTTTGCAGCCATCCGCAGCGGCGATTGGAAGCTTATCGAATGGTATGAAGGCCCCACCTTGGAACTCTTCAACCTGCGCGATGATCCCGGCGAAAAATCCAACGTTGCGAAAAAACAATCTGCCCAGGCCAAGGCACTGCACCAGCAACTTATCGCCTGGCGTCAGAAAGTGAAAGCCGTCATGCCCACGCCCAATCCAGACCACCCCAGCAACAAACCAAACGCACAGAGACCCACACGATGAACGCCAGCCCCGCATTCTCTCGACTCACCCTCACCGCTTTGCTGCTCACGCAGCTGGCCCTTATGTCGGCGGCTGACGGGGCAAAGCCAATAGCAAATCCCAACATCGTCTTCATCATCTCGGACGATCAGGGCGCCGGTGATTACGGCTTTATGGGACATCCGCATGTGCAGACGCCGCATCTCGACAAGCTCGCGGCGCAAAGCCTCGTGTTTCCACGCGGTTTCGTGCCCACAAGCGTCTGTTGTCCGAGTCTGGCGACCATCATCACTGGTCTCTATCCGCATCAGCACCAGGTCACCGCCAATGATCCGCCGCTACCTCCAGGCGCGAAAGCTAGGGGCGGGCGCGGCTCCACCGATGAGTTGACCGCGCAGTGGAATGGCATGCTCGACAAAGTGCCGACGCTGCCACGCTTGCTTGCGAGCGCGGGTTACATGAGCTTTCAAACCGGCAAGTGGTGGCAGGGAGACTACACGCGCGGAGGATTCACTCACGGCATGTCGCACGGCTCCCGCCACGGCGATGCGGGACTCACCATAGGGCGCAAGGGCATGCAGCCAATCTACGAATTCATCTCCGAGTCGCGGAAACAGCAGAAGCCTTTCTTTGTGTGGTATGCACCGTTCATGCCGCACACACCGCACACGCCCCCGGAGCGCTTATTTCAGAAGTATGCCGCCACGACCGATTCGCCGCATCTGGCGCGCTACTGGGCCATGTGTGAATGGTTTGATGAAACATGCGGCGAGCTGATCGATCATCTGGAGAAGGAAAAGATATCCGAGAACACCATCATCATTTACGTGACCGACAACGGCTGGATCCAATCACCCACGACCGGTGGATTCGCGCCTAAGAGCAAGACGAGTCCCTTCGATGCCGGGCATCGCACGCCCATCCTTGTGCGCTGGCCAGCACAGGTAAAGCCAGCCAAGTCCGTCGCGCTGGCTTCTTCCATCGACTTGGTGCCTACGGTGCTCGCCGCGCTTCAACTGCCTGCTCCGGAAGGGCTCCTAGGAATAAATTTGCTCGACGCCACGGCCGTCAAGACTCGCCAGCATGTGTTTGGCGAGGACTTCACCATACGCTCGCAAACTCTCGACGACGTGAACGCGAATGTGGTTTGGCGCTGGGTCACCGACGGTCGCTGGCGACTTATTCTGCCGCGCACCTTTGAGGCCGAAGGCTCGCTCAATGCCATCCCGCCAGACAACTATCTCAAACCATATCTGATTGGCGCGCTCAAAGCCGCTCAACCCATGCTCTACGATCTCGAATCCGATCCAACGGAAGAAACCAACATTGCCGGCCAGCACCCGGACATCGTCGCGGTCCTCCGCGCCAAACTCGATGCACACTGGACGCCGAAGCCCTCCGCAAATTGAGACACACACTCACGTTCCTCATCGCCCTGCTGCTGCGCCACTCGCTGCGCTCCACGCCGCCGATGTGATGCAGACACTCCATTCAACTGCTTCAGACACAGCGCAGACAAAAGAATCGGCGTCACGGTTGTCAATTGCAACTAACAACGAACCATTTTCGCAGAGTGGTTCCGAGTTTTCTCGAGACAGCTCTCCCGAGTTTTAGAACCAGTAGTGTTTTCAGGCAAAGGAGTTACGTTCGTTCTTGATGTAATGCAATCCGAACTCAAGTGGTTCGTTTTGGCTGCGAAAGTGGTTCGTTTTGAATTGCGGTTGGCACCAACTCTCCTATTGCTGAAGAATGTCCAAGTTCGCCGGGTCTACCAGCGATTTCCGGCTGTGAGGAAAATCGTCACGCAGTACAGTTGACGTGTAGATAGTTTACGCGTAAGATATCTGACATGGGGAGAAAACGCATGTCCAAGAACCTACTTCAAAACGAACTCAAAAAGAAGCGACCGTTCGATTCAATGGAACAGGAAGCACTCCTGAATATCCTACGAACCAACGACCAGTTTCAAAATCGACTTGGACGATTGTTTCGTGAATTCTATCTCACGGCTTCCCAGTACAACGTGTTGCGTATTTTGCGGGGCGAAGGAAAACCGATGCCTTGCCAGGAGATTGGCGAACGGATGGTTCAGGTCGTTCCTGCTATGACAGGTCTTCTGGATCGACTGGAGGCTCAGGGGCACATTCGGCGGGAACGATGTACCGAAGATCGGCGAGTCGTCTACATCGAGCTAACCGACTCTGCAAAAGACCTGCTTCGTCAATTGGACGCCCCCGTGAATGAACTCCATCATCAGTTACTCGGGCACCTTAAACCCACGGAGTTGAACCAACTAAGTCGGTTGTTGGAAAAGGCACGACTGAGCGTCCAGAGCAAGCCACCCTAGCTTTTTTTTGTACAGATACATTACACATCAACAAGTTACACGTAATACGCATTGAAGGACTTGATCATGACATTCACGGGAAAAGTAGCGTTGATAACCGGTGGGACATCGGGAATTGGTAAAGAAACTGCGGTTCAACTCGCACATGCGGGTGCCAAAGTGGTCATCGCTGGACGGCGCCTCGAAGAAGGGAATTCTGTCGTCAATGAAATCCGATCTGCGGGTGGCGAAGCAATCTTTGTTCAGACCGATGTGACACAGGAAGAACAGGTCAAGCGGCTCGTCGACGAAACGTTGAGACACTTCGGTCGTGTGGACATCGCATTCAACAATGCCGGAATCGAACTGGGCGGACCGATTACCGAAGTCACTGAAGAAGACTATCGCAAGGTCTTTGACATCAACGTACTGGGTGTATTTCTTAGCCAGAAATATGAGATCCCAGCGATGCTCGCCTCTGGCGGTGGTTCCATCATCAACACGTCCAGTGTCGTAGGCCACATCGCTATGCCGGGAGCCAGTGTTTACATCGCTTCCAAGCACGCGGTCGAAGGCATCACGAAAACTACCGCTCTCGAATTGGCTGGGCAAGGGATTCGAGTCAACGCAGTAGCTCCGGGTGCCATCGCCACAGACATGATTGATCGGTTTGCAGGTGAAGAAGGTTCCGATAATCGCCAATGGCTCGTATCGCAGCATCCGATGGGCAGGTTGGGCTTGTCAAAGGAAGTCGCCGCTGCCGTGTTGTATTTGGCCTCGGACGCAGCTTCATTCACTACCGGAACGTCATTGCCAGTGGACGGAGGTTATCTCGCAAAGTAGTCGGTAGCTCTTTCGGTCTCTGCTTGTTCGTTCCTATTGAAGGGTTAAGGCCATGATTCAAGTTCGCAAAGCCAATGAACGGGGTCACGCCGATCACGGCTGGCTCAACACATACCACACGTTTTCATTTTCAAGCTACCAAGACCCCAAGCACATGCGGTTTCGGTCGCTACGAGTGATAAACGAAGATGTGGTCGCACCGGGGCAAGGTTTTGGAACACATCCCCACAATGACATGGAGATTGTGACTTACGTCCTCGAAGGAGCCTTGGAGCACAAAGACTCCATGGGCAATGGTGAAGTCCTGCGACCGGGAGAGTTTCAAAGAATGACAGCCGGAACGGGAATCACGCACAGCGAGTTCAACCCGTCCGAAACTGAACCGGTTCATTTGTATCAAATCTGGTTGTTGCCGGAACGCACAGGGATCGAGCCGAGCTACGAGCAGAAGCGATTCTCTGATGAGGAGCGGCATAATCAATTGCGACTGGTTGCATCCAGGAATGCCGAACACGGTTCGCTGTTGATTCACCAAGATACTCGCATCTTCTTGTCAAAGATGGACGCCGGAACAGAAATCAAGCATGAATTGAAGGAGCACCGACATGCTTGGCTGCAAGTCTTGCGTGGAACCGTTTCACTCAACGGTACCCATCTTGACACGAGCGACGGCGTGGCGGTGAGCGACGAAAGGTCAATGGACATCCAGGCAAACACCCATGCCGAAATCATGCTTTTCGATTTGGCATAGTCCGAATCGCTTTTTAAGTAAGCTTTTACTTGCCACTTCAACTTCCTTAGACAAATCCATGCAAGCCGACGCATCGCTATTGGCTCGAATCATGATCGCTACGATCTTCTTGACGAGTGCTGTGGGCAACTCAAGGCTAAAGATCATCTTGAGAGCCTTCGTCGCGTTTCGCTGGCCGCTAGTCGACTAGCTATAGTAGACTTACACGCGATCCGTTTTGGGAACGCATCTTGGTTCGTGTACTTGTAGGCAAAACCAATG
The DNA here is from genome assembly GCA_041736515.1 of Pirellulaceae bacterium. Taxonomy (GTDB): domain Bacteria; phylum Planctomycetota; class Planctomycetia; order Pirellulales; family Pirellulaceae; genus Aureliella. The sequence continues at coordinate 33,265 of JBGSTP010000066.1, forward strand.
AAACGCAAGACCATGATTTACCTCTCAGTAACGGCGATCATCGTTGTAGTCGGCATTTTCGCGTGGAATTCCATGGCAAGGGCCGCCTACGAGTCGGCCGAATACAAGGTTGTCGAATCCGACGGCAAGTTCGAGGTCCGTGAATACCCTGACTTGATGCTTGTCGCCACAACAACCAAGCTTGATGCGCAAGGCCGAGATGGCAGCTTCATGAAATTGTTTCGTTACATCAGTGGAGCGAATGAATCCGAGAAAAAGATCTCGATGACGACACCGGTCTTTATGGAAAATGACAAAGAGGAATCGGCTGTCCAAATGGGTTTCGTGATGCCTAAGGATATCGCCATTGAAGGTGTGCCAGCGCCAACCGGCGAGGGCGTCGACGTTTGCAAACGTGCCGGAGGTCGCTTTGCCGTTCTGCGATTTTCGGGCCATCTCAATGCGAAGGCAGCTAAAGAGTCAGAAGCAAAGCTTCGAACCTGGATGGCAACGAAAGGGCTCGTCGCCGACGACTCAATCCAATCCAGTGGTGTAGAAACAGCGGGATACGATCCACCCTTTACTCCAGGCCCGCTGCGCCGCAACGAAGTTCTGGTCCGTTTGAAGTATGGCGAGTCTTGACTGCGTTCTGCTTGGCCCCTAGGTCATAGCCAGTCGTACAAAGTTATCGACGTTGGCGACGATAAGCGTGGCTAACACCGGCGGGGCATCCGGGCACTAAATACTCAGGTGCCCGATTTGGCACGACTGCAATATACCGGGCCTCAAAAGGTAGGGTTAGTCCGTAGACTTGGAGATCTTCAAGTTGCGAAAATAGGCGTCGGTTGACTGCTCTAGCCACAATGCGATGGGTCCGCCCTTCCCAGCACGCTTTAGATCATTCACGATCAGGCAAGGCTGCTTCGCTTCGTTGACGAAGAGTCTCGCTTTCTCATCCTCTACCTCAATCCTGACATGAGTCCACGCGCCTGGAACCAGATCGACATAGGACTCATACACCCCAGGCGATTCGTTGCGTAGTTTTTCCCATGGAAAATTGGGGTGGGAGATGTACTGACATGAATGGTTGCGGCGCAATTGATCTTGGGCGCGACCATTTGTGGGACGAAGATAGAAGCAGTCGTAGGCAATAGGATCGGATTTGTCCACATGGAAGGCTATCCCGATAAAGCCCCGCGCAGTGGCTCCAGCGGCCTTGCTGGGCAGGCCTGCCAGCTCGACTTCGATAGTACCATTGGTAAAATCGCTGTCTCGCACAATCGCCAGACTCTCGACTCCGGCCACCATGCCAGCGCTATTGCGAGGATCAGCTAGACGTTGGCCCCCAGAACCGGCTAGGTTTACAGCAATTCTACCGTCATACTCGATGACTTTGGCCTGTAGATTCACCAGGTCAAGCACCACAGGGTATTTTTCCAAGTCGACTGTTTGTCCGAAAGCCCACTCCGGTATCAGGATCAAGGTGCAGAAAAGCATTGCAGTAAAAGTTAAACGCAACATAGTCAATCTCCGCGACAGGTACACGAAATTGTGAGGATTTTGAGCCAAAGAGGGTGAGGAATTTCTTCTACAGCTAAAACCCGAATTCCCTAGCACCCCCGCAGATAACGACTGGTATAACGCAGGTTCTATGGTGAGTGTTCGCGAAGTAGTAAAACTCGAGCGGATTTCGTTATACAATGCGGTTTGTAGGATGTAAGGGCACATCAAATTACGCCGCCCATCACCATTCGATATAAGTTGCCAGCAGAGTCGAAAAGAGCGTTCACCGTTAAGCCAGCTGCTTGCTAATCTTCTGAGGAACCGATCCCATGTCATGCAGTCGCCGTGAGTTCACAACAAGGGCCTTCGTCACTGGTGCAGTCTCAACCATTGCTAGTCCGCTGTGTGCCACTGAAAATCGTGCCATGCAGATAATCGACACGCACCAACACTTATGGGACCTTGTTCAGTTTCAGCCTCCCTGGCTCAATGGCGCTGATGCGAGAATCGCAGCGAAACATGACCCGACTAATTACGCTGTGGAGACACAGGGACTAAACATAGTCAAGACGGTTTATATGGAAGTGGACGTTGCGCCGGCTGACCAGGTCAAGGAAGCGGAATACGTGCTTTCTCTAATTCATGCGGCGAACTCTCCGATGGTGGGTGCAGTGATCTCCGGTCGGCCCAACTCGCAGAACTTCGCCAACTACATCACCAGGTTTAAGGACAATCAGCGGATTAAGGGAGTTCGTCAGGTCCTACATCCCGAGTCGGCCCAGCGCGGTCTGTGCTTGCAACCACAGTTCGTTCGCTCAATTCAATTGCTCGGAGAAATGGGAAAGAGTTTTGATTTGTGCATGCGTCCCACGGAGTTGGCCGATGGTGCGCAGTTGGCTAAGGAATGCCCGCAAACTCAGTTCATTGTCGACCATTGTGGCAACGCCGATCCACAAGCATGGCGAGCCAAGGGCAAGCAAACAGTCAAGCCGATTCATGAAGTCGAACCTTGGAAACGGGATATTGAAAAGCTGGCCAAGTGCGACAATGTCGCCTGCAAAATCTCCGGTATTGTCGCTCGCGCCCCGAGTGACTGGACTACCGACGACTTGGCTCCCGCTATCAACTTCTGCTTGGATACTTTCGGTCCGGACCGTGTCGTTTTCGGCGGGGATTGGCCAGTATGCAAGCTGGGCGCAAGCTTTGCGGATTGGGTAAAAGCACTGAAAGAAGTAGTTGGTAATCGAGCGACGACAGACCAAATCAAGCTGTTCCATGACAACGCACAAAGAGTCTACAGGGTGTAAGTATGACATTTCCGCATCGAATCGAACCCATTCCAATTCCGGTGGGGAATGCTCACAGTGCTCGAGCGGTTGGTGCCGAACTGTGACTTGATAGGTTGGTGGCGCTTAAGTCTTTGTGGATTAAATCTCAGGCTGTGTTCGTTGTACGATTCGCTGAACGTTCACCACATGCGCGTGGGCTTGTTGGTACAATAGGGTCTACGCATTCACTCAGAAATCCGTACTAGAAAATGCCGGCGAGGATTTTCTTGTTGAGCCTTAAACAATTGGAGTGCATTGATGACTCATTTAACCCGGCGCGAGTTTGCTCATGGGACGATCGGCTCCTTGCTCACCTTCTCACTGCTTGAGACACTCTTCCGAGCTGATGCGTTTGCTCAAGAGGTTAAGCCGATCACGGCGAAATGGTTGGCCGAGCTGCACCAGCTTGGCCTGGATGTGCGCGGCGAAAAACTGAAACAAGTCGAGTGGCAAGGGAAGACAGAAGAGCTGTTCAAGCAGGTTAATTTGCCAGAGCTTTTGAAGTTTATCGATTTTGAAAAGCTTGAGCGCGAAGCAGAATTCAAAGAACTGGGCGAAAAGAGCTATCGTGCAAAGTTTCCTGAAGTCGAAGGTCTTCCGACTCAGCTGGTGTTTGGACATCAGGTTTTTGCGCTTAAGAAAGATCGTTCCGTGGCACCTCACGGTCACGACAATATGGCAACAGCTTTCCTAATCCTGCAAGGGGATTTTCACGGTCGTCACTATGATCGCCTTGAGGAGCAGAAGGATCATTACATTATCAAGCCAACGATTGATGATAGGTTCTCGGTGGGAGGTATTTCTACGGTAACGGATCATAAAGACAACGTGCATTGGTTTACCGCGACGAGCGACACCGCGTTTATTTTTAATATCCATGTAATGAATGTCGTACAGGGCAGAACTTCTGGTCGGGTTTATGTAGATCCGAAAAGCGAGAAGCTGGCCGATGGAACGATTCGTGCGCGGAAACTCGGACACTCAGAAGCATACAAGCTTTATGGATAGTGTGTGCGGCTGTTGAAACAGACTTTCGCAAACTCGCCTCACCCCAAGAGGAACGTGGACCCCAGCCTAAGACGCATACCTCCCCTGTCTGCACAGACGTAAACCTCCCGCCTTAAGATATGGTCTGGTGCCTAATGGCGTTTTGTCCTGTAAGCTTGAGCCAACCTCAACTGTTGATCAGCAGCATCTCGATTGCGGCGCTGATAGCGGGATCCGGCTATTCACATTCTCCGGTCGAACTACCAGTGAAGACGGTGTCAGCTTCCGATAGCGATGACAAACTTCCTACTCTTGCGGACCTGAAACGAACCGGGTTTGAACGATCAAGGTATCGCGATAGTGTCTCAACTCTCTCTACGTCTGTACTGAAAGAAGAGTTGCCGCGAGCCAAGCTAGACGCGTTCGCTGCTACGATCAAGCCGCTGCTCGAGAAACACTGTATCGGCTGCCACGGTGCTGATGCCGCGGAAGGGAATATTCGGCTGGACACATTAAGCCCCGATTTGTTGAATGGAGGTGACACTGAGTGGTGGTCAGAAGTATTTGGCGTGGTTGCCAAGGAAGAGATGCCGCCGCCGGATAGTTCCGAAATTAGCGAAGCGGAACGTCGTGAAATCGTCAATTGGCTATCCAGTGAATTGCATTCCGCCTCCTTGTTGCGACGGTCATCTGGTTCGCAGTCCACTTTTCGTCGTTTGACTCGCTATGAAACCAATTACGCGCTGCAAGACCTGTTGGGACTGCCCTGGAATTTCGCCAAGGATTTGCCGCCCGAACCGCACTCGGCGGAGGGTTTCGAGAACAGTTCTGCGTTGCTGCATTTGTCAGTAACGCAGTTCGAGACCTATCATCGGCTGGCCAGGCAGGCGTTAGCTCGGGCCACAATTTTTGGCGAGCGTCCCCCAACTCTTTATTGGGGCGTTGCCATGGGGGAAGCGGCTGAGCGGGAATGGACTAAACAAGCCGAACAACTCGAGAAGGCCAAAAAGAAGTTGGCCGACGATCCAGCGAAGCTGCAAGCTGAACTGTTGCGGTTGGAAGAAACATTCCGCCAACCCCACCGTTCTGCTTATTACAAAGAACTCTCCAGCGGCCGCTCTGCCCAAGCTCAGTGGGATTACCCCAGAGCAAACTATGCGTTTGCCCCCACGTACGACAAGACGCCCTTTCCAGCCGATTTTGATTGTGTCGCCATCTTGCCACCCGGACTTCAACAGAAGTTGATCGTGGAGTTGGGGAACCAATTACCGGACGAAGGCGTGATGCGAGTGACGGTACGTGCCTCGAAGGTGAACGCAATCGAAGCGGGCTTCCCCAGCCTACAGTTATGGTTTGGTTGGCAAGCCAGCAACGAGGGACGCGCGCTGCTGCGCGTAAGTGATCAGGACGTGGCGGTGACAGCGACAGCAGACAACCCCCAGATCATTCAATGGGATGTGCCGTTGGGAGAGATTTACCCTCGCAACACCGTCCGAAAAACCTCCGAGATGGGAGAACTGCCGAGTCCATCGGAGTACATTCGGATCGCCAACAGTACTGCTTCGGAGGGCGACGTTCAAATCGATTACGTGGCTGTTGAGGCGCCATTCTATGTTCAGTGGCCGCCCGCATCCCATCGCAGGATCTTCTTCGATAGCGAGCAAGCTGCAAACGAGTCGGCATATGCGAGAGAGATTCTGCAAAAGTTCATGTCGCGCGCGTGGCGACGTCCTGTGACGCAGCAGGAGATCGATCGCAAACTGAGTTTGTTTGTCAAAATGCGAACTCAGAGCGAGAGTTTCGAGGAAGCGGTCTGCGAGGTCTTGGCAACCGTTCTTTCGTCACCACAGTTCTTGTACGTAGCTGACCCTCCTCTGTCAGGTGCAGCCCCGGCAGGCGGTGAACATTTTCGGTTGGCTACGCGCTTAGCGTTGTTTCTGTGGAGTAGCATTCCTGATGAGGAACTTGTCACTTTGGCGAGCAGTGGCGAGTTGGCGAAAGCGGACGTGCTGGCCCAACAGGTAGACCGCATGTTAGCCGATCCACGCTGCCGACGGTTTTCCAAGCACTTCGTGCATCAGTGGTTGAATTTAGAGTTGCTCGAGTTCGCGAACTTTAAGTGGGTAGAGGATCGATTTGATCCGCTGCTCAAAGAAGCGATGCTGGAAGAGCCAGTTGCCCTGTTTGAAGCAGTATTGCACAGCGACACGAGCGTGTTGGATTTCGTGCATGCTGATTATGCAATGGTGAACGAGCGCTTGGCCAAGCACTATGGAATAGCAGGAGTCTACGGGAACCAGTTTCGTCGCGTTCCATTGGATGGAGGGTTTCAGCGCGGTGGCTTGCTGACCCAAGCTGGTCCACTGGCGATGAACTCCGCTTACCCTGATTCCCATCCACTCAAGCGGGCGATTTGGTTACTGGAGAGGCTGCTGGACGATCCTCCGCCTCCGCCTCCACCGGCCGTGCCACAGATCGATTTGGCGAATCCAGAGATTGCCAAGATGACTTTGAAAGAGCGGATTGAGGATCACCGCAACCAGGCTGCTTGCCTCTCATGTCACTCGAAGATTGATCCATGGGGAATCGCATTCGAGAACTACGATGCGTTGGGGCAATGGCGTGATAGAATCAATGGCAAGCCGATCGACTCCGCGAGCGAGCTGTTCAATCGCCAATTGCTCGATGGAATGGATGGCTTGAAGCGGTACCTCCTTGAGGCTCGTCAAGACCAATTCGTATTAGCTATGGTGGACAAGCTAGCCACGTACGGCTTGGGCCGCCCACTGGGTTTTGGAGATCGCGCGGAAATCGAGACCATCGCGGCCGAAGTTCGTCGCGAGGGAGATGGGCTGCGGACGATGATCCATAAAATTGTAAAAAGCGATTTGTTTCGAGAATGAGAAGTGTCGCAAGTTTTGTTTGTGTGCAACCTAAGCGAGTAGTCTTATGAGTTTCAATCTGAACAGCATCGACCGACGAAGGTTCCTACGCGGCAGTGGGTGCGCGCTGGCGTTACCGATGTTCGGATCGCTCTTTTCCAAGATTGTGCGAGGGGAGCAGACGACAGGCAATCCCAAACGACTTGGCTGCTTCTACTTTCCCGACGGCGTCCCCATGCCGTTGCCCGAGGATCCGGCTTATCAAGAGTGGGCATGGTTTCCTCATGGAAGTGGAGGCGACTATTCATTCACGAACTGCATGCAACCGCTCGAGTCGCTTAAGGCAGAGTTTACTGTGCTGTCCGGGTTCTCGCACCCTCGGTCGCGGAATGTGCATGGCCACAACAACGCGGATCAATTCCTCACCGCGGCAGCTACAGGAGGCGGTGATACCGAATACAAGAACACAATTTCATTGGATCAAGAATACGCCAAGCACGTGGGAGACCAGACACGCGTTGCATCGCTAGTTTTGTCGACGGATGGTGGAACGGGGACAGCTCGCGGGACACACACCATATCGTTTGATCGTCATGGCCGAGCCATCCCTGCCGAACATCGCCCTAAACAGATCTTCGATATGTTATTTGTCAAGGCGAACAGTGACTCTGCGCGGCGGCTTGCGCTCAGCCGCAGTGCGCTCGATGAGATGATGGCCGATGCCCGCGACCTGCGCAAAACACTTTCTGCCGGTGATCAACAGAATCTAGATGAGTATCTGGACTCGGTCCGGCAGGCGGAGGTGAAAGTTGAGAAAGCCAAGCATTGGCTCAACGTACCTCTCCCGACCGTGGATGGCGACAACCTCAATCTCGAGCTGACCACGGATGAGCCTCGCGAGTATTTGCAGACCATGTATGATTTGGTCTACCTTGCATTTAAAACCGACTCAACTCGGGTGGCTAGTTATCAGATTGGTCGCGAGAACGGAGTCGGCCGAAGTGATCACCTGGCACGGGCGGTTGGCTTTAATCTGGCCCACCAATTGTCGCATGAGACCAAGGATCCCGACGGATGGAAAAACTTTGGTATTTATTGTCGATTTCTCAATGAAGAGTTCGGGCGTTTTGTGAGCAAGCTGAAGTCTACCCCCGAGCCGGCCGGTTCGGGAAGCATGCTCGACAATTCCCTGCTACTATTTGGCTCGGCATCTAGCGCCTTTCACCTATCGCGAAATTACCCGCTAATTCTGGCCGGTGGAAAACAGATGGGATTCCAGCACGGTCGCTACCTCAACCGTGCAGGCATGAACTTTCAGGGTGGACCATGGCTCGGCAAACGCGAGCCGTGGCAGGATGAGGCGAAAGGAGAAGACGTGCCACTGTCCAATCTTTTTGTCACCATGTTGCAGCATCTCGGAGTCGCCACCGATTCGTTTGCCGATAGCACCGGCACTGTGGAGGATATTTGAGTCCACTTTTCGGCTGGACATTGGATTCCTGGTCCCAGGTACGAAATCAAAGCTGGAAATCATCAACATCGAAATAATGGAAGCCGAAGAATTGCTGTATTGAAACTTGCTAAAGATCCTCTTCGTAGATTCTTCGTGTAGATACTGTCGCGCGGGGAGCAGGGTGTGGAGTACAGGATCTTTAGCCTGGCAAGTTCCACAACCATCGCCCGCGTCACCAAAGCTGCGAATCCGAAACCTGATTTCTATCTGTAGGAATACTCGAAGACCTAGCCACATGGCGGCACCAAACCTTCGAAAGGATGTATGATCTGTAGCCGGAACCACGACAAAGCGAACGAGATCATGACCGCCACTGGCATGATCATGTCCGCGTAACACTTGTAATCGATGTGACAGCATGAGAATTCTTTTTTCCTTGATCGCTTTGCAGCTCATTTCCTCCGCCGCTTTTGCGCAGTCGGTGCCTAACGTGCTGTTGATCATGGCAGATGATTTCCGCGATTTCGGAGGGGCGTTCTCGAAGGAGGTTGTGAAGACACCGAACCTTGAGCGGCTCCGCGCCCGGGGCATGACTTTTGAACGGGCGTATGTGCAATATCCGGTGTGCAATCCGAGCCGATGCAGCATGATGACTGGAATGCGCGCGGAGCAGACGGGAATTGTGGGCAACGATATTGCTCTAAGGGTTAGGATGCCGGACGTCGTCACGCTGCCGCAGCTTTGCAAGGATGCTGGCTGGCATTCGCATGCTTACGGAAAGCTCTTTCATTTGGGCGGTGGAAGAGATGCGGAAGCCAGGCAGCAATGGATGGACGCGTCGCGCTCCTGGCATACGGCACAGTCGTTTGAAGCGACGCAGACAGGCCGCAAGATGCTCGCAGGCCGCGATGTGACCGATGGTGCGCTGAGGTGGTGCCATTGGGGTTCGGCGGATGGTACAGATGATGATCAGCCGGACGGTCAGATCGCTGCGGCCACCGTGGCGATGATCGAGCAGCTTGGCGAAAGGCCTTGGTTCATTGGGTGCGGATTTATGAAGCCGCATGATCCATTCATTGCACCGAAGAAGTACTTCGATCTCTTTCCAATGGACTCGCTGAAGCCGTGGAGTGATCCCGCTGACACCATTCCCGTACGAGAAGAGCATGTTAGCACTGGCGACTATGCGAAGGCGTTTGGAAAGTTTACTGAAAAAGAATGGCTCGAACTTTTTCGCGCCTATTGCGCTGGCACCAGTTTCATGGACGCACAGGTCGGTCGCGTTCTCGACGCGCTGGACGAACACCGACTTTGGGATAAGACGCTCGTCGTATTCGTCGGCGATCATGGCTATCACACTGGAGAGCGAAAGTGGTGGAACAAAAACACGTTATTTGAGCGTAGTTGCCGCGCTCCGCTCATCATCGCTGCGCCTGGCATGAAGGGCGGACTCACGACGCGCTCACTGGTCGAGTTCGTGGACCTCTATCCCACCATTGTCGACTTCTGCGGACTGCAAATGCCGCACACGGGCGCCGGAGCTAGTTTGCGGCCTGTATTGGCCGATCCCAATGCCACCGTCAAAGATGCTGCCTTCACCCTGCTCACGCGCGGACCGAAACTGCACGCTCAGAGTGTCCGGACCGCCCGCTGGCGCTTCACTCTTTGGAGCGACGGTCAGACGGAACTCTTCGACCACGATGTTGATGCAGAGGAGCTTCACGATGTCTCCGCGCAACATGCCGATGTCGTCGCTGAGCTCACGGGCTGGATCGAAAAGCTGCCTTCATTCGCGTCGAACTAGCAGTGTTTATTGACACCGGAACTAAACGATGGGCCGTGATTTGTCAGGCGGATTGTCAACGATAAAGCGCTCAGCGACTATCAAACTGAGGCGTTGCTGACCAGCAGAGGCGGCATTGGACAATCCAACAGATCGGAAATACCGCGCAACAGCTCGGCTTCTTGCCATGTAACGTGGGCGTCGGTACAAATGGCCGCAGCACAAGCGTCGACAACTCTGCCTCGCTGTTTGGCTACTACGGTGGATAGTGTATCAAGGGCGACTTGCAGTTTCTGCATCGCATCCTCTGTCTTTGGCTGCTGGGTTAACCGCAGCTCGGGCAGATGCTCGGCTCCACGTGCGAACGATCGTCTCGCCACTTCGTCCGTGTTGCCCGCAGAAGCGACGACGGACAAGAGAGTGGAACATTGCTGACCAAGTTGTTGCAAACTGTAGTAGTTGGTACGGGCCGGTCGGTTCGGTTCGAATTGGGGCCTCAAATGCCGCATGAGGACTTGCGAAAGCGTCCATTCAAAGAGGTTGATTGTACCGTCCGCCTTAGCCAATTGGACGAAACAGTTTTTGAATTCGACATACTGTGGAGGGGACATCGCACGCAAACTTGATAAAGCCAGATCGACGATGGGCAAACGAGTCCTTACGTCTAGGCCATCCACAATACTATAAAGTTTGTGGACCAGGGCTACCACGTCCGGCGCGGCCTGCTGGGCGAGTACCTGCAGTTGGCGAGTTCTGATTTCTGAGTCGGAATCCAGTAGCAAGCAATATACGATCGCTCGAGCTGCGTAGGGCTCACGCAAATTGTAGATAATCGCCTCGGGCAAAGCGGCTATCAAGTCTGCGGCGTAGTCGCGGTGCCGTGGACCGGGGGCACCGACATGATCCACGGCATGATCGACGATAGACACCGGAACCTCAGTACTGAGCGGAACTGGCCTAGCCTGGATCGGCTGACCACCCAAGCCAACCGCAGCTGGCCCGAAGTCGGCTGCGGATTGTTCTTGATTCTCTAGGTAGCTGCCTCTCCAGCCGGGCTCTATGGCTCGGATGCGTTTTTCCAACGGCGGGTGAGTTGCCCATAACCCCGAGAAACCCTCCCAGACACCCTGTGCGAAATACATATGGCTGGCTTCCGCTGCATGCGCGGCTTTGAGCTTCGAGCCTTCAGAGAATCCACCAATCCTTTTAAGTGCATTGGCGATGCCTGATGGGTTGCGAGTGAATTGGACAGCGGAGGCATCGGCCAAGTACTCGCGTTGGCGAGAAACAGCCGCTTTGATCAAATTGCCAAAGAAGGTACCCACGAAGCCTAGGATGAGTAGCGAAAGACCAACGGCCAAGATAAGGATGATGACTTGACCACCGCCATTGCCATCTTTGCTGCTTCGCTGACGGCCACTGCCCGAATAAAAGAAAAGTCTGAAGATCAGTTGTCCGGTGAGACCGATCAGCAAAATACCGTGCAGGATACCAATCAGACGAATACTCATTCGCATGTCGCCGTTGAGCACATGACTGAACTCGTGCGCAACCACGCCTTGGAGTTCATCTCGAGTCAATTGTTCCGCACAACCACGGGTGATTCCTAGAACGGCATCGCTGGGCGAATAGCCGGCCGCGAACGCGTTGATGCCGGGTTCTTCGAGCAGGAAGACAGGTGGCACGGGCGTCCCAGACGCGAGCGCCATTTCCTCAACGACATTCAGCACGCGACGTTCGACTCGGTCGGTAGTGTTGGGATATATCCGCTTTCCGCCTAGACTCTCAGCCACACTCGTTCCGCCGCCGCTCTGTAGTTGGGCGACTTTAAAAAGTGTGCCGCCGATAATGATCAGCAGTGCGACGATGCCAGCGATTAGCGGCACCATCACCTGTTCGGGATGATCAGCAATTGAAGGGCGATCGCCCCTGAACTGGATCTGCATGACGATCGCGGCCACTACGGTCACGATACCGACAATGCAAATGACCGACAGACAGAACATGCTTACTAGCCATGTCGTACTTCGGCGAGCGTCAGACTGTCGTTCAAAAAAATCTGTTGCCATGAGTCCACACGCATGAAAGCACAAACGGACAAGCACATTAGCTGCGAGGAAGAACTGGGCGCAAATCCGCGCTGCAGTCCCATTGATCTAAACTAAAACGAAACTTTGGGGGCTGCTTGAATCTCGGCGCTGTCTGCAAATTCGAGCAAGTTTGCATCTTGGCCGTGACCAAACATTCCCGCAACAACAACCGGTGGGAACGTTTCCTTGTAGACGTTGTAAGCGGTCACCGAGTCATTGAAGGCCTGACGTGCGAATGCGACCTTGTTTTCCGTCGAAGTGATTTCTTCAGTCAACTGTGCCATGTTCTGGTTAGCCTTCAGATCGGGATAAGACTCTGAGAGCGCGAACAGCTTGCTGAGCGCTCCTGTCAGACCTTGTTCAGCCCCAGCCAACGACTGCATGGCAGCTGGATTGGATATGTCCGCAGACGCCTGCTGAAGGCCGGTGACGGCTTGATTGCGAGCTTTGATTACCGCTTCGAGTGTATCTTTCTCGTGTGCCATGTAGCCTTTGACCGTCTCCACCAAATTGGGAATCAAGTCGTAGCGTCGCTTGAGCTGCACTTCGATTTGCGAAAAGGCGTTATCTACCCGACCCTTTAGTGTCACCAGTTTGTTATATATGCCAACAACCAGCATTACTAAAATGAACACCAGGCCGACGAAGGCGGCCAGCACAATTACAATCCAACCCATAATTTCGCTCCAGATTCGGTGAAGTTTTGCCAACCAGGTGCGCTCTAGAAACACTCCGCGCCGCCCAGGACTCAATGTCCCATAGAATTGTGCATCTGCAAAGATGATAACGTGTTCGGAAGTCAGATGTATTGGAAAGCCTTTAATTCTCCCTGCCACGCTTGTTCATGTAAATCGGTAGGCGACCGGCCGCAGAGCAAGTTCGTCCTACGAGTGACCACCGTTTGCAGTCTCATGATGATGATTTGAGTGCCAAAGGCGCGGCAGGCGCAAGTCAGGGACGGGAGTCGACGGGAGTCCCAGGGAAATGTAACGCGCACGATCCCTTGTCGCAGTCGCAGTCGATCTTCTTAGCGACCTTGGGGGTGAGTCCCCAACCAGCACCCTGTTTTTTCCGACTTGCTCAATTAGGTTTTCATGCCCTTCTCACCTTGCATCCTCCGGGCAAGAATTGCACATCCACATTTTGGGAATTAGATGTAACACTCTCCCAACGCGTACGCTGTATCCGTGGAGGCCAGTATCCGTAGCTGGCACGACAAGAAACACAATACAGTCGAGAACAAAACATGATTGGAAAGACGAACAGAATGGCGATCGGGATGACTCTCACACTGATGGTGGGAGTAACGACAGTTCATGCTGAAGGAAGACTCTCCGGGATTCTTGGGGGTGGCTTGGATGCCGCTCGTAGCGTAGGAAGCCGAGTTGCCAATCGGGGAACCCAAGCCGGAGGCCTTGCTGGCCGCGTCCTGAATCGCGGAGCCGATGCGACTCGCGCGATTGGGCAGCGAGGTACCGGTGTGGTCAGCAACGCAACGACCCGCGGGCTGGATACTGGATCGCAGGTTGCCACACGCAGCCTCAATGTCGCTGGATCTGCTATTAATGGTACGGTATCGGCCGGGGTTGCAGTGGGTGGGAGAATCGTTGATGTGGGAACTAATGTGACGACTCGCGGAGTGACTGCAGTTGGATCGGCAGGCAACTCCGTGCGAATCGCGGTGACCAATGTTCAGCCCCGAATCGAGAATCTCTCGCAGCAAGTGGTTGCGGCGGGCGTGGAACGATTCAGCAACGCCACCCGCGTGCTCGACGCCGCGCCAGTAGTCGGTCAAAACCTCGCCGCTCAAAATCTTGTCAATCCCGTCGCCGAACCCGGCTTGGTCGGCGTTCCGGGAGTAGTCGATGGCGCACTCCAAGTCGGCAACGGTCTGGCGAATGGGAACGCCGTACAAGTCGCAGATGGTATTGTGAATATAGTCGATGCGTCTCAACCGCAGCTTCCAGCCGGTGTTATTCCTGCCGCTGTCGGCGCACTGGGCGCGATCAATGGACGTGCAGGTGGCGACAACTCAATCGTAGCCGGCGACGGAAATGGTGTACCGACCACCAGTTCCGCTAATGACTCAAGTGCCGCAGTTTCCATTCTCGAAACAGGCACATCAAGTACCACCGCCGAAGCGGACGCGGCGGTAGATATTGAAAACAATGGCTTCGATTCGCAAGCAGAGTCGAACTCAATTCAGGATGGAGCACCCGACTTAGTTCTCGAAGACCTGCAGCTATCCGCTGCAGCCACCATTGTGGCAGGACCAGCGTATGTCCTTCGCTTCCGGAACCAAGGCTCGGCTGTTGCTCAAGGATTTCATGTCGCGCTTCTGGCTGGCGTCAACGGGCAAGTGACAGCAGATGCTCCCCGTGCCATGGGGTATCTAAGCAGTGTTGATCCAGGTCAGACTGTAGTAATAAATCTTCGCTTACCAGTGAGTGCCACGCAAATCCGTGGGGTTGACGGAAGCCTGGTACCGATGACCGATGTGTTCGTTTCGCTCGATTTCGCGGATGTTGTTGAAGAGCTAGACGAAAACAACAACCTGGCAATAGTCCAAGCCAAAGCGCTGCAGACCAACACAAAGTAGGTTCACGGCTTCGTCTAAAGGCATACATGCCACACTCCGAGTTTCTGTCAGCCTTAGGTTTCCTAAGGCTGAAAGCTTGCTGACTCGTTCTCGGCACTCTACCTACACTCTACCTACGCCGTTAGCCATTTTGGGCTCGCAAAAATCGGCGTGGCACTGGCTTGCCAGTGGATTTGCGAAGTCAACAGCTTGCCCATTCTGAACCGAAATCCCGCAATTGAAGAGGTCAAAGAACCGCTACGCGGGCAAGCCCGAATCATACTCACTTCCATGAGTCTAGTACTCGGCTATAACTTTCCATTGTTCGTCCACTCTGCGCAGTTGTGCGAATCGAAATGCACCTGGAACTGATAGTTTGAGCAGCACGTCATTCTCCTTGATCCTAAATCGCAATAGTCTGTACAGAGCTTCGCTTGGTTGATTCGGTTCTGTAACATAGTCGCCATTCGCAACATCCAACTGTTCGATCACAAACAGACCGACAAACATGTCGACAACAAAAAATGGCTTCGGATCCTGCGCGGCCTGCTTTTTGAGAGCCACGAGCATGTCATCACGCTTGACTGGGACCCCATATTCAGTCATTTTGCTCGGTACTTCGAGTCCAAAATAGAATAAACGATTTCCAGGAAGCAACTGCACCTCCGAGGCATAGAGTCCTTTGAGCTTATTCTCGTCGTAAATCAAGCTCGCTCGAAGCAGCTCTTTAGCAAAAGCGATAACATCCGGAGCAGGCTGAAGTCGGGCCGCTGTCTTCCTTGATGGACCTGAAATTTTGACGCTGCTGAGTCCTAACCAGAAAATCGGATGGGACGCTGAGTCTAAATGGTAAACCGCGACGGGTCCGGCGGGTGCAAGGAGTGCATCGGGGCCTTTGTTTTGAGAAGCATCGCCAATCGTCGCTTCCAGTTTCACTTGGTCTCCGGCTTTGAAGTCTACATCGCCAGCTGTGTTAAAAATAAGTGCCGCGAGAAACGGGCTGGCATTATCTTGCGTGGCTGATTTTGGAATCACTCGCGCGACTCCACTGAAAGAGCTAGCGGTGTCATATGCTAATTCGAATTCCCACTTTACACTCTGCCCTTTTAACGCGTTATTCACTTGAAACTGAACGGTTTCTTCGGCAGGTGCCAAGTCAACAAAACCACCGGCACCATCTGTAATTGGTAGAACCTCTGAACTCGCCTCGTCGCCACCGGATATGGACGAGACTCGTTTCTCCAGCGATGACCGGTCCGGAACACTCGCCTTGCCCACCAGTTCGCTGAGGTAACTGTCGAAGGCTAGAATATCCGACCGCCAACCTTCGCTTGACGGTTTGACTACTACAGGCTGATTAGCTTGCACTTCCATTTTGGGGCGTGTCACCAGTGCGACCGAGTCATTCTGAGTTCTAGGTTCGCGAATAATCTCCCAAGCCTTTGTGAATTGGGCCGTGTAGATACTCAATAAGTATTGTTCACGCTCCCGCAACGGCGACGTGTTGATCGCAGGGTCGGCAGCGATATTCAATTTCTGCCAGCCGGAGTCTCCGAGTTCTGCAGTCGCGACTGCAACGGGATCTTTCTGCTTGATTCCAGGCGGCCAAATTGAGCGTTGAACACTCAGCGAATCGGCTGTCGAAGTGACCCGATAGACGTCACCGTAGTACGGCAGGAAGACAAAGTAATGCTGCTCATCCGCCAGCAGGGCTGAGTGGGACGTATCCAGATCAGCTGTTTTTCGAAAGGTCCTAGTGTCTGCATTGTCAACCAAGTTACCTTGTGCGTAGACACCGTTTTTGTCTTTGTAGACAGATTGGTGAATCGCCTGGAATGTTGGCGCATCCAATCCGGCAATGTTTGTATCGCCTTTCCAAACGTTGTCTCGATCTGCGGCGTAGGGGCTGTCATCACCAAAGGTTCGAAACGAATCCAGATCGGCACCAGCCAACGGAGTCGACGACCAGTAGACTCGATGGGCATCCCGGTAAAAGGCTTGGTCCAGATGTCGAAACGTCTTCGCGTCGGCTCCGGAAATCTTTGTGCTCTGATACCAAACGCTGTTGGCGTCCTTCCAAACAAACCCTGCGTTCACCAGTTCGAAGGTCTGCGGATCAACGCCAGGCAAAGGTGCACCGTACCACCAGACACGTTTTGCATCCTTTGCAAGATTGGCGCTGATGACCTCAATGGTCTTGGTATCCGCCAGAGGAAGTTCAACGATCCAATAGCGACCAGGGCTGACCCATTTATAGTAAACTTTGTTCTTGTCCTTGGTGTATTCTTCGCTCAGCGCCTTGAAGCTGGCCGCATCGACGTCCGCACACTGACTCAGCTTCAAGTTGGCCGACCTGGCAAACGTATCGAAATCTTCTCTCCCGGCCTGATCGATTCGCTGTTTTTTGAAATAGATGAAGTCACCCTGCCTCGAGTAGCCATGTCCCAGGTCTTCCGCTTTCGCTTCATCAATCTGGGTGAGGAGTTCTGGACTGCTGGGCTGAAATAAAATCCCCACAGCAATTGCCGTCAACAAACTGAGCATCGTTGGTTCTCCGAAAGATACGTACGTTATATCTTGGACACGGGTGCTTGGTAAACGTGGAGTGTACTTTTGTTGATAGCTGCTGTGGTGAGAGAGACACCGATTGCAGATTCTGAGAACACGACATTCGCCGTTCTCGCTTACCCGGCTGGTTACTTTAGTCGATTCAATATTTTAAAAAACATTCTACCTACGTTAGCACTCAGTTTAGGTTCGATAACCGGTCGCTAAGGCGTTGCGGCTGACTAATTCAACAGTCCCTGAATGAACGTGTTACGTTGTTTCTTTGATCTTTCCGTCGAGCGTCGCAGACACTGATGTCGGGGTGACGGTCAGACTGATTTAGTGCGACTTTTGCAGCTCGCAGACGGTTCTGTACTCTCAGGGGAATCCCTGTCGCGGAAATTCGGCATCGTCGGTTCCATCCACCCCGATCCAGAGGACTGGGGCGAATTAATAGGAAACTCACTGGAACATCCCCCAAAACTTGTTGAAGACAAAGTACTTTTCGATGTTCTATCGAGTTGGTTGTCAACGACCAAGCCTGC
>JBGSTP010000070.1:0-15506 GCA_041736515.1 Pirellulaceae bacterium
GCATCAACAACACTAACAGCAACCCCATGATTTTCATCGCAAATCCCCACTCGCTGGCCGCAAAACAATTCTCCAAACCACCGCTGAAGTGATACCCAAAAAGACCAAAGTTACTATCCAGCAAGTCAGCAAACTTGGCAACCACAAGCCGTCGCTATCCTGGATACCACCTACCATTCTACGCAACCCACCAATCACATAACTCAAGGGATTCATGCGCATAATCCAATGCATGCCCCACTGCCCGCTCGGGCTGCTGGCAACCGGGAGCGGAATTGGGAAAAAGGCCCCGCTGAGTAACCACAGCGGCATTAAAACTAAATTCATGATGGCATGAAAGCCCTGTGTTGATTCCATGGGCCAAGCAAAACAGACACCTAGGGCTGTCAGCGCGAGAGCCGCGAGCGCCATCATGAAAACAGCCCCAACCAACCCACCACTCCACGGGACCAGCCCCGTGAGCACCACCAACGCCAAGAAAAGCAACGATTGAACCCAGGCGATACCCGCGCCGCCAAGTACCTTCCCAGCTGCAATGGACCAGCGTGGTATGGGAGCCACCAGCACATTCTGCAGAAACCCTTCGCGACGATCCTCAATAATCGAAATCGTTGTGAATATGGCGGTAAAGAGGATGATCAACACAATCGTTCCCGGCAAATAGTAGGTCATAAAATCCTGTCCCCCACTACTGAATGCTGAGTGCATCCCAGTACCGAATAACAGCCAAAACAGAATTGGTTGCCCCAAAGCGCCGATGACTCGATTGCGCTGCCGAAAAAAGCGTATCCACTCGCGCCAGGCCAACATACCGACGGTACGCCACCCGCTTACCGGCTGAGGGCCAGGTATCGCATTGGGCCTCAAACCAGGGCCTGACAAATTAATATCCTTTTCACAAGAAAGTGTTGAAACACTTCCAGTTTAGCTGAACATGACTCGGAGACCATGCCGACGCGGGTGGCTAGGTCCTTTAGCCGCATGTCGCTGCTGGATTCAGCCTCAACGGCGCTGCGCTTGTTGACGGCCCAGTCATGTCAACTCAAAAATGCAGCGAGCTTTTCCAACGTGGCGGGTGTTCTAAGCTCCAGCTTTCCGAAACCGCGTTCCGCGCCCAAAGCGACGGCCGCATCTTGATGCTCTGCGTAATTGGTAACGATCATTACCGGAATATGGCTGAGCTCTGCATCAGCCTTGATGCGTTTAAGGACCTCTGTACCATCCGAATAATCGCAATCCAATTTGCGATTGATGGTTACTAAATCCACCTTCCGCTTCTTAAGCAAATCGAGAGTATCCTCGCTCGAATGCGTTTGTAAGACCTCTGCGTCAAAATGGTGGGTGACCAAACGCTTGATACTGGAGTAATCGGGACCACAGTTACCAACGTCGAGCATCGTGCGTAGTGGCATGCAGAAAACCTGTCTGAATAAATGGTCCGGGGTGCGTGCGAATGTTCTGTGCTTTGCACCCCAAATCCCTTACGATGATTATCTCGATGTGGGAACTTCAACCATGGAAATCGGCGCTGGCAGCTTGGGCAAAGCAGTCTTGGCGGTTTCGGCTTGGCGAGCGTCGCAACCGCTGGTAGCCGCCGTTAAGACCATTCCCGAACAGAAGGCCAACAGAATTAACCCTATTGCTTGTGTTTCTTTTTTCATCGTGCGAAAAGTTCTCTTTTGCAAAAAGCTCTAGCAATGTCTGCGATCAGTCGAACCACTCGTCCGCTGGATCGAATTTAGGGGTGGCAACGATCAGTACCTTCATTTTTCCCAGCGCGCGATGGCGCGTGCCAGGATGAATTAGTACGGCCATTTGTGGCTTCAGCGGAACGATCTGGCCGTCGAGTTCAATGGCTGCTTCTTCCTCGCATTCAAGGACAAAATAGGTTTCCGTGAGCCGCCTATGATAGTGCACGCGGGCATCGGTTGAGATTTGTGTAACGTGCAAAGAATAGGGAACGCTATCAACTTCCATGAATCCCCGTCGTGCAACACCGCAGGGACAGGGCGTCCCGGGAAGGTTGGGGTAATCCAGTATTGCGTAACCAACGGACATGCTTTGCCTAATTCCCGATCTTTTGGGAGTTCGTTGCGGTCGATAAACTGCGATGAGTATACCTGAGGTTCGGATTAATCCCAAGAGACCTAATATACCTGCCGTAGCGGTCGCAACGGTATTGGAGCCAACTCCCAGGCCCAAAGTGTATACAAAAGTACACTGCCTACAAACAGCCGCCGTAAGCTGTATCGATTAACTACGACCCTGCCGCCAGGCTGTTTTACCCAGGTGGAATTTCGCGCAAACTCGTTACAGTTCATGGGTTGTCCATGCCGTAACTCCCTAAAGCGAAAAAGTTTGGACGTACTCAAGCGTCTCCACCGCTAGGCCGATATCTGACACTGTTGCCGCGAGATGGATGCTTGAGACGGCATCTGCCAAGCGGATCGACAATGCCGGAAAAAAAACAAGAGCCCATGGAATGGCTCATCCGGTAACTGGCGTGAAAGACCCAGACTTCGCGTTGGAAGTGTAGAACACCGCTGCTTGCTTCAGTGCAGCGCAAACGTGTTCGACCCTTACCGGCTCCACGAAGTTGGACGAGTTGAAGTGCAAACTGCAACTGGTCCGTAGCCGGCCCGGCTAGAGGGCGATTTCGGCGGCGACTTCGTATGCCGAAACCGGTCTCGGCCAAACTGCACCCCCGCGAAGGCCGCGCCAGAGATTTGGTTCATCGTTTAGGGAGTTGTGGCTCGATGAAAATGAAACTTGTAATGGGATCCCTCGTACTAGGCGCTAGCCTATGTACCCCAAGCTTCGGCGGGGGACTGTTGGATCGCATGTTGGGAATGAAGGGCAGCGGATGTGACAGCGCATGCTGTGATACCGGCTGTTCGGCAGCACCAAGCTGCGGTTGTGAAATTGCACCGACCTGCGACCCATGTGCACCTGCTTGCAAGAGCGGTGGACTGTTGAGCAAGCTGCGAAGCAAGAAGAGCTGTGATTGTGCGGCCCCGAGCTGTGGATGCGAAGTCGCTCCATCCTGCGATGGTGGTTGCGGTGCAGCTCCAAGCTGCGGTTGCGAAGTTGCACCCTCGTGCAGCAGTGGCTGCGGTGCAGCTCCAAGCTGCGGTTGCGAAGTTGCACCTTCGTGCAGCAGTGGCTGCGGTGCAGCACCTAGCTGTGGATGCGAGATGGCTTCGTGCGATGGTGGCTGTGGCGCAGCACCTAGCTGCGGCTGCGAAATCGCTTCCTGCGACCCATGCGGTTGCGATAGTGGCTGCAAGCCACGTCGTCGTCCGCTGATGGAACTAATCGGTAAGATCGAATCTGCCAAACGATCGATGTTCTCGAAATGCAAGAGCAAAGGCTGTGACGCTTGCGGCACTCCAACTTGCGGATGCGAGATCAGCGCTTGCGGCGGATGCGGCTCGACTGATCCAAGCTGTGGTTGCGAAGTTGCTCCTAGCTGCGACGGCGGCTGTGGCGCGGCTCCAAGCTGCGGCTGTGAAATCGCTGCTTGCGATCCTTGTGCTCCAAGCTGTGGCAAAAAGTGCGGTGGCCTGCTGAGCAAGCTGTTCAAGAAGAAGAACAGCAGCTGCTGCGATACAGTTGCATGCTGCGACAGCGGTTGCGACAGTGGATGCACCAGCGGATGCTCGTCTTGCGGTGGCAGCTCGGCAGCTCCAGTAGCTGCTCCTGTAGTGCACGGCGACGCAGCTCCAATGCCTCCAGCACCGATTGTAGATCCAAGTGCTTACCTGCAAAGCAATCGACGTGTCATTCAGGCTACCAGCTACGTTCGCTAAGCTTCGGCTAAAGCGAACTTGGTAGTCCCAGAGACGCGTGTAAGTAAAACGGCCCGCAGAGCGAAAGTTCCGCGGGCCGTTTTTGCATTTCCTCAATCCCGCTGCTTTTGCACAGAAACTCGCCTCAGCCGATTGACGTAGGCCGGATCACCAAAGAGAGTAAGACTTATTCACCCTATAAGCATCACCCTCTCGATTTGAAACTTCGTTGTGGACAGCCGATCAGACGACTCCAGGCTCCATGTTCGTATCGCGAATTTGGATCTTCTCCAAGATCAACAGGATTTGCTGCAGCTGCTAAATCTGTACGCCTCCAATCTGGTAGGCCGCTGGGCGCCACTACCTGACGATATCCGACATGCGTTGGTTCCCGCCTTGCAATCTCACCCAACTACCCGTGTCTTTCTTGCCGAGTTGTCTGGCGCAGCGGTCGGTGTAGCTGTTTGTTTCGTTGGTTTTTCAACGTTTAAAGCCAAACCTTTGCTTAACATACACGACCTTGCCGTTCATCCTGACTTTCAAAACCTGGGTGTCGGATCCGCCCTGATCGAAGCGGTATGCAAGCACGCGCAGCAGCAGCAACACTGTGCCGTGACTCTAGAAGTTCAAGCCAATAATCCTGCGCGTCGACTTTACGCTCGTCACGGATTTCAAGTGCTTTCCATGCCTACCGACGATTCTACGATGCTGTTCGGAAAACGGGAGATTCACCCTGTCCAGGGCTGAAGCAATGCGCGAACCAACAAAGAAACTCGCGAGCAGAATCGACTGGCCCCGGGTGCTGGGACCCGTGTTATCTGGCCAACCAATGGAGTGTTTGATTGCAGATGCCGGCTTGCAACCCGACGAGGTTCCCGAACTCGAGTCGGCCTGTTTCAGTTATGCACGTCGGGCGATCCGTCCACGACCCGAGGTACGCGACGGTGCACTGCCTTTTGAGACGGAAAATGTGCCTTGGTTTGAACGCGGGCGGTTTATCAAATCCACACCCGAGGGGCTGACCGCACGTCCGGGCGCATTTTTACAACATGTCGTTGGCGACTATTACATCCAGGATGCCGGATCCATGTTGGCGATCGCGCTCTGCGACGTTCAACCCGGGCAATGGGTCTGCGACACCTGCGCGGCCCCCGGGGGAAAATCCACAGCTCTTCTCGAAGCCTTGGATGGACAGGGACTACTGCTTGCCAACGAAGTTATTCGATCGCGCCTGGGCATCCTTGATTTGACGCTAGCACGCGCCGGTTACGGCAATCATTTGCTCACCAATCTAGAACTGGAAACACTTGGAGCTGTTTGCGATCGGGTGTTTGACTGTGTACTGGTCGACGCGCCCTGCACCGGACAGACCATGGTTGCCAGTGGAAAACAATCGCTGGCCGCATTTAGCAGCAACCAAATAGAACACAGCAGTTTGCGACAGCAGCGTATCTTGAGGGCTGCGTCGGCCTTGGTGAAACCCGGTGGTCGCTCGGTGTACTCCACCTGCGCTTTTTCATTTGCCGAGAACGAACAGATAGTGCTCGGCTTCCTGCAGGAGCACAGTGGCTGGAGGCATGGTTCGGCCAAGTGGACTCGAACAGTGGCAAAGTCCCGTCGCAGAGGGCTGCTATCGTGTTTGGCCGCACCGCGATGGCTGCTCCGGTGCCTTCGCCGCACTACTGATCAATGCCAGCGACGATCGTGTGAGCAACCAGATCAACCGCCCGCGCTCACTCCACCGATGGCTGCCCGTGCAATCGCTACCCAGCAGTATTGACTGGGCCGACCTATCCGACTCTGGACAATTGTGGAGTGCTGGAGACACACTCCACCGCTTTGGCAGCAGCGTCCCTGAGGAGTGGATACTCTCAGCCTACGGCGGAACTGCGATTGCTGAATCTAGCAATACCCATTGGAAGCCAGCCTTTGGAGGAGCGACACTACGTTTCGCCATTACCCCGTCGCAGGTTTGCGAACTCGATAGCGCACAGGCAATAAAGTATGCTGGCGGAGAAGCCGTCCGTTCCGACTGTCCCATTTCAGATTGGTGCGTTGCCCAGTGGAATAAGAAATCCTTAGCCTGGGGAAAAATGACTCAAGGAGTCCTCAAAAATCATTTCCCCAAAGCTCTTCGACAATCTAACCTTATCAACGAATAGCGGACGACAATGGCCCGCTAACTTTCGCTTGCATTAGATGGGCATGCGTCGACGACGAGTCACCTACACTTCTGCACTGATATCTAGACAATGTGAGGAACGCCGTTATGAATTAGCCAAAGGTACATGAATCAGCATTGTAATTCGGCGAACGAATTACCAAACCCAAGAAGCACTCATGTCTAAATGCTGCGGAAGAACTGCGAACTGGCCATTTACTATTGGTATTTTCGCCCTAATGCTCTGTGGGTTTCCCGTGTGGGTTGCCGCTCAAACGTCCCCAACGCTGCCATCTTCGAATGCCCCGGCAACCGCGACCGGACTACCCCAACCACCAGTTTCTTCGGGCCTTCAGACGCCTAGTCCCAGCCCGGCAACGAACGAACTTGCCCCCAAAGCTGCGAGCACAATTGAAGCCGCACTTCAACAGGTACTAGATCGCCTGCAACAACTTGCAAGCGATACCGAGATGCTGCCAGAAATAAAACAGCAGATCGCGAAATCCTACGAACAATCGCGTCTCGATCTAGAGAATGCGATCAAGGCACGTCAAAAGCGATTGGAAGCTACTGAGGCTGCTGCGTCGGCTCCTGCAATGCTGGAAGCGACCAAAAACGCCAAAGCGACTCAACTGAAAAATCAACCAATCGAAACTGCGGAAGACCTTCAATTCCTAAGTTTCGACGAACTCAATCAAGAGCGACTGACCCTAGAGGCCGAGCTGGCCACGACAATCTCGGAACGCACAAAGCTCACGGAGAGTTCCTCCAACCGCGAAAAGCGGCGCAAGGAACTACCTCAGCTGATTTCTGATACTAAAGCGAAGCTTGAACAGATCAGTAAGCAGCCCCCCGCGACTGCAACCACCGACACTCCGCAACTCAAGCAGGCCGCCGACCTCTCCAATGAAGCGGCCAAGCTGCTGCTGTCCGAACAACTGCAGGGATACGAAGCCGAGCAACGCCGGTACGAGGCCGAAGCGGTACTTTTGCCACAGCAGATTGAGCTGGCGCAAGATAATGAAAAATGGTTGCAGGAACAACTTCGGGTCGTCAATGAAGAACTAGAGAAGATTCGCACCAACCAAATTCTCTCGACATATCGCGAAGCAAATGAGCTACTCGCCGATACTCCCGATGAGCTGAAACCTCTTGCCAATCAGCTCATTGAACACATCAGTGCTTGGATGGACTTGTCGCGCAAGCGCGCAGAGCTGACGCTCGAGATGGATGAAGCTCAAAAACTACTGGACAAATGGTCGCAGCGACGAACGCAGATGGACGGTCGAGTTGACCCCAAGCCTGGCAGCGAAGGTGTCGGCAATGTCATCGCGGGTTTCAACAGCTGGGTTGGCCTCATGCTGCGAAAACAGCGTGGGGAGTTACCCGAAACGAATCAGCTCGAAAGCAAAATCCGCGACTATCAACGCGAGATGCAAGAGGCAGAGTCACTGCTGTTCGATTTGGAGGACGCACTCCAAGAGATCAAGCTGCAGGAAGACCTACTCGACGCACGCAATTCAGCAACCAAGACAATCGCCCCAAGCGGCGGCAGCTCGCAACCAGCCATCCTGAGTTTTAGCAAATCGACAATTCATGCGATCACGCTCGACGTGAATGGCTATCAAAACGATTTGTATGAGCTTGCGGACGTGCGTGATAACACGATCAAATTGACGGAAAACTATCGCGAGTTTATTGACCGACATGTGTTGTGGATTCGCAGTACAGAGCAACTGAAAAGTGCCGACTGGCAACCAGGACTTGAGGGCTTTCGCTGGCTGGTTGATTTTCAAAATTGGAGACGAGTAGGCCAGTTGATCGCCAGTGATGCGTTCGGAAAGCCTGGTTGGTACTTGCTACTGGTGGTTGGGCCATTGCTCATTTTTTTCAATCAATCCTTATTGCGGCGCAGATTAGCAGAACAATCCACGAAGGCTGAAAAGAACAACTGCACGAGTTTCCGCCTAACCGCGCGCAGTTTATTGATTTCGCTGCTCTTGGCATTGCCAGCTCCAATGTGTCTTTTGTTCTTCCATTGGCGTCTAAAATCGATCCCAGAGGCAGACTCTGAGTTCGCAACTTCACTCGCCAATGGACTTTTATTGGCCATGCTGGTTTTTACTCCCCTGGAAATTTTGCGACAGCTTTGCCGTCCAGGTGGCTTGGGAGTAAAGCACTTCAGTTGGAAAGAAAAAAACGCACTGCGTTTAAGAAAGAACCTGAGATGGCTGATCGACTTCACCGTGCCGTTAACGATTATTGTCGGCATGTTCTCGGAACAGTCCAATCAACGTTGGGAGTCGTCGTTTGGTAGAGCGGCATTCGTATTGTTGATGCCAAACCTAAGCATCTTTTTAGCGCGTGTTTTTACACCTCGAGGTGGAATTGCCAATAACCTAATCGAAAGCAATCGTGGCGGCTGGATGGACCGTCTGAGTTTCCTGTGGTACCCGGCGTTGGTGGGCGCGCCATTAGTGCTGTCCATTGTCAGCATTATCGGCTACCACTACACCGCGCAGCGATTCGCGTTTCATTTTGTCACCACGCTATGGGCCACCGTCGGACTAATCATCGTGTATACCATGTTGATGCGATGGCTGGTGCTGAATCGACGTCGACTGATGCTGTCGCAAGCTCGACAGCGACTGGAAGATGCTTCGCGACGCGACCCTCAGGGCGAATCCTCGGTGCCCATCGATGAGGCTCGCGTCGATTTAGTCGCCATTAATGAACAAACGAAGCGGTTGGTCACAAGTATCGTGGTCGCCTCCGGCTGTGTGCTAATCTTCTTCATTTGGTCAGACGTACTTCCAGCCGTGGCCATGCTAGAAAATGTACAGGTTTGGCCTCTACAAAAAGACGCGTCGCCAGACGCCGTGGTGGTCACGCTAGCCAATGTTCTACTGGTCATCCCTATCATTGTGATGGTCATCATCGCTGGCCGAAATGTACCAGGCCTACTCGAAATAGCATTTCTTCAGCATCTACCCCTGACCAACGCGGCGCGCTACGCCATCACGACGGTCAGTCGCTATGCCATCTTTGCAATGGGTATTGTCACCATCTTCTCCATGGTGGGTTTGCGTTGGTCAAGCATCCAATGGCTGGTCGCAGCCCTGGGGGTTGGACTTGGTTTCGGACTTCAGGAGATTTTCGCCAATTTTGTTTCAGGAATCATTCTGTTGTTCGAGCAACCCATCCGTGTCGGAGACGTGGTATCGATCGATGGCATTACTGGCAGTGTCAGCAAAATTCGCATGCGTGCAACCACAATCGTCAATTGGGATCGACAAGAATTGATCGTTCCCAATAAAGACCTGATCACGGGTAAATTACTTAATTGGACCCTCAGCGATTCGACTAATCGTATCATTGTCAATGTAGGGATTGCATATGGCAGCAATCCAATTCAGGCATGTGAAATCATTATGAATGTTTGTCGCGAGCACCCCAACATTTTGATTGACCCCAAGCCTACTGTTACCTTCGAAAATTTTGGCGACAATTCGCTCAGTATTGTTTTGCGTGCTTTTCTGGAATCTCTGGATAATCGCTTGACGACAATCCACGATCTCCACCACCGCATATACCTTGAATTGAACACAGCTGGAATTGAGATATCCTTCCCGCAGCGGGATCTTCATATCCGATCGCTTCCAGACAACTGGAATCGTTGGCTTGATCAACTCCGCCCAACCAATCGCACTGAACCCAATCGCACTGAACCCAGCTAGATTTTAAAAAAATGAATCCTCCTCAAGAAGCCTTACGAATCGTAGTCATTGGTGGCGTTGCCGGCGGAGCCTCTGCGGCGGCCAGAGCGCGTCGATGCAATGCTCATGCAGAAATCACGATCCTTGAAAAAGGACCGGTTGTATCATTCGCCAACTGTGGACTGCCGTATCACATTGGCGGTGAAATCGAGCATCGCGAAAAACTGCTGGTTGCCACACCAGAGCTTTTCTGGGATCGCTTTCGAGTCCAGGTGCGGACCGGACATGAAGTAAAACACATCGATCGCGATGCAAAGTCCGTTTCAGGCGTGTTTACCCGAGATGGCCATAGCGTGGCCTTTGAAATTCCCTACGATCGATTGATCCTGGCAACCGGCTCGGAACCGATTTGCCCGCCATTCTGTGAGTCACCAGCGGATAATGTTTTTCAGTTATGGACGCTGGACGACATGGACCGCATTCTTGCCGACATGCAGGGACAGCCGTGTAAGAGAGCCACCGTGATTGGCGCTGGCTTTGTTGGTTTGGAAATCGTCGAGCAGCTCAAACAGCGAAACATCGACACCACCCTGCTGGAACGGCTTCCACAGGTCCTCGCACCGCTCGATGTAGAGATGGCAAAGTTGATCGAATTGGAGTTGATCCAATCCGGCGTGCACGTAAGGCTCAATACCGAAGTAAAGAGCCTCGTGTCCACCGACAAACGCACAACGGCGGTCAAACTTGCCGATGGCGAGTCGCTGCCTACCGATCTAGTTATAGTCTGCGTTGGTGTACGCCCACGGACCTCTCTAGCAAAATCTGCGGGCATTGAACTCGGTAGTACCGGTGGTGTGACAATCAATGAATATTGCCAAACCAGCGGTCCGTCAATCTACGCCGTGGGAGATATTGTCGAATACCACCACGGTACGCTTGAACGTGCCATACGCGTGCCTCTCGCCGGGCCAGCTAATCGCTCCGGCCGTGTTGCAGGCGCGCATGCGGCATGTGGGCATTCCCAACCTCTGCGTTCGGTGCAGGGTACTGCAATCGTAAGAGTGTTTGGGCTCTCGGTCGGTGTTACCGGGCTCAACTCACGTATGTGCAGAGAAGCGGGCAAGCCGTTTCGGACAGCCATTATCCAAGCACCGCACCACGCCAGCTATTTCCCCGGTGCCAAGAACCTCACGTTGAAATTAATTTACGAACCAGGTTCCGGTAAGCTCCTCGGTGCGCAGGCCGCCGGTAGCGCGGGCGTTGACAAACGGCTAGACGTCGCGGCAACGGTCCTACATTTCGGCGGTACCATCCACGATCTTGCTGGACTCGATTTGGCCTACGCTCCGCCGTTCGGTTCGGCTAAAGACCCGATCCACATGGCGGCCTTTGTAGCTCAGAATGATCTGGCCATGCTCCCCATCCTGGCCGAATACGACGCAGAACTGGAAGGATTGCAGATTGTAGACGTTCGCAACGCCAACGAGATCGCCACTCTTCCGCTCGCCGGTGCGGTCCATATCCCCGTAGATCAACTTTCCGATCGATGGCAGGAACTGGACCCCAAACAACCCACAGTCACGGTTTGCCATTCCGGCAAACGAGCCCACGTGGCTGCGTGCCTGCTGCAAGGAAAAGGATTCAATGCCGTCGCAAACCTCAACGGTGGCATGTCGATCCGCCGCTTAAAATAGCGTGCGTTAAACCATTTCGCATCACAACTAACTCCCAGTCTCAAACACTGCCCTGCTCCAACCATGCCGATCTACGAATTCTACTGTAGTAACTGTCACACGATTTACAGCTTTTTTGCCCGCCGAGTTGACACCGAGACGATTCCCAATTGTCCAAAATCAAAAAAGCACCAACTACGGCGGCAGATGTCTCGCTTCGCGATCTCGAGCGGTCGAGCCGATAAGGCCGAAGGAGAATCCGGTCCCGAAGGTGACTTCGATGACGAGAAAATGGAGCAAGCCATGATGCAGATGGCGGGTGAGCTCGAGAACGTCAGCGAGGAAGATCCGCGCGCGATGGCGCGCATGATGCGGAAGCTCATGGAAACAACCGGCATGAACATGGGCGAAGGCATGGAAGAAGCCATCCGCCGCATGGAAGCCGGTGAAGACCCGGACAAAGTAGAAGAGGATCTAGGCGACGCCCTCGATGGCGAAGACCCGTTCTCGCAAAAGGAAAGCAAGATCCGCGCCCTCCGCAGACGCTTGCGAGAAGCCCCCAACGTCGACCCGGAAGTCTATGACATGTGATGCGAACATCGTCGGAAGCAACAAAAGTGACAGGAGCGACACAGTAGCCACGTAGGCCGCAATAAGCACAGCGCAGTTGAGGCAGTATTGTCTCAACGACCCAAAGTGTCGGCAGTGTTCACACTGCGCCTGCTGTTTCACTGTGCGAATTTGGCGATTCCAACGACCGGGTCTCAATGTCTCAATCGAACTCGAAAGTGGTGCAAAACGGGACTGTGATGCCGCCTCAACCGCGCTGCGCTTGTTGTGGCCAACAGGGATGCTTGAGTTCGCATCTCGACGGCGTCCTGACAAGTAGCCTGGGCATCCATTGCAACACCTCCGCTCATTCCGCACACCAACTCATCGCAGCTCGGTTACGGGCGGTCACGGACGAGATTGGGACTAGGAGATAGGCAAGCAGGCCCCAGTGCGTCGGCGAAAACAAGCACAGCGCAGTTGAGGCAGTATTGTCTCAACGACCTAAAGTGTCGGCAGTGTTCACGCTGCGCCTGCTGTTTCCCTATGCGAATTTGGCGATTTAAAAGCCAAATGAAAGACGCTGAGGACATGTGCGCGGGGCGAGTCTTAGAATCGCAGCCAAGCGTTCTTTTTGATTCTCAGAGAGTATTCTGCTCGCCGCCGTGATGTTACGACTGAGCCTTAAATCGATCGCGTCGACGAGGTTGGCTTGTTTTACTCCTCCTGCCGATGCAGAGTCTTGAAAGTTTGCCCACATCGATTGTTTGATTTCTCGAATTTGTTTTTGCACCTCGGGCAACTTCTCTATCTGAGATTGGCTGAATTCCAATCGCTTTTGTAACACGGGGTGCTCCAAGGCACGCAGTCCGTTGAGCACGATGTACATCCCCAGCAGTGCATCGCTTTGGTCTGGTGTCAGCGCCTCGTCCCAGTAGTCGGCAAATGGCTTATCCGCACTCAATAAACCTTGCCGTGTCCGTTCGAAAAAGTTTTTGACTGAGTCAGCATCACCATCCAACGCTTTAAATGAGGGAAAAATGCGAGGATTGTCTTCCCTCAATTTCGAGTAAGCTTGAACCTGCTCCGTTGAGAACCAAGCGACTTGTGAATGAAAATGTCATCCAGTGGCAAAAGTAAACTACGATACGCAAATTCCTCTTTAAGTTGTGACAGCGCCACGGAGTGACCTTCGTCCGCAGTCGCAACCGCTGGCGAAATGAGACCGAAAAGACAATAGATTCCGATCGCAATACGACATACCGCCAAGCTCATGGCAACTCCCCGAAGAGCGATTTCGACAAGCCTTCTATGGATGCATTGGATTCGCCGTTGAACTTTAAACCAGCCATGCTCGCAACGATTTTGGGGTCGAAGAACTGACGCGGAATCGCTGTATTTGCTGAAAGCCATTCGATCTCGACAACGAGTGAGTCGTCCTTGCTGCAATGGTATTTTGCGCGCTTTGGCAACCAAATGCCTTGGTTTTCTTGGTAGCTGCATTCCACTGCGATTCCGTTTGCAACCTTCATCGAGAGAGGCATATACAGCAATCTGTGGAGAGCTCAACATTGCGACCGGCCAATGGATAGAATTCCGCCAAGGCATTCGGACCTGGGACACAAATGCGGTTCTAAAATCCGTCTATGACGCAAACAACCTGGCATACACAAACCACGATTTAACGGTCGTTAAAAAACATGCAGACATTGCAGCAGCATTGCATGAGAATGACACTCACCGTTACTTAGCGGATCTTGTCGCGAACACTTGGACATATAGTCGTACTAACAATCTGCAGCTAGGTGCGGCCCCTTTCACGTCTTCAGGGTATCTCGATTGGATCGATCCTGCATTGAGTTGGGCATACAATTTGGCTTTCGGTTGGCCCTATTCGATTATGTTGTAATGATGGATAGACGCATCCAGTTTTTCCTCGTCTGTCTCGCTGTCGCTTCGCATAGCCTCTCACTTGGCCAGACTATTCCGGAAACCGGCGAAGACCTTGTGTCTGAAGCGCGCGGATTCGGAGCGATCAAGATCTTGGCGAGATCAGATTCTATACGAGATGAGCTTGCGCTCACTAAACAGCAGTCTGAGATGCTCGCAGATTTGTTGAATCTTTCCGTCGATCGTTTTAGCGACTTCGACCAACCGAGAAAGGATCGATCGCAAGTAGTGAGCGAGCTTGACGATTGGGTAGATGTTCGGATTAAGGAGATTATCGGTGAAGAAAAGGCTGTTTCATTTTCTCGGTCTGTTGTATCGAAAAGGCTGCGTGGCGAACTAACCGCTGTGTTCTTTGCTGAAGGCGTTTCCACCTATCTGGGATGCGAAGACGAAGTCGCTCTACTGAAAAAGGAATTTGTCGAGTATGCAAGTCGTGAAAACAATGGTCCGGGCGTTCGACGAAGTGCGTTGATCAAGATGGCTTCCGAGGTTTCCAATGAGACTGAAGATCAATTGCGAGACCTGTTAGGCGAGGCAGTGATACCGAATGATGGCACGAGAAACTATCCGAGCGCTGGGGCTTTTCCACGATTGAAAGCGTTTGAAAGAGGAGACGTCCTATTGGCGCTACTGGCAAATCCCGAAATCGTGAAGAATCTGCGAGTCACACCTCCGAAAATTGATTTGTTTGTTCGAATAGCGCAGGAATTGCGTACCGCTGTGGATGCACGTATGAGGGCGGAGACTCGGATGGCCCGACAAGAAAAAAGGCCGTCACGAGTCAATCTTGTCCGCGAAGAAGCCCTCACGGAGGCGGGGATTGCGCTTCGCGAAATGTTGACGGACGAACAATTGGACATGCTGGCACAGCAGTATGCGCGGGGCCAAGCCTTGGTCAATCTTAAACGATTCTTTGCAAATAGTGATGTCGCTACGCAAATTGGGAATCGAGAAGACCTCCTGCACCTCAGCAACAAAGCACAGGTGATAGAGAGCCAGATAGCGGATGAAGAGCGTGAATTCGCGAAACGCCAAATTCAAAAATTCGTTGAAAATTTAGACGCGAGTAGTAGAGAGCGGCTATCGAGGCTTGTCGAACTGGATGCAATGTTTTGACTCAGTGCACCGAACCAGGGACACTGAGAGCGGATGAGCGCGGTTTCGCTCGCGGACAAGGCGATGATGGCCAGATCCGCACGCGTCTGAGCCAGCTCGGCGAGCGTGCCGCTGGTATGAATGTCCAGGATGCGCAGCAGTGCGCGGATGCGCAGCAGTGCGCGGACACCAGCAGTGTGCGCAGCAGTGCGCGGACACAGCAGTCTAATAGGTGAAAGTTTTTTGTGAAAAGTGGGGTATTTCGTGTAAGCTCTGGTCGGTTTCTCCGTCTTCCTATTAGCACTCGCGGTGGCAGTCTGAAGTTATGCGAGGCGCTGAAGATATATCCATGCTTAGTCGCTTAGTCGGAGAGCTCGAAATGGTCCAGCTTGCTAGAGAAGAGGTGTTTTCGCCCGATGAGGTCGCTTGTCTTCACGTGATGAATCGGGCTGTCCGCCGCTGCTTTCTGCTTGGCGACGATCCGCTTACGGGGAAGAACTTTGATCACCGCAAAGTCTGGATGGAAAAGAAGCTGGAGCTGCACGCCGCCAACTTCGGAATTGACCTGCTTGGG
>JBGSTP010000108.1:0-18528 GCA_041736515.1 Pirellulaceae bacterium
GCCTCGGCCTCGGCGGCAGCACGCTGTTCCGGAGACAAAGCCGTCAGCGCGACACGGTTCTTCTTTTCATCTACCGAGACAACCCAAGCCATAACTAAATCGCCAACTTGCACGCATTGATGTGGGTCTTCCACATAGCTGGCCGACAGGCGGCTTATGTGGATCAGCCCGCTGCAATCTGGAGCAAGCTCGACAAAAGCGCCAAAATCAGCGACACCAATTACGATCGCCCATACACACATGCCTGGCTGGAGATTTCCGAGTGTCGGCATCTCGCTCATCAGGGGCACAGCGGGGCGTGACAAGCGTGGGTCCGCGAATGGATCATTTAGGCAGCTGGCAACCCAGCGGAGCTTTTCACGTCCAACCTGCCAACCTCGAGCCAACTTTTCTACGTCCACCGTCGGCGGAGTCGTCGAGATGGGCTCAAGGTTCTCCGGGTATTCGGGCGACATGAAATTTGACGGTACGTCGACGGCTGAAGCGTCAACTACAACGCTGTCGACATTCTGCTCTGTCGAGGATTCAAACGCTTCGGCTGGGCTACTCGAATCTGCTTCAGCCGTAGTTTCAACTACAAGCGATTCGATATTTGAAGGAGTACTCGCCGTCGCGCTGGCTTCAGCTCCATTACTGTCAATAGGACCAGACTCAGAAGATTCAGAGGCTGCCGAGGAATCAAGACCAGCGGATAGTTCGTTTGCTGGCACTTTTTCTGCGGACTGCGAATTGGTTTCGGCATTCGTACCAGGAGCCTTGGGCATCACCCAGCCTTCGGGTGCGTTGGGTGGCATGACGAGATCCGTATTCTCAATCAAGCGTTCTGCCAGCCGATAATCGTCTGGATGAATTATAGTCGCATCCAGCGGCTGATCGCTTCCATAAATTCGCAATTGTGCTATCGCCTGCCGACTATCGGACTCAGACCAGTCTGCTGTGCTAGCTAGAAGGGCTTTTCGCGAAGTGAGTCCACCCTGTGCAACGAGCGAAGTGATTTGTTGCGCGTGGGCATTGCCGACGCCGGATACACACTGAAGCTGTTCCGCTGTGGCTCTCAGCGTATCGATTCCGCGTTGGCAAATACAATCTGCTATGGTTTCGCGAACCAATTTTTTGAGTGGTTCCTGCGGAAGTTCGCGTTGGAAGCTGCCCAAACGCAAACGGTTGATGTCGACTTTTAGCAGCTCGCTCAGCGGATCTTGCAAACAGCGGCCAATCCAAATCGCGGCGCGATGGCGACGATTGTGCGCCGCCAACTCCTTTAAGGCGGAGCGCCCAACTGCATAAGCATCGGCACCGCTGCGGTCTGCCATCGTCCAACGCAAGCCGGAAGATGCACTTTGCTTTACCAGTTCGCGCAGACTGAGCACCAAAAAACGTCGAGCGGGACCATTTGTCAACGCAATGAGCGTGACGCGGTACTGATGCACTAACTCGCCGAGTCGCACTACGTTTTGATTCACAATACCGGGACTAGCCGAGCAGGGGATTTCTTCGACTGCCAATACCTGGCCCTGCGCGCCAACGACAGCGACAGCAGCGGCTTTGGGTCCAACGGCGTCTACCACCAAGATGCAGTGGCCGCGAACCGGGCGTTGCATCAAGCTCTGCCGCAATTGATCGACCGAGGTTTCCAGCAATCGCTCCGCAGCAATCTCTTCGAGATCAGTAACTGCATCCATTTCGACTTTGGTGCGGAGCGAGTGGTCCAGCGCGTCTTCGGCAGCCTTGATAAACCACTTGGCCAGCGGGTGTTTGTCGGTAACAAAAGTATCGCGAGACAAAGCGACCAAGGCGGAGCGATCGTACAGCAATTCCGTCTTGACCAACTGACTACGCCGACCGCGCCCTAGCATCAAGTGTTGGTAAGAACTTAGCTTGGATAGCGGACGCTTGAGGGATTTCATGGGTTGCAACATTGCGACCAACCAACGTCTCCGGCGTTGTCGTGGAGTCATCTTGGCAACCGGCTTTTTGGCTGGTTTGCTGGCCTTGGTCTTCACGCCTCTGCCAAGTTTTTTGTCTGCTTTCTTACCGCCCGGCGTGAAGGCCAGCTCAGCTGCTGGATCCAAAGGTGCAGTGGCTGGAGCGGACTGGTCGGCGGGCAGTTCGGCGTTCGTCTGAACATTTTCCGACGCAGTATTTTCCGACTGGAGCGATTCCGACTCGGCTGGGGCAACGGCTGGTTCAGCAACACCCGAGCTTGCGGATGCGACATTTTCAGTAGCCGCGAATTCGGGCCTGTCGAGTACTTCGCCGCCTGCGGTAGTTCCGCTTGCTGGCTGCACTGAACCCAAGTCAGCTACCTGGGCGTCGCTCGACTCGGATGCTCCAGCTTCAGCGGCTTCCTCCACAGACATCGCAGAATCGACGTTTTCAGAATCGGCGTTTTCAAAACTAGCGTGGATCTCAGCTTCGTCTGACTCAGTTTCCCCCGCATGAGGTTCCGCTTCGCCTGGCGCTTCGCTTACGGATCCATCGGCGTTCTGATCTTCTGCATCAACGTGCGTGGGATCGCAGAGTTCTACGCGCACATCGGCCCGACGTTGGATCGTGCGACGCAGGTTTTCATTTAGGTTCGAGTCGCTGTGCATCAGCATGCCGACAAGCCGAGCCGCCTGCTGTAACGAAAGTTCAGCGGTAGCGTTATCAACGGACAATTGCTGGGCCGACCACGCCACCAGATCATCGATGGCTTCGCCCTGGTACTCGATCATCTTTTCGAGCAGTTGACTCGCCTGCTTGTCAGCCTCTTGGTTTTGGCTCAGTGCGCGTCGGGAGCGAAAAGCACGTAGAGCCGCTTCGATCTCAACTTCGGTAGTTGCCTTATCGAGAAACTTCTTGGCTTCAGCATCCAGTTCCGCATCTTTAGGCAATTGGTTAGCGGCTTTGTCCCGCGCAACCTGCAAGCGAATTTGGCGGTCAATTTCGAGCTTCAGCAGCCAGAGCGTCGACCGGGGTAAATTCCCCGATTCGTCGGCGCGATAACGTTCGATGAAACCAGGCTGATAGCCTTGTTCCAACAGGTCTGCAGCAACGCGAATTTGCTCAACATTGAGCCGTAGATGGCGGGCAACACCGCTAAGGTCGATCATGCAATTTGAATCTTTGATTCGTGCTCGTACGCTGCGCCCTTGAGGTCGCAGAATGCTTGCTGTTTATGTTGGAGTTACGTCGACATGTCACAGCCACAGTGACGTGTCCAAACTCCAAGCGAGTTTAATCTCGCGCGAATCTATGCAAGCTTAGGTCAATTGTCAAGCTCTTTACGCAATTAACACTCCTCCGGGGCAGGAAAAACCCCGCCAAGGCCCCTCAAATTGACCGCTTCAGGAGCGTCGATTGCGGAGGAGGACCAATGTTTTTCGCCTGGGCTGTCGCCGGACATTCTTTGGCCCGTCACCGAAACTCGCTTTGAAACACGTTTCGATTGCATTCACCACCGAGTTTCAGTCTAATCCGGGCAACTAGCTTTGGTCATCTCCATTATCAGCACTGGATAGGGCAAAGGTCGGATTAGCTTGGGGTAAAGCTTTGTTTGGATGTGCTCAAAAATGTCAACTGCCAACAGGCGATATCCGGGTTCATCGCGGACGAACTTGCCGCGGTCCAAACCCAAGAAGAATTTGGCCAGTCGGCTTTGCTCGGGATAGAAGCAACCGTCAAGTGTAAAGAACTTTCCACCAGGTTTCAGGGCCGCATGTGCATTGAGAATTAATTGCCGTGCCTCTTCGTCGTTGATGTGATGCAATACGCCAGCGCTGTGTACGATATCGAAATAGTTCGCTCGTTCAAGCTGCTGCTCGGAGAAAACTCCGCAATTGAAAAAACTGTTGGGCGTGAGGCGTCTAATGGCTCTGTCGATGTACGCTGGCGACGGGTCCCAACCATGGTACTCGACAGGCGGAAAGAACTGGAGCATGTCCCCTGTGCCGCAACCGATATCAAGAACTCGTTGCCCTGGTGTGGGACAAATGTGGTTCCTGACGAAATGCTCACGGCACCGCACGCCGCCAACGCAGCGCTGAAAAAGATCATAAACGACAGGGTATTCAAGTAGGCGGGAGATCAAGGATTAGGCAACTGTGGGGAAACGCTTTAAGAGGCGCGTGCAAAGTAATCGCATCGCTTTCAAAGCACTTCTACACCCTAGACGACGAGTATGAAAGTAAGAGGCGTCGCCCGGATTCGAACCGGGGAATAGCGGATTTGCAATCCGCCGCCTTAGCCACTTGGCTACGACGCCGTTTTATGAGCTACGAACAGAGCTTGAAATTTCAAAAGCAGCCACCGACTAACTCCGAACACCTCAATCGCTTCCCAAAGCACTATCGCGATTTTCCTGCGAAGCGGATTTCCCTGCTGCTCAAACACAGGTTCTAATATCGGCGATTTGTGGCGTCAAGGGTAAGCTTGAGGGTTGTATCGGTTGCATCGCTTCGGTAACTTTGCCGAAAATCCAGTTTGCAATGAATTATGCTCGATGCAGTCGGCGCTGAGGAAAGTAACAGCGAGTTCGAAAACTTGCTTCAATTCGCAAGAATCCAAGACTTGATACAACGTTGACCTGTTTTCAGCGGCGTCTGATAGCCTAAACTGGCGGCATTATGCTTGAGCCGAGGGCGTCGGTTAGCGGGTGCCGCCCCAAGCGAGTTTGCAATCGGCTAGCCTGCTTGCGTTCGGTATCCCAAAGCCCCAATACCAACCACTTCAGATAATTCTGAAGATGCCCGGTAGGCTTGGCTCGGTGAGCGGTGTTCCGGAGGCGCGGGTTTCAGGTGCGCGGGTTTCAGGTGTTTGGGTCTCAAGCGCCCGGCACGACCGTATCGGTAGCGTAGCCGTTGCAAAGCGATGCGATTAAGTACACAAAGAGAAAGAAAAACAAAAATGAGTGGAAAGTGTGACTTTGGATTGATTGGGCTCGCCGTCATGGGCGAGAACTTGGCTTTGAATGTCGAAAGTCGCGGGTATGACATCGCGGTTTATAATCGAACAACCGAAAAAGTCGACGAGCTGGTGAATGGACGAGC
The DNA here is from genome assembly GCA_041736515.1 of Pirellulaceae bacterium. Taxonomy (GTDB): domain Bacteria; phylum Planctomycetota; class Planctomycetia; order Pirellulales; family Pirellulaceae; genus Aureliella. The sequence continues at coordinate 5,031 of JBGSTP010000108.1, forward strand.
CAAGGGTAAGAATTTCGTTGGTTGCCATTCGATCCAGGAACTGGTGGCTTCATTGAAGAAGCCGCGGCTGGTGATGACGTTAGTCAAGGCTGGGCCTGCGGTCGACGATCTGATCGAGCAATTGCTACCGTATCTTGAGCCGGGTGACGTAATTATTGACGGCGGTAACGAGCATTACACGAATACAGAACGCCGCACGAAGTATATCGAAGAGAAGGGCCTGTTGTTCATTGGCACGGGAGTGTCAGGCGGCGAGGAAGGCGCGTTGAAGGGCCCAAGTCTAATGCCTGGTGGCAGTCCCAAAGCTTGGCCGCTTATCAAGCCAATATTCCAAGCGATCTCTGCCAAAGTCGGGCCCAACGAAGATATTCCCTGCTGCGAGTGGGTTGGTCCACGCGGTGCCGGGCACTACGTCAAAATGGTTCACAATGGTATTGAATACGGCGACATGCAGTTGATCTGCGAAGCCTACCAAATTCTCAAGGAAATTGCGGGACTGACAAACGACGAGCTGTACGACGTGTTTAACGACTGGAACAAAGGCGAGCTGCAAAGCTACTTAATCGAAATCTCTAGGGACATATTCAGTGCCAAGGACGATCAACCTGGCGGTAGCGGCTATCTGGTCGACAAAATTCTGGATGCGGCCGGAGCGAAAGGCACCGGAAAGTGGATGAGCCAACTTGCTCTCGACTTGGGGGTTCCTAGCACGTTGGTTACTACTGCCGTTTACGCGCGAGGTTTATCGGCAATTAAGGAAGCTCGGGTCCGAGCCAGTAAAGTGCTCAGCGGGCCAAAGGCTGGCGACAACCCTGACTTTGGTAATGCTGTTAGTAAGCTCGTCGGCGGGAAACAACAGTTTGTTGAAGCGGTCCGTCAAGCGCTCTACGCATCCAAAATTTGTAGCTACGCGCAGGGTTTCGTTCAGTTGCAAGCGGCCAGCCAGGAACATGACTGGGGGCTAAACTATGGCGATTGCGCACTGCTTTGGCGAGGGGGCTGTATTATCCGGGCTCAGTTTTTAGATCGTATTAAAGAGGCGTTTGACGAGCAGCCCGACCTGGAAAACCTCTTGCTCTATCCGTACTTCAAGAAAATCATTGACGACAGCCAAGCGGGTTGGAGAGCGGTGATCATGGCGGCGACGCAATTGGGAGTTGCCACACCGGCCTTCTCTGCTGCTTTAGGATACTACGACAGCTATCGCCGCGCCAGTTTGCCAGCCAACTTGTTACAGGCTCAACGCGACTACTTCGGAGCGCACACATATAAGCGAATCGACCGCGAGGGTACATTTCATTCAGAGTGGCTCGACATTCGCAAACAACCTAGCTAAGTTCCGATTTGAGTTGGGCCTAATTCGCTTGTCTGTTCCCGTGTGAACGGACAAGCGGAGAGAATGCCGCATCGGCCTGCGGCTGCGGTGTCCTGGACAGTCGGGCGAATTCGATACAAGAAAGAAATGAATCGCGATGACTCTTGCGGCAGGGAGCTAATAGGTTTCGAATTCGCTGACCGTGGCTGGAGGCATCGAGGCGCGGTCAAAAAGATTTAGTGTGTACGCTTGTGAGCCAACAATGCCATGCGTGATGTTCAAACTGTCGCAATGTGTTGGTGATGCCCACAGACATGTCAGTCCAATAACGAATCTACAGTTGGAAAATGTCGACACGACGCTATGTCTCGTAAGATCTCTTGCGCTGTGAGCGATGCAGGAAGACGGAGATCTGATAGGGCAATCAACGTTACCAAGCTTCACGAAGGAATCGAAATGGCACACACGATGGTAATCTTTGGAGCTTCCGGCGATTTAACTTGCCGCAAACTCATCCCGGCACTTTATCTTCAATTCCAGCGACGCAGGCTACCCGAGGATACCCGTATTGTCGGAGTCGCGCGGAGCGCCTACACGGATGACCAATGGCGGAAGATGTTGACCGAAAGCACACAAAGATTTGTTGGTGAAGCTTTTGACGATGAAAGCTGGGCGAGTTTTGCCAAGTTGATATTTTATTGTTCTGGCGATATTCAGCAGGATGCCGATTTCACCAAACTGGCTGCACGATTGGCGGAAATCGAACAACACAAGCGTGCTGATCGAGTCTACTACGTGGCAACCATGCCGCAGTTGTATGAGACCGCTGCCGCTCAGCTTGGCAAAGCTGGTTTGGCCGACGACTCCTCAGGTGCGCGGCGGGTGGTAATCGAAAAACCCTTCGGAACCGATCTGGCGACTGCCAAAGCTCTCAATCAATCCATTAATAAGGTCTTTCGAGAAGATCAGGTTTATCGTATCGATCATTATCTCGGTAAGGAAACCGTGCAGAATTTGCTCGTTTTGCGGTTTGGCAATGCGATCTTTGAACCGCTGTGGAATCGCAATTACGTCGACCACGTACAAATCACTGTTGCGGAAGAAGTCATCGTCGGACGTAGGGCAGACTACTACGATCGCTCAGGGGTCCTGCGGGACATGTTCCAGAATCATATTTTTCAGTTGATGATGATTACGGCAATGGAGGGACCTGTCAAATTCAATGCGGATTCGGTTCGCGACGAAAAAGTGAAAGTGTTGCGAGCCATACGACCGCTCAAGGGCGCCGACTTTGCTGACTGTGGCGTTCGAGGTCAGTATGAGGGGTACTGCAAAGAGGAGGGTGTCGCGACCGATAGTCCCACTGAGACGTTTGCGGCATTGAAGCTCAATATCGACAATTGGCGTTGGAAGGGTGTGCCGTTCTATTTGCGAAGCGGTAAAGCTCTAAGTTGTCGCACCACTCAGATCGTAATAAATTTTCGCGAACCGCCTCATTTGCTGTTTGACAATGGCAAGCATTCGACACCGCAGGCCAATCGCCTGGTCATACAGATTCAACCGGCAGAAGGAATTCAAATTCACTTCCAATCCAAAGTGCCTGACCAGGGCATGAAGTTGCGACAAAGCGGGCTTGATTTTCGATTTGATACCGGAAAAGACAAGTCGCAAACCGACGCCTACCAACGATTGCTGCTAGATGCCTTGCAGGGAGACGCGAGTCTCTTCGCGCGCAGCGATGAAGTGGAGTTGGCTTGGGCTATAGTCGATCCCATCATCGCCGCATGGCGCAGTCCCGCTGCGCCAGCGATGAACACCTATCCAATCGCTGGCTGGGGCCCGGATGCCTCTGCGGAGTGGATAGCCAAAGATGGTCGTAGTTGGTTTGATGTCTGTCCTGTAATTCATTAGGCTTCGACGCCTTTGTCTAAAGCAACTCTTTCCACTGGGTTTTAGTAACTAGAATGGTCGGTGTCAGCGATATCGTGATAACGGGAATCGGCTGTGTATCGCCGAGTGGTATTGGCTATGATGCCTTCCGTCAATCAATCAGTTCGGGAAAGTGTGCGATTCAACGCTACGAAACGTTGAGTGACGAACCTCGGACAACCTATTTCGGTGCCGCCATTGAAGATTTCGATGGCAAGCTCTACGTTACGCCGCGCAAGGCATTAAAAGTGATGGGGCGCGAGGTCCAACTTGCCTATAGCGCGGCCCATTTGGCTTGGCAACACGCAGGCTTGACCGAGGTTACGCCCGAGCCGGAGCGGACCGGTGTCGTTTATAGTTCGGAAATGATTCCCGGCGAGATTGAAGAATTGAGGCCTGCAATCAAAGCCTGCAAGGAAGCAGGTCAGATGAAATTTGATAATTGGGGAGCGACATTTGCCAAGCACATCTTTCCCTTGTGGATGTTGAAATCGCTGCCAAACATGCCAGCTTGCCATGTCGGAATTGCGATCGACGCGCGCGGCCCAAACAACTCGCTCGCGCTCGATGAAGCTGGTGGGCTGCTGGCATTAGAGGAGGCAGCCGACATCATTCGACGGGGGGATGCAGACCTAATGATCGTCGGTGGCATTGGATCCAGGATGACTCCCACGCGGGCAATGTACCGGCCGACGCGTATCTACGATCAGCACCCCTACGATGAAGCCACCGTTCTTGAGCCACGATGTATTCCGTTTGATCGGCGGCGCCGAGGGATTGTACCTGGCGAAGGCGCAGTGGCCTTTGTCGTTGAGAGTCGCCATCATGCCATGCAACGCAATGCAAACATCTTGGCCGTATTAAAAGGGCAAAGCAGTCGTTGCGGTCGCACGTTGCATTATTTGGGTGGTAGCTGTACAGCGCTTGCCAGTGCCGCTCGAGATGCGATGCAGCAAGCGGGTGTTGATCCCACTGACCTAGCTCATGTGTCTGCTCAAGGCTTCTCCGAATTCAATTTGGATATCGCGGAAGCTACGGCTATTGCGGAGGTCGCACCAAATGTTCCTGTAACGGCTTTCTCAAGTTATTTTGGTTCGACCGGCGCCGCATCGGGATTGCTGGAACTAGCCGCCAGTATAGCTGCTGTGCGCGACCGGCTAACGTTGCCTACACTGGGTTACGAGCAGCCCGACGCCGACTGTCCGATAAACGTGTGTATGCAACAGCAGCGAACTAATCAGAGCGATATCCTTAAACTTAGTTTTACTCCGATGGGGCATGCCGCCGCGGTGGTAGTACAGTGCATGAGATAGATTTTCTGAATCTCGTTTCCGATGACAGCGATGTTTGCTCCTACCTTCCTGAGCAGACTGCGCGAATGCCGTTACACATACCCGCGCGAGGATTGACTGCCGAACAATTTGATCTCATCCTCGAGGCTGGCTATCGCCGATCTGGCTGGTTTTTCTATCGGACGCAATGTCCCAGTTGCTGCGCGTGCGAGCCGCTGCGCATTGAAGTGGAGCGATTCAACCCGACGAGGTCACAGCGCCGAGCGAAGTCGCTCGGAGACCGTCATTTATCAACCGAAGTGGGGCCGCCCATGTTGGATGAACGACGCGTCGAACTTTTCAATCGACATCGCCAAGAACGCGATTTAGGGAGCGAGGAAACTCGCATCGAAGAGTCTGAATATCGGTCTTTCTTGTTGAACTCGTACGCCGAGGTCGCGGAGCTTTCTCTATGGCTCAATGATAAGCTGATCGCGATTTCCATTACCGATGTCGGCAAAAGTAGCTTATCGGCGGTTTATTGTTTTTTCGATCCAGACTGTGCATGGCTAAGTCCTGGTACGTACGCCATCCTGCAACAGGTAGGATTAGCTCGGAGGCTTGGGTATCGCTGGCTCTATTTGGGCATGATGGTTGCCGCAAACAAGCACCTTAATTACAAAGCGAAATTTCGTCCCCACGAGCGGTTGATAACGGGGCGATGGCAGCAGTTCGACTAAGTCCGGTACTTCCTAACCTCGATTTGCTGCTCTTAATTCTCAATCGGTCGTGCCGACATAAATGGCAGAAATCAAGCTTTTGCCGCAAAACTTCAGAAATCGAGCTAATCGCTCTGGTAACGATGAGCCGAATTCCAGTAATTGGAAATGGTTCTCCTGTCGTAAGAACTTGAGGCCGCAACTTGCCGCGCCATCGGCGCACCCTGGAGAACCTCAGGCATTGGAGTGCATCACGTCATGATCGTCATCGCGACGTTCAGCGTGGAGCGTTCTCAAATAAGTTGCTGTGGCCAGCAAGTCGATGACCGAGCGTTCGTTTGTCACACGAAGGCGAGTTCGGTTAGGCCCAGTCGGCCGCAGCCCCTTGGAAAAGGAGGCCAGGAGATGACGCGGGATGTTCTTTCACCGCTGGTGCGGGCACTGTTCTTGCCAGCGATACAATGTTTTTCGCTACCGATGATGATCTTTGCGGCGGGGCCCAGTCCAAATTCGAGAGGCGAAATCAAGGAGCGAGTAGCCCTCATCGAACTGAATCACTTTTACGATGACCAGGGACAACATGCTTTCGACCAAGTCATTTTTTATGAATGGTCCCCTGACTTTCGCCGCTTCCACGTAATCGCCTGGAGCTTGGTTGAAGGGGATCTGCATCGCCTGCCAATCAAAGTTCCTGGAAGCAATGATTACCGCGTGCAGTGGTACGATCGCGACGCGAAAGTCAATCGCCAGGTACTCGCGGAACTTTTTCGAGAAACATGGTCGCAGGACGACCCGGAACGGGCAAACAAACGCTTGATCGATGAAAAATATCGTTTGTGTCTCATGCGAGCTCCCTATCGCGACCACCGATGAAAATCGAATTTCCACCAGTCGCCTAGGCTTGGGTCAGTTAGCCGAAACAAAGGGCTTCACTGTCGGAATTTCGTCGACCGGCGGCATGCCATTCTTGCCAAAGGGCATCAACACCGAAAAGTTGGCAAAGCTAACGTAGATTAGAAACACGCAGCCAATAAGCAGCAGGCCAACCGGCTTTGCATATTTCCATGGAGTCATGTCAACCGCCCCGACATCCTGCTGGACAAATTCAGTTGCTCGCGGCATGACTTCGCCGATAACCAGCATCAAAATCAGTAGCCAAGCAAACACTAGTCCTAAGAAATGGAAAGTGTGGATGGACTCAACGATCGCGTTGAACGGATAGACAAAATAGCCAATCGCGATGAGACAGAAACCAACCACTAGTCCAATCTTTGCAGCGAAGGCAGGCACTCGCTTACTGACCATGCCGACCAGAACAACGGCAAAGATGGGAATAAAGTACATGCCATTCATCTTTTGCAGATAGCCAAAAATGCTGGTTGTATTGGCCAGCAGGGGGGCAATGCTCATGGACAATAGTGCAACAATCCAACCGAATACTTTCCCCGATCGAACTACTTCCTGTTCCGTTGCATTGGGCTTGAGAAGATTCTTATACAGACCAAGGCTAAACAACGTACAGGAACTGTTGAGCGCTGAGTTAAAGCTCGAGAGTATGGCGCCGATCATGGCTGCCGCAAAAAATCCTGTTAAGTAGTCAGGCAAAACATAATTGACCAACATTCCATAAGCCTTGTCAGCTTTAATGTTCTGACCTGAGAAAACCGAATAGGCTATCATGCCTGGCACGACCAAATAAAGTGGTCCGAGCAGCTTTAAGGCTCCGGTCAGCAGCACTCCCTTCTGTCCTTCCGCAAGGCTGCTGGCGCCAAAAGTTCGCTGAATGATTTGTTGATTTGTCGTCCAATAAAACAGGTTGAGCAAAAAGATACCGGAAAAAATTGCGCCGAATGGTACCGATGACTGCGAGCTTCCTACTGAATTGAAGCGATCTCTTTGTTGCTCCAATAGCATCGTTGCGCCGGCCGTCATCCCGCCGTCTCCTCCCATCTTCGCAAGTGCAAAAGCTGTAATCATAAACCCGCCAACCAACAGCCCGACACCATTGAGTGTGTCCGACACGGCTACCGTTCGCAGCCCTCCAAACAGAGCGTAAATCGATCCAATGATGCCAACTACCCAGACAATTAACCACAGGCTGAGGGTGTCCGCGTTCTCGCTGAGCGACGCAGGCAGCATTGAAGGAACGTCAAGAATCCCAATCATGCCGGTGGCGCCCGTGTAAAGAATGATTGGCAATAGTATGCCAACATAAGCAAGCAAGAAAATGAAGTTGGTAATAATTTGCGTTTGATGGTCAAAGCGAATTTGCAAGTACTCTGGTACCGTCGCTACACCGCTTTTCAGAAAGCGAGGCAGGAAAAACCATGCCATGAATACAAGCGCCACTACGCAAACAACTTCCCATACCATCACGCATAAGCCGTCCGTAAAGGCGTCGCCATTGAGCCCCACCATCTGCTCCGTCGACAGATTCGTCAGCAGCAGAGAACCCGCAATCAATGGAAATGTAAGTGTACGTCCAGCCAAAAAATAACCACTTGTGCTGTGATGGTCATCCTTGCGAGTTATCAACCACGTCAATACGCCAACCAAAGCAGTAAAGAATAGAAAGGAGGCGATCGTTAAAACCATCAATGAAGTCTTTCTAATTCTGATGACGAAGTACTGTAGCCACTCGATTGGGCAAACGGAGGCACTGGCAATTCCCCTGCCTCCCGCGGCCGCTTCTGGCGAAAATTCTCCCGCTCTAAGTCGGCAAAATGCAGGATGCTATGGTAGCCTTTCGAGCGAGGTATGTCAGGAAGGGGCGGCGTGGCACATGATTTTTGTGATGGCAAGCGAACAAGTCGCTAAATTCAAAACTATCTTGATTCGTCGTGCGGAGGATTGACGCTATTTCGAATCGGGCAAATTGCGGCGATTGTTTTTGCAATTCACTTCGATACGTTTGAATGCACTCGGCGAGGACTAGCGCGCCCAGCAATTTTGTGAATTTCTTGTTCCCAGGATGGACGATACCCAACGGACCTCCCAAATCTTTTTGTCCTTACACGATAGGATCGCGCATGGCATTTTTGTCAGGTAGCCTGGGTTTCGAGAGATTCTGCGTCAACGGATTTGATTCCCAAAATTTCGAACAATCACACCTAGACGCTATGCAGCAGCTCGCAGGTGGCAAAAACGAATCAACGTCTGAAGAAAATGTGCTGGTCGGATTTCTAGCTGGCGAGCACTTATTCGACCACGACTTTGCACTCGAAAAAAACGTTATCAATGAGGCTTTGCATTGCGGTGTCCGTGTCGATACCAACCAGATTCCCTCAGCGATCCGTAAAGCCTGGTTGCAAATGGAATTGGCAGCCCTGTCAAAAGATAACTCCAGTGGTCGACCAACCAAGTCCCAACGTCAAGAGGCAAAAGAAGCCGTCGAACAGCGATGCTCCGTCGAAGCGGCTACCGGTAAGTATCGCAAAATGGCACAGTTCCCTGTGTTATGGGACCTACGGCTGAATACTCTTTACTTTGGCGGCTCCGGCGCGTCAGCCAGCGGGTATTGCGCCGAGTTGCTAGAACGGGCCTTCAACGTGGAGTTGACGCGAGTTTCGGCGGGAACCATCGCACATCAATGGGCACTATCGAATAACCAAATGGACGCTTATGACGACCTCATGCCGTCCAACTTCCTGCCTCAGCAACCACAGGGGCAAATTGCCTGGGCCAATGAACACCGGGTGGAGCCAGACTACCTGGGGAACGAGTTCTTGATGTGGCTGTGGTGGACGCTCGAGAATGTGACCGACACCATTGCCTTATCCGATGGCTCGGAAGTCACCGCGATGCTCAACAAGACACTTGTGCTTGAATGTCCGTATGGGGAATCGGGCAAAGAAACAATTTCGGCCGAATGTCCAGTAAAACTGCCGGAAGCCAGCCAAGCAATTCGATCTGGCAAACTGCCAAGGAAGACCGGAATGACGCTCGTTCGCAATGGGCAACAAGTCGACTTGGTTCTGCAAGCCGAGACATTCGCAATTGCTGGCGCCAAAATCCATACAGATCCTGATAACGATGACTACCAATTGGATGATCGCATCGAGTCGATTCGCACATTGTGTGAGACCGTCGATTTGATGTTCCACGCTTTTTGCCAAAAGCGTATCAGTGGCAACTGGTCAAACGAGTTAGACCACATTTGCCGCTGGCTGTCGACTAACGCTCCTGCCATCCGTGCTGCATAGCTTTCGTGTCGTTTTTACTGCCATGTTCGTCTTGATTCTGCGCAATTTTAGGGTTGGCGAGTCCTCTGGTAGGCTCCTCGCTAGCCTTTTTTTGAAGTTGCACACTTGCTGATCATCGACGGAAGTACTTCCCAACAACCCGACGTGTGCTCGAGTGACCGATTGCAGATCCCGAAAATACGACGCAAGTCGTTCCCTCGCTGACTCGTTGGGTTGTGATGCATTGCAATGCGCAACTTCAGAACTAGCCGTCTCTGATCGCAGACTCGCACTGGCAAAAACGCAGCAAGTCGCTCAAAGCGAGGGATGGTCGGTTATCAGATTTTCCCATTGCTCAAACAGCCATTCCTCTTGCTCTGCGGTGGCTGAGAAATTGATCGATCGTCCTCCCCGATGGGCATCTCCGAACGGGTATCGATAGTGATTGTCTCGAATCAGCAAATTGCTGCGGGCGATCTTCTTGAATCCCAAGTCCCGATATTCCCAGTCTTCAAAATGATGCGGCAAGCCCTGTTCATAGTGCATTAGGACTAAAGAGTTCTCGCCAGATATTCCGTTCAGGGTGGCATCAAATAGCGGTAGTCGGTCAGTAATGTCCGGGTGAATCAAGAACTCGTGAATGAACAGCAACTCAGTAACGAATGATTCGAGATGCAGGTCTTTGCGAAAGCGACTACTCCGTTTGGTAACAATCGTTTCGTAGACTTGCATCCAAGTTGCCGATACCGCATCGCAGATATGCAGGTGGTTATAGCCCATCGAATCAGCTAAAAACCAATCCAGCCGCTCGGCCCACATGCGACCAACCACGAATTCGCTGTCCGTATCCTCCTGGTCACCGGTACCTGAGAATTTTCCTGGCGCAACAACATCGGCTAAGACCGGGACAATGAAATCGGTCTCGCTCTGCCTGGCGACTGGAATTCGAACGTTGACGTTGATCTGCATAATTACACCGCGCCCAATGCAAGCCTACACTACACCGACGATCCACAATTAGGTAGCCAAGCGACGATTGACACTCAGTCCGCAACACGCGACTTGGCTCATATTACTTGCCGTATTCGCTTCTGCTAGCCACCCCATCGCTCATTTCCAAATCTATTTTCAAGACACCTCGGCAATTGGTCCGGCGTTGAGACGCAAGGTGAATCACTTGCCGAACCAAACAGTCATTTTGGCAGATAGTTGTTGGTTAACTCACAGAAAGCATCCACTTGACTGCGTCTCCACGAATCATCTTGCTGCATAATACTTTGCATAACCGACGCCACGGTTTCCGCAGCCAACGCACTTCCGCGGGCGTCGAGCAGGAGAGCCCTTAAGCGCCGCGCAAGCACATCTTCTACGGTTCGCGCCATTTCTCGTTCCACGGCCCATACGACCTGCGCGATTAGGTAAGGCAAGTTAGCTGTCAGTCGTGTTGCATACTGCGCGTCGCGCTCTGCTAATTCAAGCAAGGCATTGCGGTTAGTCCCATAGACACTCAAGGGATCTTCTTTTTCTTCTGCCTGGAAATGGCCACAGCTGGAACCCGGACTGGGTGGTTTGGGAGCTCCGTGCAATTGCAACTGCGAGGTTTGCGATTTGCGAATTGGCAAGTTACCAATTTTCGCGGCGACATCGACAACATCTTGTCCCATTTTGCGGTATGTCGTCCACTTTCCGCCGATAACGGTGACAACACCGCTCGTCGAGGTCCTGATCTCATGTTCCCGCGACAATTTTGCGGTTGATTGACTATCGCGAGATTTACCGACCAGGGGACGCAGACCAGCAAACATCGACAATATATCGCTGCGTTGAGGTTGTTGCGTCAAAAACCTGCCTGCGTGTTCAAGCAGATAGTCGATCTCGTGCGAAAGTGGTCGTGGTTCAAGAGAAACATGTTCCACTTGATTATCCGTAGTTCCAAAGAGAGTACGACCATGCCACGGGATTGCGAATAACACGCGTGCATCGTCGGTATGCGGAATCAGCATCGCTGAGTTGCCAGGTAGGAATTCCCGAGGCAATACAATGTGCGTGCCTTGGCTAGCGACAATCTGCGGTCTCTGCTGAATGGGAGTTTCATCCGCGTGATCGAGGGACATCAGGGATTCAGCAAACACGCCAGTAGCATTCACGACTGCTCGCGTCTTCAATTCGAATTCTTGACCCGATTCCGAATCGCGAGCAATGACACCATTGGTGCGGCCACTTGCAACTAGCAGTTTCACGACAGGAGCGTAATTAAGTGCGATGCCACCTTTTTCAACCAGGGTCTGCGCCAGAGCGATAGCGAGTCGAGAATCGTCGAACTGCCCGTCGGCATACGCCACACCGCCACGCAATCCGGCAGGTTTGAGTGTCGGCAACCGCTGCAGCGTCTGCTGCGAGTTGAGTAGTTGCGACGGCTCAAATCCAAGGCTGCCAGCTAGCAGATCATAGGCTTTCATGCCGGCGTAATAATAGTAACGACCGCCGAATTGGTAGGAGGGGATGACGAACTGACGGGAGTGTACGATATGTGGCGCATTGCGTTGCAACCTCCCGCGCTCGTGCAACGACTCGCGGACCATTTTAATTTGACCCTGGCGCAGGTAGCGTACACCGCCATGAATAAGTTTAGTTGAGCGGCTCGACGTACCTTTGGCAAAATCATGTGCTTCGAGCAAAACGGTGCGATAGCCGCGCGCGGCAGCATCAAGAGCTGTCCCCAGACCAGTTGCTCCGCCGCCGATAACGACGATATCCCAGATGTCCTCGTATGCGGCCAAACGCGCGAGCATGGACTGTCGATTCATGCAACTACTTTGCCCAATCTTTGGCACGCTCGAGAGCCTTATGCCAATTTTCGCGGAGTTCGGCAACTTGTGATTGTGGCATCGTTGGTTCAAAAGTGCGATCGATCTGCCACTGCTGCGCGAGTTCACTTCGGGACTTCCAGTAACCGACTGCTAAGCCCGCCAAATATCCTGCTCCGAGGGCAGTGGCTTCAAAAGTCTTGGGGCGGACTACGGGAACACCCAGCACGTCGGCTTGAAATTGCATGAGCAGATCGTTTCTGGCGGCACCACCGTCCACACGCAAAGAGCGGATCTTGATGTTTGCATCGGCCCGCATGGCTGCCAAAACATCTGAGGTCTGGAAGGCGATCGATTCCAAGGCTGCGCGAGCCAAATGGCCGGCTGTTGTGCCACGCGTCAATCCGGACAAACTGCCTCGGGCGTATGGATCCCAGTGCGGTGCGCCCAATCCGGCAAAGGCAGGGACAAGATACACGCCGCCATTGTTGCCTACCGAATTCGCCAGCTTTTCAATGTCCTCAGATTTCTTGATCAGGCCAAGACCATCGCGCAACCATTGCACAACGGCTCCAGCGATAAAGATGCTGCCTTCCAGGGCGTACTCCGGCTGTTTACCAACTTTCCAAGCAACCGTTGTCAGCAAGTTATTTGAGGACAGACGCAACTTCCTACCGGTGTTCATCAGCATGAAACAACCGGTACCGTATGTATTCTTAACCATGCCTGGCTCGGAACACATCTGTCCAAACAGTGCCGCATGTTGATCGCCAGCGATTCCCGCGATGGGTATAGATCGCCCAAACAGTTTTAAAGCGGTCTCTCCAACCACTTCGCTGGATGAGCAGATGGTTGGCAAAACGTTGCGCGGGACTTTGAGTGCCTTGAGCAGTTCTGCGTCCCACTGTCCCGAGTGAATATCGCACAGCATCGTTCGGCTGGCATTTGTCAGATCCGTTATGTGAATTGCACCGTTGTCCGCTTTGCCGCCTGTTAGCTTCCAGACCAACCAGGCATCGATGGTTCCAAAAGCCAAATCACCCGAGGCGGCCAGTGCACGTGCATCGGGTACATGATCGAGCAGCCATTGCAGTTTGGTGCCACTAAAATAGGCGTCGATCACCAACCCCGTCTTACCTCGTTGTTACACACAAATTAGAGGGCGGCTCCGGGTCCAAAGGTTAGCCAAGCATTGGCGAAGTCGTGCATGCGTTGGATGCCAATCCACACGGTTTGTGGACCAGGTGGAGCAGCACCGCTGCGAACAACATAGCCG
>JBGSTP010000132.1:0-35494 GCA_041736515.1 Pirellulaceae bacterium
ACTTCCGTTAAGCTCATGTCGACCTCCGTGTGGCTGATGGAATTGATAGAACGCACATTCTGTGCGAAATACCAAGTCACACGAAGGTCATTTTTTGCTAGCATCAGAGCACCGCCAACTTCAAAACTGCACGACCTCCTCATGGGCGGAATTCTGTCATGGCCAGCATCGAAAAATGTGGAAATTCCTCTCGAATAGTCTTCCGCTACAACGGACAGAGATTTACCCTCTCGCTCCACATCAAGTGTGAGCGTGTAGCCACCGTCGCACTACATCGTCTCGACAAGCAGGAAGCATCGCCGGACAGTCCGATTCATCACGTTCACACAAGCGACCTCAACGGACGAAAATTCTCTTGCAAGCTGGACCATTACGAGTTCTCCGACTAGCCATGGATACCTACAGCGATTTACGGATGATTTCAGCCTGCCACAGCGAGTGCTAGTAGGAAGTCGGAGAAATCGACAAGAGCTTACACATGTCACCCCACTTTTTCTAAAAATACTTTGCCCATTAGACTGGAGTGTCCGCGAACTCGAGACTGTTTCGGCTGGCGGTCAGCACCCGCTTGCAACTCCTTCGGTGGTCGCTCGCAAGAAATTTTGGTCCTACGGACATAGTAGCTGTGTGTAGCTTCACAATTAGGATCATATGGTGGCAAAGGGATCGGAGAAGATTTGGACTCGGAAACATTTTCCAAATTGTACCGTATCGCCTACCCTAGGTTGGTTGTGATCGCGGCTGCGCTGGTTCAGGATCGGAATGAAGCCTGCGACGTCGTCCAGCAATCCGCGTTGGTGGCTATCGAAAAAATAGAGCAATTTTCGGCTTCGCATGAGTGCAATCTGGAGATGGAGTTCGCGCGTTGGATGGCAGCTATAGTACGCAATGTTGCGGCTAACGTTCGGCGGAAGCAGAGAGTTCGCCGGGCACAATCGCTCGACGAGAACAGCGCAACGACCGAACGCAATCTGCGTCAGAGCACCAGCGCGAAACATGAGGAGATAGGTTTTGATCAGAACACACGCACTTTCTTGGGTATAAACGAAGCTTTTGATGACCAACTGCGATGTGCGTTGGAGAGCTTGAGCGAGATCAGTCACATCTGCTTGTTACTGAATGTTGTGTTGCACCTTACGCTGGATGAAATAGGTCTGCTACTAGAAATACCGCCGGGAACGGCGGCCAGTCACGTCAGCCGCGCGAAGAAGTCGTTGCGAGATAGATTGCATGATTATCGAGGACCAGCGACATGAGCTTTTCCACCCCCCCAGGACCACCGGACGAAAACACTGGCGGCGACGTTGAAGACAAACTGCTAGAGGCGAAAATAGCAGAGCGGCTTAATGAGTGGTATGCACCACCGCCTCTGCATGAACGCGAATTACTTGCGTTACACCAACGCTACCAAGAGAAGACAAAGGATGGAGTAAATCCCCAGGGCCTAGCTGGTGCCACGCGCTCGTATTTCGGCAGGCGAGTCATCGGTTTGGCCTTAGCCGCGTCCGTTCTGGTCGCCTATTTTGGGCTGCAGTTGCTCCCCAATCCAGAAGCCGAGGTTGTTTTCAATCGCCAGAATTTGGCAGCGGTTTACGACGATTTAGTCGCCAGAGGATTTCAGCCCTATTATCTATGTGACGACATGGCGCGATTTCGGGATACCATGCAGCACCGGCATGGCCAAGCAATAACGCTGAGTGATCGAGGGAATCAACTGATGCTGGGCCTATCCTATCCTGGTGGATGGACCCCCGAGACCACGGCCATATTGTTTCGTTTTGAGGGAAGACCCGTGGTGATTTTCGTCGACGATCAACCGCCCCCGAAAGACACGCCGAGACCTGCTGACGAGTCCGAAATTTCAAAGCAGCTGAACCTCCGAGTCAAAAACATATCGAAGATTTACTTGGTCGAGGTCTCACCTCTGACCGAATCCTTGCTGGACACCATTTTGCCAGCCGGCAATGCCCCGTAGCATGCTGAGCTGTTGAGTAACAAAGCTTGAGCCTATTTTTAATCAAATTGGCGAAAAATTTGCAAGAAAATCCCCTGCTTGCACACATTGGATTAAAGTAAGCGGTTTTCTTGTACCCTGGCCGACACTCGGCTCACCGTCGTTTTCTGTTTTAATTCCCAACTAGAGGCTCACTATGATTCGCAAATTGCCCATCTGTTTGTTTTCGACGCTCGCATTGCTGGCAGGATTCTTGGCCGTGCCCGGTCATTCTGCTGTCTTGATAACGGTCGGAGCCAGCGCCAACAATCGCCAGAGCTTTGATGTGGCAACAGATCAATTCTTGCTAGATGTAAACACTTTCGCGATCAATGGCCCGCTTGAATTCGCGAATGCAGTGGGCGGCGATCCGGGTTTAACAGGCACTGCGCTGGACAATTCGAGTACATTTGCCAGCACGGCGAACTTCATTGTTCTGCGGAACTTTGACAACAACGATACCAACGGATTTCCCGCTAACTGGGACAACTCGCATAATGCGCGTCGAGCGCTGGAGCAAATTGCAAACAACACCAATGGCGACCGACCGGGCTTTTTCATTTATTGGAACGAAGCGCTCGGCGTTAACCGACTAGCATATACATCCAATTTGAATGATGGTGCAGCCGCACTGCAGATTCTCTTCGCACAGAATTCGGCCAACCTTACTTCAAATACCGTCGACCTGAGAGACGGTGGAGCAAACGTGGGGCTACGTGGCGAAGCGAATGCAAACTTCAATCTGATGAGTAGTTTTACTGCCGCCAACGTGACTGCTGTTCCAGAACCGAGTTCACTAGCATGTGTGGCCCTGCCGTTTGGCCTGGCTCTACTACGTCGGAGACGCGCCCGCGGTTAGTCAGAATTGGATTGACCGACCTGGACGCGTGTCCCAGGAGCCCCCCCCCAGTCGGAAAGTCGCGAAGCGAAGGCATAGGTGCGGGGTGAGGGGGCAACGGTTGAGGGAATGCAGCTTGCATGCCGTCGCTCGGAATTCTTGAGTTGCGGTATTGCAGGCCCGCAGGGCCGACATATCCGTTGCCATTTGGCTTGAGCAGCCGGTTTGTGAGCGACAAGTCGTTGAGGGCCGGCGCACTGTCATTTGTTTCGGACCTTGGGGCCTAAATCTCTCTATTTTTCTGGTTCCGGTGGCTCACGCCAACCGGCAGAGAATGGCCGGGCTTCCAGCCTTAAGGAAACACGCTACTTCAAAATGTTGGAATCGGTGCTTTCGCGTCCCATTGATTCGTGAATACGACCATCCCTTTACAAATCCGACACCCCTCCAATTTAGGCTAGCCGGGAAGCGACGAGACTCACGAGCCTGGGATTTGCTTCGGCGGCCGTTCAAGGCGAGCCACAACATCGCACTGGACGCCCGTGCTGGGAATACTGCGTCTAATTGTTGGAATTCTCGACTAAATTGCCCTATCGAGCTTGAAGCGTGGCTGAGACGCGGAACAATAGAGCCGAATATTTTGCTGCTGGAATCTGTGACAAATGCTCTTGCCGTATATCACGCTCTGAGGCTAACAACTTCCCGCATGCTTGTTAGAACTTCAAACTAAAGGAAAAAGAATGCGACTATTCGCTTGCGTCTGCTTAGCCTTAGCAATTTCGAGCCCAATTGGTGCTCAACAAATTACGCAAATTGCGCCTCCGCAGGCTAGCGGAACTGGTGCAGATCCAGCCAGTTATGGCATTGGCTACGATTTTGGTATGAACATTTCCAGCAACGGCCTATTGGCCTCCGATGTTAAGCAAGCCGACTTGGTGGCTGGCATCATGGATGCTTTGGCGGGCAAAGACCCATCGGTCAAAGCCGAAGTGGTGGAAGCTGCTATGCAGGCGCTGGGTAAAAAAATCGTTGAACGTCGCAAAGAAGCAGCCACCAAGTTTTTGGAGGAAAACAAAAAGAAAGAGGGAGTCCAGTCCACGGCGAGCGGATTGCAGTATCAAGTTCTGAAAGCTGGTAGTGGCGCTGTCCCAACCGCGCAAAGTACCGTCAGCGTTCACTACGAAGGCAAGTTAATCAACGGGCAAATCTTTGATAGCTCGATTCAGCGGGGACAACCTGCCAGCTTCGGTGTTGGTCAAGTCATCCCAGGTTGGACTGAGGCGCTAATGCGTATGAAAGTTGGCGATAAGTGGAAACTGTTCATACCGCCAGACCTGGCATACGGTGAAAGAGGCTCGCCACCGGTGATCGGTCCCAATGAAGCGCTCATCTTCGAAGTAGAATTGCTCGAAGTTAAGTAGCCCCGCGAGTTTGCCGCACCAGATACTCTTGGCTGACTGAGAAATTAGCGATTTCTTAGTTGGCCAAGGATTCATAGGCCGCAGCAATTAGGTGCAGCGCACGTTGTAGTTCGTCTTCAGAGGTCGTCCAACCCAAGGATACTTGCAGAGTGTTGGTCGACTGTTGTTCAGTTAGCCCCATCGCCGAATGAGTCGGATTGACGACTCTGCCGCAAGTGCGACCGTTGCTTGGCACTGCAGGGCCAAAACAAATCTCCGGTAGACGTTGATGCATGGCTTCGGCTGCAACCCCCGTCAGTTCGAGGCTGAGTATGCCGGGTACGCGGCTGGCATTAACTCCATGCACGGGTACTACTTTCCCAATCATCGACTCTAACTGTCGGTGGAATTTGTCGCGCATCGTGGAGAGTCCATCGATGGTACTTTTCAGTCCGGCATTGGCCAACTTGGCCGCCTGACCTAGCCCAACGATATGCGCGACATTTGCGGTTCCAGGGCGGATTCCCGCTTCGCAACCTTCTCCGTACAAAATGGGTTCAATGGGTACCCCCATCCGTATATAGAGTACGCCAATACCTTTGGGTGCATAGATCTTGTGTCCACTTAGGCTCAGTAGGTCGACTCCCAGATTATCGACGCGGCAGTCGACCTTGCCCACGGATTGCGCAGCATCCGTATGCAGCAGAATATCCTTTTCGTGACAGAGCTCGGCGATTTGTGCGATTGGCTGTATCGTTCCAATACGGTGGCTGGCATGAATCATACTTATCAAACGCGTGTTAGGTCGGAGCGAGTTTTCGAGTTCGGAGATTCGAATGACGCCGTTTTTGTCGCAGCCGATATAGCTAACTTCCCAGCCTTCGCGTTCGAGTTGGTGCGCGCATTGCCGAACGCAAGTGTGTTCTAGGCTCGAAGTAATGAAGTGCGGTTTCAAATCGGGCAAATTGCGAGTCACTGCGCGAGCCACGCCAATCAATCCAAGGTTGACGCTCTCGGTTCCACCTGAGGTAAAAACAATCTCCGAGGGATGACAATCAATCATCGCCGCTACATTGCTGCGTGCATCCTCGATGGCCTCTTGAGCGGCTCGGCCAAACCAATGGTTGCTCGACGGATGCCCATAGAACTCGCTCAGAAACGGGAGCATACTCTCGCGCACGCTGGCCGCCACCGGGGTAGTGGTACTGTAGTCTAGGTAGATCGATCGCATTGATTGGGTTCAAGAAGGTGAAGGCGGTCACTTGTCTCGAACTCCAGTTAAATCCAACTGCGTTGACTTTTCGCGCTTCGAAGTCGGCTGCAATGGCAAATTCGCCGCTTTACCACCCTACTTCTCCGAAATTAACGGTTGTACCAGCGAATCGGGAACGATATGGCAAGGAAAGCTACGATCGCTTGCGTGACAGCTCCGACATTGACGCTCTACAGCTTTAGCTCGAGCTTCTGACCGTCATAGGCCAGCTCAACCCCCTCGGGCAGGCTGCGATTTGTTTCCTCGTATTCCAGGTCGTGTCCGACATGGGTCAGCAAGGCTCGTTGCGGGGCAATTCGCTCGATCGCAGCTAGAGCCTCTTCGACGTTGAAATGAGTTGGATGGATAGTGTGGCGGAGCGCTCCAACGATCAAGATTTCGACTCCACTGAGCGTTTCAAAGCTCTCCTCTGGAATGCTCTTCGTATCCGTGCAATACGCAATGTTGCCAACCCGGAAACCCAATACTTGATATCGCGGCCCATGCATTAACCGCACCGGCTGTATCTTTGCGCCGAGCAACTCGAAAGGGTTAACACCTATTGTTTGCGGTGCCAGCCTGGGGATGGCACCGGCGTGTGTTTGCGGACCGTCGTTGAATGCATAATCAAAACTGTGGCGGATCCGCTGTTCGACATTCGGCTCACAGTACAGTGGTACGGGGCCGCCCAGCCGAAACGAAAATAACCTCAGGTCGTCCAAGCCGAATATGTGATCGGCGTGTTCGTGCGTGAACAGAACCGCATGGCACATCCCAATTCCCTCACGTAAGAACTGCGTTCGTAGATCAGGCGGGGTATCGATCAGGAGGTTGCCCCCAGGCAAACCTAGAATCGCAGAAGATCGCGTGCGTTTGTTTCTTGGGTTCGTGCTGAGGCAAACTGGACAACCGCATCCCATAACAGGCACGCCAACCGAAGTACCGGTTCCCATGAGAATGAATTGACCGGTTATATCCACCGTCTGGAATTCGTAGGGCAAAACGCGACTCGACTAAGCTAGAGTAAAACAGCCGTTCCAAGAATAACGGTGAGGGGAGGGATTACTTGAGTTTTGGCTTTGGTTTGATGAGGCAGTGAAACCCAACGCACATTTCTTCGTCTTCGCGCTCCTCGACCGCAGAATTCAGTAGTGCATTAATCTGTCGAGTACGGGCGGGATCGAGCGCTGCAGACACGATATGCTGCTGCCCATCGGGACCAATGACGACCGACGTTAACACAGCCACGGTGTCTGCGTGTTGCAGAGCTTTGATAATGTGCTCGCCGACTTGCTGCTCGGCGTTCTTAATCGTAGAGACAAATCGAGCGATCTCAGCTGCTGTCGCATTTTGAACTACCTGTGGCGGCGTCTCGCACTGTGCCTCCTGAGCCTCCGTAGGAGCTTCATCAGCACGTGGACTATTGGATTGTGGTTTCATGCAATTCCCTCGATTATGGTTGAACATGGACGCAAGCCAGATCATCGACCACAATAATAACCGCATTTTTATTTGTATGTTCGCCACTTGGCTACCTCCGTTGGTTTTGCATGACGATCAATCAAACTTGTGCCCCTATCCCATCCCACTTCCCCGCGAGTGCATGTTAAACTCAGGCGTGCAAAGTCCATTGCAATTTTCGTATCAGAATAAAGAACGGCTCTCACGGAATCCGAATCCATGACAAAACCATTTGGTGCACTCAACCCGACGCAGCGAGTTCTAATGGGCCCAGGGCCAAGCGACGTTTCAATGCGTGTGCTGAGAGCCTTGTCCGCCCCAACTCTCGGCCACTTGGATCCCGAGTACTTGTCCATCATGGACGAGACGCGACAAATGCTGCGTCAGGTCTTTCAGACTAACAATGAAATGACGTTGGCCATCTCGGGGACCGGCAGTGCTGGTATGGAAGCGTGTGTCTGTAATCTCATTGAACCCGGCGACGAAATGATCGTCTGCGTCAATGGCGTCTTCGGCGGTCGCATGAAAGATGTAGCCCAGCGCTACGGGGCAACGGTCCACGCGGTCGAAGCGGACTGGGGACGCGGCATCGAGCCGCAGCAGGTCGCCGACAGTCTTAAGCAGCATCCCAAAACCAAAATCCTCGGGATTGTACACGCCGAAACGAGTACAGGCGAACACCAACCGCTCGAAGAAATAACGCAGATCGTTCACGACCATGGAGCGCTACTCCTGGTCGATGCGGTTACCAGCTTAGGCGGAATTGACATTCCAGTCGACCGTCTGCAGATCGATGCCTGCTACAGCGGTACGCAAAAATGTTTGAGCTGCCCACCAGGGTTGTCTCCAGTTACGTTTTCGCCTCGGGCACTGGATATCATCGATGCACGCAAGTCGAAAGTTACCAGTTGGTATCTCGATGTCACGATGCTGAGAAGCTACTGGGGCAGCGATCGGGTGTACCATCATACGGCGCCGATCAATATGACATACGCTCTCCGCGAGTCGCTGCAGATGATTCTAGAGGAGGGTTTGACGCTGCGGATCGCACGGCATGAGCGCAACCATCGCATGCTGCGAGCCGGCCTGGAAGCCATGGGGCTGCATTATATTCCGCAGCACTCGCTCACAACTCTCAACGCTGTCCATGTCCCGGAAGGTATCGATGATCTGGCAGTTCGAAAGCGGTTGTTGAACGAATACAATATTGAAATCGGAGCCGGACTGGGGCCCTTCAAAGGGAAAGCTTGGCGTTTGGGATTGATGGGCTCTAGCAGTTCGGAGCAAAACGTCATGCTGGTGCTCGCAGCTCTCGACAATATCCTGCGGGACTGTGGATTGAGTTTGGAGCCTGGCATTGGACTGTCGGCCGCCAACGCGGCTGGAAAGGGCTCAATGGCGATGGCCAGCGCATGACCCTTTCCACTACGCCTCTTCGGTAGATATCAAGTGACGAACACAACACAAGATAACCTGGCAGGACTGCGAAGCCTTCTGCCAGCGGAGCGTTTTCAAGAAACTGCCAGCGCGCTCGCTGCGTTCCAGAGCGACGGCCTCACGGCATTCGCTGTACAGCCCCGAGCCGTTGTGACTCCGCGGACTGCCGAAGAAGTGATCGAGACGGTGCGTTGGTGCTACCATCACCAAGTTCCCTTTGTCGCGCGAGGAAGTGGCACGAGCTTGTCCGGAGGCTCACTACCCCATGCAGAGGGAATTGTCATCGCGCTGAACCGCCTGAATCGCATCCTACGACTCGATCTTCCCAATCGACTGGCGGTTGTCGAGCCGGGTGTGATCAACTTGAAATTGACCGCTGCCGTGCAGCACGCCGGACTCTACTACGCCCCCGACCCCAGCAGTCAACAGGTGTGTACGATAGGAGGCAATGTTGCCTTCAATTCGGGGGGCGCGCATTGCCTGAAGTATGGCATGACAAGCAACCACATTCTGGCTATGAGAATGGTGCTGGCCGACGGTGAAATAATCGATGTGGGTGCAGAGGGTGGCGATTCCATTGGGCCTGACCTGCTAGGACTGATGGTCGGCAGCGAAGGCCTACTGGGGATCGCAATTGAAATTACAGTTCGGCTCATGCCCAAACCCGAGAGCTTCCATACCGTCCTGGCTGGTTATCGGTCGTTGCAGGAGGCTGGCGAAGCCGTGAGCACAATTATCGCCAGCGGCTTGCTACCTGCGGCCATGGAAATCATGGATCGCCTTAGCATGCAAGCCGCGACTGCGGCCGTCGGCGCGGCCTACCCACCCAACGTCGAAGCAGTGCTAATTGTCGAGCTCGATGGTAGCCGCGAAGCTGTAGAGACAGAACGCGTTTTGCTAGACCAACTGTTGAACACAAGCGGTGCAAGCGAAGTCATCGTTGCGGCCGATGCCATACAGCGGGCCATGATTTGGAAGGGAAGAAAAAGTGTCTTCTCGGCCGTTGGACGCCTAAGCCCAGACTTCATTGTGCAAGATGGCGTTGTGCCGCGTAGTAAGCTTGGATTCGCGCTAGAACAAATCGAAAAATTGAGCCAAGCAGCTCGCATCCCGGTTGCCAACGTCTTTCACGCGGGTGATGGAAATCTACACCCATTGATTATGTTCGACGGGCGCAAGGCAGGCGAACTGTTGCGAGCGGAGGAGCTAGCTGCCCAAATCGTTCAAATGTGCATCGACCTGGGTGGATCGATCACCGGCGAACACGGTGTCGGTATGGAGAAGCGGCAGTTCCTGCCAGGTATGTTTTCGGACAAATCGATTGACCTGATGAAGCGTCTCCGCGCGGCTTGCGATCCAGCTGAAATTGCCAATCGTGGAAAAATTTTCCCCGACTCAGAGGCGCCAGCCTTGAGCATGTACGGTTTGCATCCATTAGAAAAAGATGGAACCATCAGCCGCATGTGAATTTTCTCTATCGCTTCGGCACACGATTCCGAAACAGTCTAATCGTCGAGCGAATCGCCCGTCGCGTACTCTTTGAGAACTTCGAGATCGACGAACTCAAGAGCAGAAATGTGGGTCGCACGCAGGTTTACCAGTGGCGCCATACCCGCATCGTAGGCTTCCTTCCATCGGAGCATGCAGAGGCACCAGCGATCTCCATCTTTCAGCCCAGGAAAACCATACAGCATGTTAGGTGTCGTCAAATCGTTGCCCTGCATCTTTGAGAAGCGCAGGAAGTCCGCAGTCACCTCGACACACACGGTATGCATGCCATCATCGCTGGCCCCGGTATTGCAACAACCATCGCGATAAAAGCCTGTCAGCGGATCGGTGCTGCACGACTCCAAATCGGTACCAAGTACATTCTTTGCCATTGGATTTCAACAGTCCGTTTTATTTGTGGGAGTTATAAAGGCCCGCTGCCCGTCGCACACTAAGCCATAATTGGCTTGACCACCTCGCCATGAACGTCGGTCAAGCGATAGTGCCGGCCCTGGTACTTGAAAGTCAATCGCTGATGATCGATCCCCATTAGATGCATGATGGTCGCGTTCAGGTCATGCACATGAACAGGGTTCTCACTAATGTTATAGCTGTACTCATCTGTTGTGCCAAAGCTAATTCCTGGCTTCACGCCACCGCCGGCCATCCACACGGAAAAACAACGTGGATGATGGTCGCGTCCGTAGTTGGTTGCCGTGAGTTTTCCTTGACTATAGGCCGTTCTTCCAAACTCGCCACCCCACACGACAAGAGTATCGTCCAGCAGGCCGCGTTCGCGCAAATCCGTGACCAGCGCTGCACAGGCTTGATCGACTTCACTGCATTGTTTCTTTATGCCACCCGGTAGGCCACCGTGCTGGTCCCACCCTTTGTGGAACAACTGCACGCACCGTACGTCACGTTCGAGTAGGCGTCGCGCCAATAGGCAATTCGCAGCGAATGTGCCCGGATTCTTTGAGTCGGCGCCATACAACTCGAAAACGCGCTGCGGCTCATTCGAAAAATCCGCCACCTCTGGAATGGAGGCCTGCATGCGGAAAGCCATCTCGCTCTGTTCGATGCGGGTTTCAATCAGCGGGTCCAACCGTTGCGAGTACTCGATTTGATGCAGTTCGTTCATACGATCCAGCATGGCTCGACGACTCTCGCGGGAAATCCCATCTGGATTTGTCAAATACAGTACCGGATCTCTTCCAGCTCGGAATTGTACTCCTTGGTGAGTTGCGGGGAGGAAGCCGCTTCCCCAAAGTCGTGAATAAAGCGGCTGTCCGCTCTTGTTCTTGGTTACCAGCACGCAAAACGACGGCAGGTTTTCATTGGTGCTGCCGAGCCCATAGTCCAGCCACGACCCAAGCGATGGACGCCCTGCGATCTGGGCTCCAGTCTGAATGAATGTTATTGCAGGGTCATGATTAATCGCTTCAGTGTACACCGACTTTACGATGCAAAGCTCATCGACGATACCAGCCGTGTACGGTAACAACTCGCTGATCCAAGCGCCCGACTGCCCGTGCTGTTTGAATTTAAAGGCGGACCCAGCGATGGGCAGTGTTGCTTGATTGCCAGACATACCAGTCAATCGCTGTCCCATTCGCACCGAAGCAGGCAACTCAATGCCATGGTCTTTATTGAGCTGCGGCTTGTAGTCAAAGGTCTCGATCTGCGAAGGTCCGCCGCTCATGAAGAGATAGACGATTCGCTTAGCCCGCGGCGCATGATGAAAGCTGGGAAGGGCGCCCCGACCCGCGAGCTTGAGGGAGTCCTCGGTACTCTTCTGTTGGTCGCCAGCGTGCAGTTCGCCGGCAAACAGTCCAGCCAAAGCTGCCGTCCCCACTCCTAAACACGACCGCCCAAAAAAATGACGTCGAGTCTGTCCAGAGATTTGTTGTTGAAAATCAAGATTCATGATTATCGCTTCATTACAGTTTCATCAAAACTCATCAGTCCACTAGCCAGTACACTCCAAGCAGACAATTCCAATGTGTCGATAACGGCAGCTGCCCGATGATCGCCAATCGCAAGCCACTCGAGCTGTGCTGCCTCGTTCTCCGAAAACAATTTTCGCTGTTCGCTGACCAACTGCACCAGTACAGCTATTTCCTGTTGGCTCGGAGATCTCCCTGTTAGCGCGCGAAAAACGAATTGAGCTCGCTTTTCGTCAGCGGCAATCGAATTGGTCGTCTCAATTTTCATCAGCGCTCGCTCCGCCAGGGCTCGCGCTGCCTCGACATACTGGGGGTCGTTGAGCAAGACCAATGTTTGTAGCGGAGTCATGGTTACCTGCCTGCGCACGACGCAGACTTCGCGATTGCTGGAATCGAGCGTCATCATTGCAGGCGGCGGCGAAGTTCGCTTCCAGTACGTATAGAGGCTACGACGATGGCTCCCCGCAGCTTCATCTCGCTTGTATGCCAACCCTGACTTTTCCTCCCACAGTCCCTCGGGCTGGTAGGGCTTGACTGGCGGGCCGCCTTGTGTGTCCATCAACAAGCCACTCGCCGAAAGCGCATTATCGCGAATCATCTCTGCGGTCAGCCGAATTGCCGGCCCACGCGCCAACAGCCGGTTTTCAGGATCGGATTCTAGCAATTGCCGCGTGGGATTGGACGATTGGCGATAAGTGGCCGACATCACGATTGTCTTTAACAAATGCTTGATATTCCACTTTGATTCCACAAATTCCACACTCAACCAATCCAGCAATTCCGGATGGGAAGGCGCACTTCCCTGGAGACCAAAGTCTTCGGACGTGCTAACGATCCCTATGCCAAAGATCGCTTGCCAGAAGCGATTTACCGCCACGCGCGCCGTGAGTGGATGTTGCGGGTCAACCAACCACCGGGCCAAATCCAATCGATTAACCATTGATTGGTTGTTGGTTGGCAAAATGCTAGCTGGTAATCCGCGTCCTACTTCCTCGCCTGGCGCATCGTAGGCTCCGCGAGTAAGAATGAATGTACGACGCGGCACAGGGTCTTCGCGCATTACCATGATTTCAGCAATTGGGTCTCCCAATTGTTTGCGGCGATCTCGCAATTTGCGGAGTTCTTCTTTCATGGCAATGGTTTCTGGCTGGCAACGCACGTAGTAGTCCTGTAGTGCTGACGGACTAACGTTATGCAGGATCTCAGCCAGATTGGCGGGCGAGGAGTCGCTAATGTAAAGTGTGCGCAACTCCAAATCGCTTAAATCGCGCGAGAAGACCTTTATTTCGTCGATCTCTCCACCTTTGAAACCAACATCTCGGAACCGTTGGCCAAACGTCAGGTCGCCAGACTCGCCACCATCGGCTCCGGCAGTACCAATGATATGGCGGCTCAAACTGTCGCGTACGACGTCAACCTCGATAGGCTCACCATCGACCCAGAGGTTTAAGCCTTTTGCCTGGCTGGACCCATCATAGCGAACTACCACATATGTCCACTTGTCACTAGGTAGTTCCTCGCGACTGACGATTCGTAGAGCGTTTCCCGGCCAGAAGTGCACGAGCGCTGCGCTCAGTCGCCCTTTTTCGATGAGCAATTCGTAACCCCGACTCCCCGAGTCAGTCCATGCCCGCGATCGATGAAAGACTACAGCCCTCTCAAATTCTTGCGGCGTCTTTAACCAGAACGCAATCGTAAACGGCTGATTGCGATCGAAGTCGCTGCCAGCCTTCATGGAAATATTATTTTCACCGTCTAGCAGAATTGCATTGCCAACTCTCCCAGCTACGATGGTCGGACTTTCAGACGTCTTCGCTGGCGAGGTCACCTCAACACGATTGGCAACTTTGTCGTCAACGATCTCCTCAAGCGGGAAATCGCCTAACAATGATTGACTTAGCGAAGCCATGAGCAGCTTTGACAGTTGCAGCCGATTCTCGCTCGATGGCGCGATGCCGAAATCTTGCCGCACGTCTTGTAGCGCAGCCCGCCATTGATCGAAAGCCTCTGTGGTGGGACGCCAGCGTGCAAGTTGCCCCTCCAAGTCGGCAATTTGTTGGTTGAGCTGCTTGAGCTCCCGTTCTTCGCTTGCGCTGCTTAACAATAAAGTCGGCGTGGGAGTAGCTTCCGTGAAGTGAGAATAGAGTCCCGACTCGTCAATGTTGTTGAAGAAAGCGGAAAGTTGGTAGTACTCGCGCTGCGTTAATGGATCGTATTTGTGGTCGTGACACCTACAGCATTCGAGCGTCAACCCCAAGAAAGCAGCGCCAAACGTATTGACTCGGTCAGCGACGTACTCCGCGCGAAACTCTTCTTCAACGCTACCGCCCTCGTTCGTCTGGCGATGATTGCGGTTGAACGCTGTTGCCAGAATTTGGTCGCGCGTTGCATGTGGAAGTAAATCCCCTGCCAGTTGCCAGGTAATAAACTCATCATAAGGCAGATTTTGATTGAATGCCGTTACGACCCAGTCACGCCAGGGCCACATTGCGCGATAACGATCATTCTGGTACCCGTACGTATCAGCATAGCGCGATACGTCCAGCCAATCGATCGCCATTCGCTCTCCAAATTTTTCGCTGGCCAGCAATCGATCGACTAAACGCTCATAGGCCGCATCGAATCCCTGGGACACGTCCGATAAAAAGGCGTCCATCTCATCCACGGTGGGCGGCAAGCCCGTCAGGTCAAACGTGACGCGCCGCAATATTGTCTCTGCGTCCGCTGCCTGGTTGGGCGCGAGCTTCTCTTGCTCCATACGTTTCAATACGAAAAAATCTAGCTCGTTGCGCGGCCAACCGGTGTTCTGCACGTTGGGCACCTTGGGCCGCTGCGGCGCCAAAAATGCCCAATGCACCGCGTATTTGGCACCTTCGCTGATCCATCGCCTGAGCAACTGTTTCTCCGGCTCCGACAAACGTAGATTCGAATCGGGCGGAGGCATAACAATGTCGGCATCTTCGCTACTGATACGCCGAATCAATTCGCTCCCAGACGCATCTCCCGGTCGAATCGCCAACCTGTGCGCAGACTCGGATTGGTCGAGTCGCAAGTCTGTAGCCCGTTGCCCAGCATCCGGTCCATGGCATAGGAAGCACCGATCGGATAGCAAGGGGCGTATTTCGCGATTAAAATCCACCGGCTCTGCCGACCAGGACGTGCTCGCCGACAGCGCTAGTCCTACGACGAGCCTAAGCGGCCCTAAAAACACTGCACGTAAGGAAATCATGAGCTGGATCATGAGTCAAGTCATTAGTTGAAGTGAAGCAAGCGGCCCACGCTCGATGCTGTGGGCGGAGGGAACTCTATTCTACCATGCCAGCTACAACCTCCGAGCCATCCGCGCAGGGATTTTGTTGGTTCGGCTGAATTTCATGGCGATCTGCAACATTCAGGTGCGACACTACTCAGCAAATGGAATTCCTGACGCTATGCTTTTTTTTCCGCAGTCGATTGCGTGTTTAATTAGCTGTTGCAGCCAAGGTGAAGAGTGTGAACGAAGGATTTAAAATTGAGTTGGTCGATGTCCAGGCGGCTGCGCGGCGTATCGAATCCTATGTAATGCGAACGCCGACAATTCTTAACGAGCCAATTTCCTCTGAGCTCAATTGTCGGCTTCACTTCAAAGCGGAAAACTTACAACACATTGGCGCATTCAAAGTCCGCGGGGCTACCAACGCAGTGATGCAGTTGGACGACGATGCGGCAGCTCGCGGAGTAGTAACGCATTCCTCGGGAAATCATGCCGCAGCACTCGCCCGCGCAGCACAGCTGCGCGGAATCCCGGCGACGGTTGTCATGCCGAGAAATTCCGCTGCAAACAAAATCGCCGCAGTTCGATCTTACGGAGTAGAGCCCGTGTTCTGCGAACCCAACGCACAATCAAGAGCTGAGACTGCCGAACGCGTACGCGTCGAGACAGGCGCATCCCTGATCCATCCCTACGATTTTCCCCCGGTTATGGCCGGACAGGGAACTGTCGGAATTGAAATACTGGAGCAGTTGCCCAGTGTGGATGCGATTATCGTACCGGTGGGCGGCGGAGGATTACTTTCCGGAGTGCTGGTGTCGGTAAAATCGCTTTGTCCGCACGTCGCCGTCTATGCGGCTGAACCCGAGTGGGCCGACGATGCCGCCCGCAGCTTGAAAGCAGGTAAAATTGAATTGCCAACCCGCTACGATACGATCGCCGATGGCCTGCGTACTCCCCTGGGTGAAAATACTTTCCCCATCATTCGCGAGTTGCTCGATGGAATAATTTTAGTCAGCGAAAAGTCCATCCGCATGGCGATGCGTGCGATCGCAGAAAAAGCAAACATGGTCGCTGAGCCATCGGGCGCAGTCGCATTAGCTGCTATGATGCACGCGGTCCCGAAATTTTCCGGGCAGTCTGTTGTCACCGTAATCTCCGGTGGTAACCTCGATTTTGGCGAGTGTCGACTTGGGGCAGTATGAATGAATTCGCGTAGTACGATCGAAAGGGCAGTGTGATGAATCTTGATGAATACCAAAAGACCTGCCACCAACTCAAGCGGCCTCTGCTTGTCATCTCCGGAAGCAAAGGTTGCTTGAGTTGCGGGTATTTGAGCATGGCATCTTTCGAACGCAATGGCGACGCGGCCGCCATTGTACGTGGGGTGGATACGTTTGAAGACATGTTGGTCGCAATCGTAAAAGAAGTTAGCAGCCTTGCTCGGGAGCTCGGGGTCGAACCAGGCATGACTGGTGAGCGAGCGCTGGAAATTTTTCGATAGGGAGTGGCAGCGGTTGTCCTCAACGGCTTGTTTTAATGTGGCAGCGGTTGTCCTCAACCGCTTGAATGAGAGGACGGCTGGGACAACTGTCACCACAGTATTATCAACGGACGGTTGGGACAACCGTCACTACAATGGTCTCTCCGATCACTCTTTTCTGTCTTAACCTCAGTGCAAAAAGGAACCGTTTCATGCCCACCAAAAATCCACCGCACAGCCTAGTCCTTTGGTTCGCTGCCATCCTGTTTGCTTGCGAGGGGAACCTTTGGGGACAAGTGACACAACGTCTGAACCTGTTATACGTCGCCTGCCCAGGTATTCGTAACTACTTGGAATATGGAGGCCATGGCATTCTGGTTTTCGACATCGATCGAAATCACCAATTTGTACGTAGAATCCCGCTTGGCGGTTTGGACCCCAGCGGCAAGCCAATTAACGTCAAGGGCATCTGTGGAAATGCCACGACAGCACGCATCTTTGTAAGCACAGTTAAGACGCTGCAGTGTGTCGACATGATGACGGAAAAGCTGCTTTGGGAGAAAGAGTACCCTGGAGGCTGCGATCGCATGTCGATGTCTCCCGACGGACAATTCCTCTATGTACCTTCCTTTGAGGGCCCGCATTGGCATGTTGTTGACGGTTTGAGCGGCGATGTCATAGCGAAGCTTAATCCGGATTCAGGTGCTCATAACACGATTGTTGGCCTGGATGGGCGCTTCGCCTACATGGCCGGATTGAAGTCGCCATTACTATCGATCGCGGACACTCGCACTCATCAGATCGTTCGGACGGCTGGGCCATTTGAAAGTAGCATACGCCCCTTCACCATCAATGGCGCACAGACGCGATGCATCGTGTGCATCAACGGACTGCTTGGGTTCGAAGTCGGTGATTTAGTTTCTGGAAAAAAACTGCACCGCGTCGAAGTTGCCGGTTTTCAGCAGGGCCCAGTCAAGCGGCACGGATGCCCCAGTCACGGCGTTGGGCTGACACCGGATGAAAAGGAAGTTTGGGTAGTGGATGCGACCAACCGCCGTTTGCATATTTTCGATAACCTAAAACAACCACCCCAGCAACTCGAAAGTATCGAGCTGAGCGATGAACCAGGCTGGATCACGTTTAGCATTGATGGCAAATGGGCATATCCGTCCACGGGCCAGGTAATCGACACGGCCACGCGGAAAATCGTGACTCAACTGACAGATGAACACGGTGCTGCGGTGATGAGCGAGAAAATGCTGCAGGTCCAATTTGCGGACGGGAAACCTGTACAAACCGGCGATCAGTTTGGACTTGGCCGACGAACAAACTAACCTACGTGCCAGCCAAAGCTGACCGCAAACCCAACATCTGCGCCCATTAGCCCAATTATCCAACGAAATTCGGCCGGTTGAGTTGTCGAACGGATGCCAGGCGACCAAAATAGTTAGCGAATGTTTGTGAGCGGGAGTTTGCAATCCGCTAACGCATTGGAGTTTATGCCGCCAAAGAAGCTTGGCTGTTACTTGTAGCGCATGACAACCGGGATGTCTGTGCTAGGAAAACGCTCAATTTCGCGCGGCGAAGCACTCCTAGATCAGAATGCTGATTTTTATCGACTGACACTTCTAGTGCGAATAGGATGCGGCTCCCAAATGCCAATTAAGTTTAATTGTGGATGTGGTCACGTATTGACGGTTCCCGACAGCGCGGCAGGTAAAAGTGGCAAGTGTCCGAAATGCCAGAAGACAGTCAAAGTGCCAGAATTGAAAGCACCAGTGCAGAAGTCACCTACCCCTACGAAGGCCAGTACTGCAGCGGCAAATCCTGCAGCGGCAAATCCAGCAGCAAGCGCCAAGGCCACAGCTGCGGGCAAGACAGCTACCGCTATGCAGTCTGCGGCGAAACAGCCTGCAGACGCCGTATCCGCAAACCTGATGGATTCACTCTTCGACGATGTCGGCTTGAAAAAACAAACGGGACCAATGTGTCCGAAGTGCTCAATGCCCATTCGGCCCGGGGCTGTCGTTTGTACAAGTTGCGGACTGAACTTCGAATCGGGCGAGCAGATCAGCGGTTTCGACGCCAAGAGTACCAGGCCGGAATTTGAAAACCCGTTCCTGCAGGAAGCTTCCAACAATATGGTCCGCGATATGGCGATGGACTTGCGCCGCGATCGCGCCTCGATGCCTTGGTGGGTCATCATGTCTTTCCTGATTGGAGCCATAACACTATGCGCGGCTGGAGTCGTTATCGTCGACGGGAAATTCGGAGCTCCCGCTGAGGAGTCGACGTTTATCGGCAGAGTTCAACGATTGCCTGTATTTACAGTTCTAGGACTAACCGCTTGCATTACTGGCTTAGCAATCACTACCTTCGCCCACCTGAGCATCACCTTCTTTGGCTTTACCAAGTCGGTCGTCCAAGGCTTGGCTTGCTTCTTCCTACCACTGATATATTCAATTATCTACGGAATCATGAATTGGGGAGAGAATAAAGCGCCAGTGAAGGCCATCATTACAGCCATGATGTTTATCGGATTTGGCGTGTTCCTAATTATCCAAGGCGGAGGATTCGGATTGCTCCGTAACGTTTTCTAGCGCCCGCCGGTTGCATTAGCGTTAAGGGTTTTGGTTAATGCCAAACTCCCCTAGCGCGGACAGTGCGAGCCGTCAAACGCTAGTTTTGCAGATTGTTGCTTGACAGTCTCGCCTTACGGAACATCCTCGGATGCTCAAATCGGTGTCGTGCTTTTTCTCAAAAGGGATTCTGAAGTCGATGGTCGAACCCGCAGCTGTGCTTCCCCATTTCAAAAGTTCGCCGATTCGAGCTTTGCAGGCGATAATTCAGTCGCCCGCTGGAGTTATGAATATTGTGTGGTTGTCCCTGGCAATCTTGCTGCAAAGTGTGTTCATCGGACAGATTGCCGTGTTCGGCTATGGAGCAGAGTTAATTCGGGCCAGAGCGGGCAGACCCGAGCGGACAACACCGGATATCGATAGCAATCGTTTGGGTGATTATATCGCAAAGGGACTTTGGCCCTTCTTGGTCGTGATGCTCGTCCAAGTGCTCTTAAGTTTCATGCTGGCATTGCCCATCATCGTGGTAGCAGCGGCAATGATTTTGGCCACGTCGGGCGGTCAAGCGAGTGAAGCTGCCGCGGCTGGCATAATGTTGCTGGGAATTCCACTGATTCTTGTGGCGGCCATGTTCGTGATAGTACTGATGGTACCGTTCATGATTCGAGCTATGATTTGTCAGGACTTCGCAAAGTCGCTAGACCTTGGCTGGGCAAGGGCGTTCGTTAAGCTGATGTTTTGGGAAATGCTACGTTCGGCATTCCTATTTATGGTAATTTCAATGGGAATTATCGCAGTTGGCGCTTTGTTTCTGTGTGTAGGTTACATTCCTGCACTGGGCTGGCTGACTGGCGCTTGGATGCATCTACTTGCCCAATGGTACGAGATCTATTTGAGCCTTGGTGGCGAGCCCGCTCCGCCGGCTACAGATGGCGAAATTATTAATGCAACGCTGGTCTAGTAATAGTTCACGAGCCACCTCAATGAAGAATTTGATGCTGCGACACACCGAAGCAATTCAGCGATTGAGCGTGCGTACTGATACCACCTTGGACAGCTATCGAGCAGCAGCCACCTGTCGATGGCCCGTGGCGGCATTGACCGTCGTCGTGCACAGTAGCTGGTGCGGGCTGAAGCTCAACGCGGCCAGTTTCCCCGGTATATCTAGCTGCCTGCCAACTGTTTGGTTGTGTCTCATTGCTGTTTGCATGACCGCGTTGACTGGCTGCTCGAGTAGTTCGCAGCCAGCTTTTGATGTTTCCCAAGCGACCTATGTCGGCGGGCAAAGCTGCGTTGGTTGCCATCAGGAGCAAGCCCAGCTACTAAGTGGCTCCCACCACGAAAAAGCTATGCAATTAGCCGATGAATCGAACGTGTTGGGCGATTTCAATAATGCCACCTTAATCCACCATGACATTACCAATCGCATGTTCCGTCAGGGCTCAAAATTCATGGTGCATACGGAGGGACCCGATGGAAAAATGTCTGACTTTGAAGTTAAGTATGTTTTCGGCGTAACCCCACTCCAGCAATACATGGTAGAGTTCCCGAGCTCGGTTGCGAAATTGTCGGAGCGCGAGATCCCGAGTGTGCAAGTGTTGCGTGTGTGTTGGGACACGGAAAAGAAGGAATGGTTTTACCTGGCGCCCCCGGATGTTTCAGAAAAAATCGCTGCCAACGACGATCTACATTGGACGGGCGTTGCGCAGCGCTGGAATAACATGTGTGCCGATTGCCATAGCACGAACTTCGAAAAGCGTTTCGTACCGCCGGAGCCAAACTCAGATCCCCAGCCGGTAGCGGCCTCGGATATTCCGGGGGCATACCACTCAACTTTTCTCGAAATCAACGTCTCCTGCGAAGCTTGCCACGGACCTGGAAGCGTACATTTGGAACTGGCCAAAAAATGGTTTCCCGGCTGGAATCGCCAGCGCGGATATGGTCTGGCCAACTTAAAGGCTTCCGCTGAAAACCAAATCCAAGCCTGCGCACCGTGCCATAGTCGCCGAAGTGTGGTGCATGGCGGGTTCAAAGCGGGGGACCCATACTACGATTTTTATGCGAATCAGTTGCTGACGGAGAACATTTACTATCCAGATGGCCAGGTGCTCGATGAGGACTACGTGCATGGATCGTTCATCCAAAGCAAGATGTACCACAAAGGCATTCGCTGCAGCGACTGTCACGACCCACATACTGCGCGTCTGAAACACTCTGGAAACGAAGTCTGCACTTCATGCCATCAGCACCCAGTAGCCAAATACGATACGGTGGCCCATCACCGTCACAAACCCGATGGAGAGGGTGCGCAATGCGTTAATTGCCACATGCCAAGCACAACCTACATGGCCGTCGATGCCCGCCGCGACCATTCCCTGCGTATTCCGCGTCCTGATTTGAGCACGCAGTTAGGTACTCCCAATGCGTGTACCGGCTGTCATTTGAATCCAGAGAATGTCGCGGCAGAGAAACGCGAGAGACTGCCGCTTTATCAAGATTGGCTACAGGCGGCACGCGCAGGAGACATCGAAGTGCAGTCTGAACTGGAGCGCGTCAATGCGTGGTGCGATGCAGCCTGCGATCAATGGTATGGTGAAACGCGCAGACGCGACGAGCACTTCGGAATAGCCATTGCCGCTGGCCAAAAAGGCGAAACCAACGCGAGAGAGCAACTGATACGCTTACTTGGTCGCCGCGGCGCCGAAGCTCCCTATATTGCCCGCGCGACCGCGCTCCAAGTCCTCATGGAGGTAGACAGCACAGCGGCTGCGGCCGAAGCAGTCAAGGCCATGGCTGACGAACATCCGCTCGTGCGCAGCACTGCCGCAGAAGTCCTGTTGGGAAGCGAGAGCCCCACGCAAAGCGTCAGTCTACTCGAAAAAGCGCTGACCGATCCGGTACGGTGCGTGCGAACTGAAGCAGCGCGGAACCTATTGCAGTTTCCTCAGAATATGTGGAGCAGTTCGGCGGGATCAGCTTTTCGCGATGCGCTCGCAGAGCTAGTAAATGGCCTCGAGACCAATAATGATCGGGCTGGAGCTCATATGGCGTTGGGAATATTGGCTTCGCTTCAGGGTAGACGACAACAAGCCATTACGCATTATGAAACGGCGATTGCTGTGGAGCCATTGGCCACCGGGGCCAGATCCAATCTAGCTGCTTTACTGGAAGAGAATTTACCACCCCAGGGAGCAGAGCAGGCATCGAGCCCATTGAAGCAAGAGATCGAGCGATTGAGAAATGCGGAACTACCACTTCTCGGCCGCGATGCGGCGCTGCTGCCCGATGCAGCTCCACTTCAGTTTCGCTATGGTTCCGCACTTTACTTGGCAGGCAACAAACAGGATGCACTGGTTTACTTGAAAAAAGCGGCCGAGTTGGATGCGACAGAAACGCACTATGCAGAAATGGTTGCCCTACTGTGCGAAGCACTCGGGCAATGGCCAGAAGCAATTCAGTGGGCCGAAGAGGCAGCGCGCCGTTCTGGAAACGCTCCACAATCCAGAATGCTCCTAGAACGCATCGAGATTGGGGCCAAGGCTGCTTCCAAGTAAGTGTTGCCCTATCGCGACTCAAATCATCGTTAACTGTGATAGGGCCACACGCTCCGAGTCCAAAGTCCTCCGTCAACATACAACGTTTGTCCGGTGATGAATTCCGCCGCATCGCTAACCAAGTAAGCGACGGTCTCAGCTACATCTTGCTCTGTTCCCACACGACCAAGCGGCGTGAGCGATCCCCACGTCTTTCCATAGTCCGGGCTTTCTCGCTGTGTACGCTCATTTTCAATCGCGCCTGGCGCGACGCAGTTGACCCGAATGTTGAATTGCCCCAACTCTACGGCGGCGACTTTCGTCAACATCTCGATACCCCCCTTGCTGGACGCATAATCACCAAGACTAGGAAATGGGATTCGATTCGCGCCTGAGCCGATATTCACAATGACTCCACCGAGTTCGCGCATCAATCTCGCGGCGCGCTGGATACACAAAAACGTTCCCTTGAGATTGGTACGAATTGTCCGATCCCAGTCCTCCTCGGAGAGGTCGATCAACGGCGCAAAAGTCTGCACAGCCGCGTTGTTCACCAACACTTTCAATGGCTGTTGCATCGCCGCAATCCGCCCAAACAGCTCGTCGAGCTCGCGCGAAGAACCGACGTCCCCATCAAAGGCCCAGCCTTGACTGCCTGCATCCCGCACCAATTGCAAAGTGCGTTCTGCGCCTTCGGGATCACGAAAATGATCGACGACGATGTGAAAACCTGCCTTAGCGAGCCTCTTGGCAATCTGTCGCCCGATACCGGAACTGGCGCCTGTGATTAATGCGAGCGGGGGAGAGCTTTCAGTCATTTGGTTTCTTTATAAAGTAACATGGTTTGGTGCTCATCTTGGTCGCTGTACGGCCGTCCGATAAAAAATGTAACATCGGCGCAGTCCTCTGCAATTGGCCCCTCAACTACCTGCGTTGGGTTCAGGCTCTTTCAATCGGAAACGGAATAACTTCGTCTATCGCGCCGGCTTGCATGGCGACCATCATCAAACGATCAAACCCGAGAGCGCACCCACTGCACGGCGGTAGCCCCGCGCGCATCGCGGCGAGCAGTCGTGACTTGCTGGGCAACGGGAGCTTTCCATCGCGTTCGCGCTGCTGGAGCACTGTTGCGTTGCGGCAACTTAGTTCCTCGGCATCCAGCAATTCATGGTAGCCATTTGCCAGCTCGATGCCGTTGGCAAACAGTTCGTATCTTTCTGCGACCCGGGGATCCGCAGCGCACACTTTGGCCAATGCGGATTGCGAAGCCGGGTAATGCGTGATTATTGCAGGTATGCTATGTCCTAACTTGGGTTGAATTGCTTCTGCAAAGATCAGATTGAGCCAATCGTCGCGCTGATCGCTCCAATCGAGAGCGACACCAAGTTGAAGCTCTACAGCAAGTTCTGCTAGCTCCTCGGTTGAGGCGTGGAGCGGATCGCACTGCACCTGGTTAAGAAAAGATTCTTGATATGTCATCGCGTCGATCCGATCCAGATGCAGCATGGCTTTGACAAGATCGCTGAGCAGTCGTACGCCGTCCTGTAAATCGTCTCCTACGCGATACCACTCAACCATCGTGAATTCAGGATTGTGATACTGACCGCGCTCGGCAGCTCGAAAAACCGGAGTGATTTCGTAAATTGCGGTCATGCCTGCGGCCAGCAGCCGCTTCATGCAGAACTCGGGCGAAGTCTGTAGGTACATGGGCTGTTCACCGGTCGAAGACAATGAAAGATTCGCCGCAGGTAGGCTAATGGGATCAATGTGACGGTCAATTACAGTATCATGGCTAAGTATTGGTGTTTGGACTTCGGCCAGCCCATGGGAGTGGAAGAACTCGCGAATCGTCCACAGCATCTGCGAGCGAACTTGCAATGCCTCTAAGCTGGCCGTTGGCATCCAGGATAAATTGTTCATTGAGTCGTACCACTTCCAAGTTACATTCGCGAGTGTCGGAAACTATTGACGAGCTAGCACGATGATGAAATTAAATGCTTTGGCTGCATTCTGTCGGCGGATGGGCGTCGGTCTGCGGGCTGGGGTGGATATCCTCAGGCTGTTGGATTCTGAACAAAAATCAGGCGACAATCGACATCATGCTGCCATGGGTAAAGTGACCGAAAGCATCCGCTCCGGCAACACTCTTGCCAAGGCCATGCTCGACCAAAAACGTTACTTTCCGCCAATGCTGATTCAAATGGTTCATGCGAGCGAGTTGGGTGGGCGCATGGACGGCATGTTTGCCTACATGGCTAACTACTATGAGCAACTCAAAGAGACTCGCAGTTACTTTATTGGCCGCATCACCTGGCCGCTCATACAATTGTTCATGGCTGTCGGAATCATTGGGCTTGTCATTTTGATCCAGGGACTTCTTTCGCCCAATTCCGGCTATGACGCATCGGGCGTTGGGCTCCGAGGAATCAACGGTTTCCTCCTGTATTGCACGGTGGTTACAGTTGTTTTTGGCAGCATGCTGCTGCTGGGCTACGGTATATGGAAGAATTGGTTCAACTGCCACCGGCTGTTGATGCCGATCGTGCAACGCATTCCTACGCTGGGCACAGCCCTGGTAACGCTCGGCCTGTCCCGTTTGAGCATGACGCTCTCCATGCTTTTGAATGCTGGGGTGGAAGCCAAACGGAGCGTCAAGCAGGCTTTCTTAGCGACGGGAAACTACTACTTCATCGGCGGCATCGACCGTGCTGTCGCCGAAATCGAAAAGGGCTCGAGTTTCGGCGATGCTTTTGCCGCCTCGAAGGTCCTACCTGAAGATTTCATTGAGTCGGTTCGAATCGGCGAGTTGAGCGGAACCGAGACCGAGTCCCTGGACCATTTGGCGGAACAGTATCAACAACGTGCCAAAGCGGCCCTGAATACAGTGGCGACGATCGCCAGCTTTACTATTTGGCTGGGAGTAATGCTATTGCTAGCCTTCATGATTATTCGCATGGCTATGCAGTACATCAATATGCTCAATTCGTTTCTCTAAGGCTTCCAATGCCGGTAGAATGCGGTGCTTTCAGTTAGTCTTCGCTATTGTCGCCTGCAACCACTGCAACGTTGAGGCTGTCGTGGTTGCATTGCTAGCTCTACACCTAAATCGCTGTGGGAATTTCGGCCCGGCTCTGGTAAAAGCTCAGTTGAGTTTATTTTAAAAGCTTCCTGAGTTCGCGTCCGGTATATAGACCAAGCCGGTTCGGCGATCTCTCCGCCCGATATTAAACCAGATGTGAGCCTATGACTGTCGGACAGACCTGTCCACACGTCAGCCAACGTGTAGGTACTTTAATCGGTGACTCCTGTAGAGCGCTGCCAATGATCTTGGCTGCTGCCTGCTGCCTGTTACTCGGTTCATCCCATTGTTATCCGCAGGATGGACCGAGTCCACTGCAATGCGAATTGCGAATCGTCTGGGGGGGCGATGCGGCTCGTTCCTTTTCTGGGTCGGTCGCGGTAGTGGATGGTACCATTAAATTGGTTCGCAATCTGAGTTTGCAAGGCGACTCCATCAATTCAATCCACAGCAATGACACTCAGACTCTTGCAATACTTCCCAGAATCGCCAGCCAATTCGGTGGAATGGATGTCTTAGTGCGTGGTTCGACAGCAACGCGTTTGAAGCTGCAATTCGAAGACCCATTTCTCAAGCAACCACAGTCCTTCGAGGTTGCGTTGCAAGATGTGCTACATGGCAGTTGGGTACAGCCTCTCGACTCGCGTGGAAATCGACTGGCCATTGAAAGGCAACTACACGATATACTCCGCGTCACTTCCGATCACCCAAGCTTAATTCTCGATGCTGGCGAGAAATGGCAAGTCAATGTAGCGGGCTATCGCACAGGCCTGCCTGCGGGACAATACGCAGTCGAACTTCGATTCACTGAAGATAATCGCAGCGAGGGAGAAGCGGTTCGTGTGAATGTCGCCATTGACACCGATGGAAACTTCGCGTCCTTCCCTGCGGAATTAGCAGCTCCCACTAAAGGGGACGCATACCTACTCGAAATCGAGGTCAATCGACGCAACTATTTGAAGACATTGGTGGCCAGTGGACCAAGCTTGCTGCGACGCGTCGATTTTGTGGTCTTTGACAAAGCCGCAGTCCCCCTAAAAGTCGACTCTACTTGGAAGACTATAGCCGCAATGGATCCGTTGAAGGCCAGTCGGCCCGGCAGTCTCGCTTGGTTAACGTCGTTCGACGTGCTAACGCCACTGGGGTTACCCAATGGAAAGGGAGTGGCCGAAATACTTCAGCCGTACAATCCCTTGTCTGGCTCGTTGCATCAACCTGTCAGCCACGGTACGTTGCATAGTAGAAAAATCAACTTACCAATGACCATCGGCGCATCAAGCTCCGAAGCGGAGTGTTTGACGCTGGCACCTCAAGCTTGGTTGGCAATTCCGCTGCACGGGCTAGTCGTAAACCAACCGCATCGCATCCGTGTGCGAGTTCCGGCAGACCAGAGCATGGAATTGGCATTTAGCATTGCGCAAACCGATAGTCGCAATGAGCTGGCAGCGCTCAGTCTCGATACAGGAATCAAGGTAGATTCACGGCAGGGTTCCGATTCGCACGCCCTGTCCGAGAAAACGTTGGTTTTCTGGCCGCAGTCGGAGAAGAGCTTTGTTCTGCTGGCGAATACACACCGCGAGCTGGATGCTTCTGTTTGGGATGTCCAATTAGAAAGAGCAGGCTTGACTGGCTGGGAGAACGGTTTGACGGTCGCTGCCAAGCAGGATTTAGCACCGATGTCTCGAATGGTAGGCATCCATCTATCCAGCCCACTGCTTGCCGACAGCGTTTCAGTAGAACGCACTGTCGACTCGGTAACAGGTCGAGAGCTTGAGTCGTGGCTTACATGGGAAAGATCCATTGCTCGCATTTGCCAACATATGGAATCACACGCGGCTAATACATTGATGGTCACTGCCTTTACGGATGGCGGTGCGATCTTCCCTAGCCAACGACTGGGGCCAACGCATCGCTTCGATAGCGGGACATTCTTCTCTGACGGGCGCTCCGTCGAAATCAAAGATTCCATTGAACTGATGCTGCGGCATTTTGACCGCGTCAATTATCGTTTGGTTTTGTCGCTCGATATCAGTAGTGCCTTACCCAATCTGTTGCGATTCGAAGGCGAGTTGGGCAAAGACACTATTCTGCAACAGTCGATCTCCGCAGAACTGTCGCAGTCGCCTGTCCAACGTCCACACTACAACCCACTCAATTCGCGTGTACAGGAAGAATTGGTGGCCGCGATTCGCGAAATTGTCGACCGCTACAAACACCATCGTTCCTTTGCCGGAATCGCGATTCAACTGGATCGCAGATCGCAATTGGTTTTTGAAGGCGATCGCTGGGGCTACGATCCTCTGACACTCGAGGCATTCGAACGATCATCGCAACTCAAGCTGCCTCCGCGGGAACAACTAGAGGCCGTATTTAGCGGTCCTGCTCGCCTCACATTTCTCGATTGGCGGGCAGGCGAACTTGCCAAGTTTTTTCAACGACTCGGCGAAATCGTTTCGTCCGCCGAACCGGAGCACCGAAAGCTCTATTTGAATGCGGTTCGAATGTGGGACGGTTATCCAGAAGCGTCGCAGTTTTTTAATCCAGAAGCGATCGTCCGCAGCCCGCAAGAGTATCTGTTGGCATGCGGCATTTCCCCAGAGCGTCTCGCGGCATCCCCGCACGTCGAGCTGATGGTGGGATCGATGGAAGCCGTCTCCGATTCGGTGAATTCGCGGGACTGGTTGTTGCACGAGTCCAGCAACAAAGGTCTGACACAATACGCAGCCCGGACCAGCGGCTCAGCAGTTGTTTTACATTCACCCAAACGCCATGTATTAGAGGCGACGGCCAAACTGGGCAGCACGGACAGACGTTTGATTTACCCCACCTGCTATGCCTGTCAGGACAGCGCGACTCGCAGTTTGGCTGATCAAGTGTTTCATGCGGACTCACTTTTTCTTGTGGAGGGTGGATGGCTCCCGTTTGGTGTTGCGAGCACAGCCCGTAATTCTCTTTACCATACGCTTCGCGACCTCCCGCCTATAAAACTGCAGCCAATCGCATTGCGAGAGAAGGACAGTAACTTGTGCGTGCGACTGGCGCCCTACAATGGAAAGACTTACATTCAAATCGTGAATAGCGCGTCGTGGGCTGAGCAAATTCACTTGGGACTCACGGAAACAGTGGCCGTCGATCAATTTCGGGTACTTGGCGATCAACCAATCGACCTGGTAGCCAGCGACGTTCCTGGACACTGGTCGCTAACCATCCAGCCCTATGCAGTGATCGGTATTGAAGTGGATTTGCCCGATTGCCATCTAGCCAGCTTTCAACATACCCCCGTCAGTAATACCAAGGAGT
The DNA here is from genome assembly GCA_041736515.1 of Pirellulaceae bacterium. Lineage (GTDB taxonomy): Bacteria > Planctomycetota > Planctomycetia > Pirellulales > Pirellulaceae > Aureliella. Next base: position 29,040 of record JBGSTP010000132.1, read on the forward strand.
TAATCGCTAGTCAGCTAGCGGAACTGGAAGCTCTGATAGCACTTTCTGCCGACCTTACACAGCAAAAATTGCTGGCGAATATTGAGGGCGAGTTCGAAAAATGGACAGACGAACAATCGCCTCTCGGGTGGAGCGTTTCGTCTCTTCCGCAAGTCACTATTCATAGGTCCGATGAGCTGCCGCACACCGGTGGATCAAGTTTGTTGATAGAGAACCGTAGCAAAGGGCCGGTGTCTGCTTGGGCTCAAAGCCGCGCCGTACAACCCCCACGAACTGGACGTGTGGCTGTGCAAGCCTGGCTGAGAGTTCCCGCTGTAAGCGATCCGGTGTTGGTTAAATTGGCCGTAAACTGCCGAACGCATACGGGTGAACGAATTGAGCGCGCCGTAAACGTGGGGCGGAAAAGCGATTCCAGCTCCGCCATCGCCATCGACTGGGGTAGGAAGCCAATCGTTCTTTATGTAGGCGACATCTCGTCAGAGAACATTGCAGAATTATCTGTTTCCATCGAACTTATCGGCCCGGGAAAAGTCTGGGTCGACGATGTACAAGTTTTCGAATCGTTCTTGCAACCCGATGAACGCAACCATGTGCGCGGCCAACTGTTGGTCGCTAAGCAACAGCTAGCCGTCAATAATCTCTATCCAGCTGAGCAGTTACTCGACAGTCAATGGGGCAAGTATCTCTTGCGTTTTCGACCGCAGGATGAGTCCGCGCTAAAGACCGCCACCACCGACCCAGCAGGTATGGCGACACCCGCGCCAGCGGTCTCCGGCAAAGAGAGCTGGAGTGAAACTCCATCAACGCTGCGTCAACTACGCGAGTCCATTCGCGGTCGTTTGCGTCGATAGCCAAGGAGCATTGCTCTCTTTTTGCCGCCCCAATTTTAGAACTGTTGCAAGCTGTTTTTCTTGACATTGCCCGCTGCGAATCAATTACAATTCTTAAAGTCTTGCTCGCCCGGATGCTCCTGCCTCCAATCGAGACATTTTTGAGAATTCTACTTCACGAAGTTGCGAACATGCGCAGTACTCTTTTATTCGTTGTCTTGGTTTGGCAATTAGAATCGCTACCAGGCGTCGATCGATTGGGAGCTCAGGAAACTTCTAAGGCAGACACACCTACTACGGACAACCCGGTGGCAGGCAACGCTCAGGTAGCCGAGTTCATGAAGAACTTTGCCGGACGCGGCGTGATGGCAGACAACTCTCTGCCAACCCCAGCCGAGGAAAGTGTCAAGCAATTCAAACTGTCGACCGGGTTCGAGATCGACTTGGTTGCCAGCGAACCCGCGCTCTCTCAACCCCTGTTTCTCACCTGGGACTCGCGTGGACGGATGTGGGTCGTTCAATATCGCCAATATCAGTTTCCAGCAGGATTAAAAATTGTTCGCTATGATCAGCACCTTCGCGCTGTCTTCGACAAAATCCCCGATCCTCCGCCTCACGGCATGTCCGGCAAGGATATCATCAGCGTTTTCGAAGACACGGACGGCGATGGACATTTTGACTCACACAAAGATGTTATCACCGGACTGAATATTGCTACTTCAGTGCAAATCGGACATGGCGGAATTTGGGTACTCAATCCCCCATATCTGTTGTTCTATCCCGACGCCAATGGCGATGACGTACCCGACTCGCAGCCAGAAGTGCATTTGTCGGGCTTCGGACTCCAGGACACGCATTCTGTGGCTAACAGTCTTCTATGGGGGCCGGATGGCTGGTTGTATGGCGCAAATGGAAGCACTACCGTCGGCTCAGTCAGTTCGGCGGCTACGCAAGGCGTGGATTTTCAGGGACAGTGCATTTGGCGATATCATCCTGACAGCAAGGTGTTTGAGATCTACGCCGAGGGTGGCGGAAATACCTTTTCGCTCGAGATCGATGCCAACGGACGAGTATTCTCGGGAACAAATGGTGGAGGATCGCGAGGCTTCTATTACCCGCAGGGCAGCTACTCGTCAAAGAATTGGGGAAAGCATGGACCACTGACGAATGCGTATGCGTTTGGATACTTCGAGGCCATGAAGTCGAAAGGTGACGACCGCAGATTTCCTCAGGCTTTCGCTATCTACGAAGGCGGATTGTTTCCGCCTAGTTTTGAGGGAAATATCATTGCCCCCAACTCAATGCAAAATCTAGTTTGGAATTCGCGGCGTATGGCTGATGGCTCAACCTATCGCACAGAGGATGCAGAAAATCTCTGCGAAAGTCCCGACCGTTGGTTTCGCCCTGTTTATGCGGGAGTAGGCCCCGATGGCAGTTTGTTTATTGCGGATTGGTACGATACTCGATTGAGCCACGTTAGCCCATTGGACGATTGGCACAAAGAGAGCGGACGGGTTTATAGAGTTTATCCTGCTGGGAGTTCACCAAACTACCCATTGGGAAATCTAGCTGCCAAGCCAAGTGAGGCGTTGCTCGAACTCTTCTCCCATACGAACAAATGGGTGCGTCAGCGAGCAGTACTGGAGCTGGGATGGCGTGGCGACAAGACTCACCTAAGCCGCCTAATTGAGCTGATAGAGGATTCGCAGTCGCTCGAAGCACTATGGGCAGTTAACCTCCTCGGTGAACTCAATTCGGAACGAGCTGCGAAGTGGTTGCTGAGCGACAACGAACACATCCGCCGCTGGGTCGTGCGCTTGTTAGGCGATCGTCACCAGGGAATCTCCGAACTGGCGGATCTTGCGTCGCGCGAGAGTTCTCCGCAAGTTCGTAGCCAGCTCGCCAGTTCAGCCAAGCGATTGCCCGCTGCGTTCGGGCTGCCGATCATTCGGGCACTTTTGTCACATAGCGAGGATACCGAGGATCCCCATCTACCGCTTTTGATCTGGTGGGCGATGGAGTCCCATGCCGACGAGTGGAATTCGGTTCGCGATTTGCTTGCCGATCGCAGCGTTTGGCAGCAAGATCTGTTTCGTCACGCAATCGCGAGCCGTCTTATGCAACGCTATGCCACGCGTGCTACGGTAGAAAATTTGGAGCACTGCAGCGATTTGATTCAGTTAGCTCCAGACGCAGCAGCCAGGCAACAATTGCTGGTTGGACTCACACGCGCCTTCGAAGAGAGGACAATTCCAACTCTTCCACCCCGGCTAACAGATGCTCTCCAAGAGTACCAACGCTCCCTGGGCTCATCCGGGATTAGCATCGGCTTAAGTCAGGGACATGAATCTGCAATCAACGAGGCATTGAAAATTGTGGTTGACTCCTCGCAGGATATCGGGTTGCGCGCATCGTTAATTCGCGGACTCGGCGCAACCCAATCTCCACGCGCTCAATCCGTGCTATTGAGGATTGCTGGTGCTGGCAGCGAACCCGTGTTGCAGCGTGTTGCTCTAATTGCTTTACGAAACTTTTCGGATGACTCTATTGCCAAAGAAATTGTCGGGCGCTTGGGTAGCAGTATTTCGGCCGAGCATGAATTGAGAGACACGGCCTGCCGTACGTTGGCTACCCGCAAGTCGTGGTGTATGGCCTTGCTCAACGAAGTGCGCGAGTGGCGACTCCGCGCCAGCGATATTCCTGGCGATGTGGTCCAGACACTTCGCGCCTACGAAGACCCTCAAGTCGCTGCATTGGCTGTGCAGACTCTCGGAAAGGCGGTTTCGATCTCTTCAGCAGACAAATTAAAACGTATGAAGGAATTGCAGGTCCTTTTGTCTGACACCCCGGGGCACGCGGCCAGCGGCAAAGAAACATTTACCAAGAAATGTGCCGTATGCCATAAGCTCTTTGGAGAAGGCAACGCTATCGGACCTCCGCTCGATGCTTACGAGCGCGGCAACCTACATTTTTGGCTTATCGCAACCCTAGACCCCAGTGCCGAAATTCGCGAGGGCTTCCAATCGTATGCAGTATTGACCGAAGACGGTCGGCTCGTCAGCGGAATGATTGCTGCCCAAGATACCAACGCCGTAACGATTCGAGGGTCAGACAATCAATTGACAACAATTGTCAGCGACGACATCGCAGAATTGCGGGCGCTTAAAACATCGCTTATGCCCGAAGACGTATTAAAGGATCTAACCGATCAGCAACTCCGCGACTTATTCGCATACATGATGCAAGGGGCACGACGTTAGCCCACTTGGTCTTTCCGTCTAGGGCTCTTAGTCTAAGAAAATTGCGCTAACGCATGGCGTTGGCTGCACGATCGCGGAGCGCTGGAAATTTTCCTCGCCAATTTCGCATGGCAGGTATGTCGAGACGGCAGGATAGCACTTGTTCTTCGGCGTTGGCTTCGAAGACGTTTCCTCCGAGGTGGTCAAAAGCTGCGCTGCGACCGTCAAATGTTAAGTTGGGTTCTGTACCGCAGCGATTAACACCAACAACCAGCGCCAAATTCTCGATTGCACGGGCTTGCAAGAGCCTTACCCAATGTTCGGAGCGCACGGCCGGCCAGCATGCAATCACGACGAACATCTCAGCCCCGTCATCCAGGGCAGCCCGGAAAAGCTCTGGGAATCGCAAGTCGTAGCAGATGAAGGGCGCGATCTTCACACCCTGCCATTCAAACAGTTGATGCCTTTCCCCTTGAGCATAGCAACGGTCTTCGCCAGACAGTGAGAATGGTCGCATTTTGCGATATCGCACCAACTCTTCGCCGCGTGGACCGAACGCAACAGCTTCGTTGCTTGCAGTTGAACCGACTAGCGGACCGACAACTCCACCGATGACTACGGATTGCAGCCGAATAGCCATGTCGCGCAACACAACCTCGCTCGACCGCCCTGCATCCTGGGCGGTTACTGCCGTATTCATGCTAAAGCCAGTCGCGTACATTTCCGGAAGCACGATCAACGATCCTGGTTCAATCGCGGATTGAGCAAGCAGTTCGGTGACACGCTGGTGGTTTCTTGCTTTGTTCTCCCAAGCCATATCCAACTGAACGGCAATGACCTGCATCGTGCTTCTCCTAAATGAAAAATGGGATCGAGAATTGAAGCCAGCACAGCTTTTACAGTATTCGCTCCAAGCCACTCCGCAGCCTTCGAAGCCCCTCTGTGACCATCTCCGGTACTAATCCCCCGTAGGAGATGCGCAGGGAACAGCCTTCGTTGATACCAAAGGTCGAACCGGGCAGTGTTGCAACGCCAGCTTCGCGGATCAATGCCCGAGCAAGCTCCATGTCTGTCGACTGTGTATCTAATCCTAGCAGCAGATAAAGCGCACCGTCAGGCCTGGCAATCTGGCAACGAGTCCCAAGACTCGAGAGTTCCTCGAGCGCTACATCGCGTACGTCCCGCAGCGACGCCATTTGCGTGCGAACCCAGTCGCGGCCGCTTGTCAACGCAGCCGCAGCGGCCACCTGGCAGATTTGAGGCGCGCATATGAGATTGGTATCAAGCAGTTTCTTCGCGGCAACTTCCAGATGTTTCGGCAATACGATGTACCCGCACCGCCAGCCCGCCATGCCAAATGCTTTAGAAAGAGTGAATAAACTAATCGTATGGCTTGAGGCACTTGGCAGCGATGCAGGCGAGAAATGCGCGACGTCGCCGTAGGTGAAATACTCGTAGGCTTCGTCCGAAATATGATAGCAGCCCTGTTGACGGCAAAGCTCGTTGATGGCGGCCAACGATGCAGGAGAATAGACGGCTCCCGTGGGATTATTGGGCGAGATCGTCACTACGGCCCGCGTGCGTGGAGTGAGCGCTGACTCGACCGCAGCAATGTCCAGTTGGAACTCTGCATTTGTAGGTACAACGACCGGTCGACAGCCTGCGATCTCTATCGCCATGTGCTGATTGAAATAATAAGGACCTGGTAAGATTACTTCATCGCCGGGATCGCCGATAGCAAGAATAGCAGTCAAGAACCCCATATTCGATCCGGCTGTAACCAGGGCGCACTGCTGCTGAAGGTCAATCCCGTTCTCCGAGGTAACCTTGGCTTGAATCAGATGCAGCAAAAAATCGTTGCCGCGCACCGAACCGTAGCGGTGTATCCCCGCCTCGGAATCGAGAGCCTGACGCACGGATTCAATTACCGAGTGAGGCGGACCATAATGCACAACTCCTTGTCCCAATGAGATTGTTCCAGGATGCTCGGCAATCCACTCGGCAACAATGGGTATGACTGGGCTTTGAACATTGAGAATTCTTTGGGCGGCAATGCTCATGTGGGATAAGCTTCTAACTTGTCGTAATGTCGGAACGCGCGAAAACGTGAAGGCAAATTTCTGGCCAGAATTAATTTATGTTAGCACATACGAATGCCTTGCAAGACTGTGAGTTCGGGGACGACAAGCTGGACGCGTATCGTTTCGGCCCCAACTGCGTGTGCGCAACGTTTTCTTGGCAATTCCCCAACCCCAAATCCAAGCGAACACTCAATTCCGCAATTAACGGGATTACAATGGCCAATTAAGCTGGTGAGCGGCAAGGCGCTAGCCGCCGGTTTATTGCGCGGTTATAACCGTGATGAACCGGCGGCTAGCGCCTTGCC
>JBGSTP010000171.1:0-14503 GCA_041736515.1 Pirellulaceae bacterium
ACCGTCCGCGGTTCAGAACATTCATAATCTGGCCTCCTTGCCTAATGACGGAACTGTGACAACTCCATCTAGGCATGCGAGGCCATTTTGTATAGATCATTCTCTGACAATCATTTACGACTATCTAAGTGCCATTCGCGTGTCAAACCCGAGCCAGCAAGGCTCTCGGTAACAATCCCTTCGTTTGTCCAAAAATCCGCAGTCTGAGCAATCATGGGGCTGCGATCAGTCGTTGTGATCGCGATCTGATCCGTGAGCAAGCCGCGTGCCTGTTGAAGGCGAACGCAAAGAAGTGGTTCGGCCACCCGTCCGCCAGCGTCAGAGCGAAGGCAGTAGTCACGAGGTGCCATTGGGAAGCTAAGCGTTAGCCAACGATCCAGCACAGCTCCACGCTCAGGTTCTGCAAGCGTTGATGTCCGGTCTGAGGACACGCCAGATGTCCGACGGCAACCTAACTCACTTGATCCTTCTCCAAACACATAGTCCACCAACGATACCAATTGCAGAGAGCCACCGCTTAATCCTCCACGAAATGATTCAATGATTGAGGACCGCAAAAAATAATGATACCAGCAAACACAGCAAGACCGTGACCAAAATGAAATACCTGAAATTTCGAATGTGTACTCGTATCTGCAAGAGGAATCGTCAGCTCACTCGAGGTCGTTTTCTGCAAGGGCTCTCGTTTTGAATCCATCTATTTAACAACTTTACGGTCGGGTTGCCAGCGAATGGAGAAGCTCTCGCGGCCTTTCGGTGTTTCGCGGCTCATGATTAAGTTGTCACCGTTGAGTCTTCCGGTCCATTGCGTTCGGTAAGGATGCTCGCCGAAGGTAGCGTTCTCCAATTGGAGGTTTCCGGCGGGATTGAGACCGCTGAGCGTGACCTCCTCTGACTCGACAACCCCCGTAATGGAGTGCATTTGCCCAGCTACAAAAGCAAGACCTTGGAATTGATTGCCTTGCATGGCATCGATCACCAACTTCAGTTCCGTTTGCCTCAGCTCGACTGTGTGGAAGCCATTGATTGTCTTGGGGTTAGCGTTGAACGCTCCATAGACAAATTTGCCTTTCCCAGACAACAACGAACCAGAGTAAATGCGCGATTCCAATCCAGCAGGTGGATGAGCGGAGTACTTACTGTCGAGCGATGAAAGTGGGAACAGGCTTCGTTTCCCTGCAAACTGTTTTACTTTGGTTTCCAACTGCGTCAAAGTGAATTCGCCCTCTTGGATACCGGCATGACTCAGCAGCTTGTAGCGAGCCGATTTGAGGCCAATTACATGGCGATTGAGTGCGCTCAAATCGACGCTACAACTCGCTCCGCTTGGGATGCTGGGAGTGAAAGTCACAGCCAACTGGGTGGCGTACATTTCTTGTTGTTGGGCTTGAGAAAGTTCCAATCCCTTTGAGACTGTGTCAGGATCGATCCCCACAGCCAGGTTAAACAAACCGGACAACGCGTCGATACCAGACCAATCTTCCACTTCCTTCTCAAGTTCGATAAGGAGCACAGGATCGACCAGTGCTGAACCCGCCTTGATCTTGACGACAAGCGACTCCTCGCCAGCAACCAATTCTATTCTCTCTTGGTTTTCGACAGGTTTGAGATTGGCCCCTGCCAAATTGACGACCTCGCGCATCGTGGATTGCATCGTTCTAAGTGCTGCCATTCTGGCGTTGGTTCGTTCCAGCTCAGAGCTCCATGCGCGATTGATCAAGCCGCCGCTGTCCATGTTCCGAGTCACTCTGGCGGCTGAGGTCCATGGGTCGTCTCCTGACAATAGCTCGACAACCAGATTGGCGCGAAGTAAATCGTTTCCTTCGCGAAACAGGCGTTGAAATTCTTCTTGGTACTTCTCGTCGCTAAAACTGCGCTCGGTGGCAATCATCAGACCAACTTGCTCCTTGAATGCTCCATCGGATTTCAAGTAAGCATCACCAACGAGTTGCCGAGAGAATGGACGGTATGTAAGCTCGTCACCGATCGAAGCTTCTGTACCAAGGGCATTGAAAAACGTCTTGTGCGCAGGAGAAAGCCATTGATTTTCTGCGACGAAGGCTCCAAAACGTTCGCGTTCTTCACGAGCCATTCTCTCAGACTGTGCTCGATTGAATTCGGAGACGACATCTCGGTCGGCTTTACTCAACTTGGCGACTTGGATGCGAATCACCCGACCAGTAGCATCGCGCAACGCAACGTCTGTTACCGTTGCCTCAATCAACTCAGCGTTAATGCTGAACTTACCAGAAGCGTCCGTCCATGTTCGAAATCCCTCGTCGCTATTACCCACTGAGGAAAGCAGCAGCCACAAGAGAACAGCATTTAAATGAACAAGCGTTTTCATTGGGAGACCAATCTTTACCAGCGCACTATGGATAGAATTTTTTCATCTTCTCGTAAAACGTCTCGGCTGGCGCATCCGAAAAGAAGCCAAGAGGAGAAGATTCGCCCCAGAAAAACTCTTGAATACAAGTGATATTGATGTTCGCACCGAAGTAGCTGCTTGTGTCAAGCTCAATGTTTCGAATTGCAGATTTCGGATAGTAGATCACTCCATTAAAAAGGGAACCATCGTCGAATAACATGCGGATATCATTGTGATCATGCACGCGCATGACGATGCTAGGTTCTCTCGCGAGCGCATGCTTGAAACAATAACAGAACCAGCGTGTGGCCATGATGGAATTCTTGGGAATGCCAAATTGAACTGGGACAATCTTGCCTTCCTCGGACTTTGCGACCACAACCAGAAGTCCATCTCCAATTCCGTAAATCGACTTGCCGTCAAAGTCACAAAAGATAATTCTTTGGATGTTCTCTTGTTTGAACCGCATGTGGAATTGGTTGCCAGTGGTGCAATTGCTCGGCCCTGAAAGTATGTCGCCGCCCTTCTCAAGATAAACCGATGAGAATACTTTTTTCTCGGGTACCGCAGCGAGGAAGTCCGATGTGCTGTCTGGGATGAACTCTGCTTCGATTGTCCCCTCAAGCGTACTTATGTCGATAATCAGCGTATTGCTGTATTTTTCGTGCTGACTGATGTCTATCGTGTGGATGCCATCGGCATGGATTCTGAGCTTTCCTTGGGTGCCAACGCAATACACAGCCTCTTTTTTGGCAGCACGAAATATTAAATAGGTGTTCCCGTCGTTGTTGACCGCAGCAACACCGCCGCCGATACCAAAAGTGCCAATTGGAGTAGAACACTCGGGTGAGAATTTGATTGAAGGCTCTCCACGCGAATTGATGGCTAGTTCGATTGGCAGGATAGGAGGCTTATAAGTCAGCTCGGTGGTACGCAGAGTCTTTTGACTTTCGGCTTTCTCTTGAGCAACAGCGGTTTGGGTACTCGCGATAGAAATCGCCGCTGCGAGAAAGCCGCTCATCAAAAAATCAAAAACGCAAAAGTCACGGGGGAGGCCAAGTCGTGTTGACCCGGATACGGTGCGAATGCAGTTAAGATACATAGCCCTTAGCTCCTAGAAGGTTAAGTTCATTTATGACGCAGCGAACGAACACTTTTCCCATATTTCGCACTGAAATGACGACTCGTGCTGATCTCCCTTGTAGTCTTCGCGCATTGCTCAACCGTTGGCTCTGATGATATCCGGGATGTCCAACCGATCGATCACTTCGAGCCAGCGATCTGGATACTCATATCGCAACGATTGAAGCAAGCTGAAGATTGGCGAAGCAACCGGCCACGACGATCGACCGAAATACATGTCTTGGTACTTCTCCGAAACCCATTGCGTCACAGATTCAACCGTGAACGGCATATGTAGGCGAACGCCTTTCCATTCTTGAGTCGGTTTAATACCGAGTAGTTGCTTGGACGTAACATTCAGTCGAATCTCGCCAAATAAGAATGGGAATCGGGTCTTCATCCATCGGCCCAGTCCAAAGAATGTGATGCAGTTTACGGCTTCTGCAGGTAGCATTCCAAAGCATTCTTCGGTGCCTTCGCGAAACGCGGTATGAAACGGATCATAGACACCGTCTTGGTCAAGATCCTCGGGCTGACCGTCGCCGCTGATGGCTGGCTGGTAGCCGCCCGCGAGCGTCTGTACCTTGTGACTTCGCTGACCGTAGAAGGTCTGATTGTCTTTTGTCACTACGCTCATATTTGTCGCGATTGGATTCGAAAGCCGGCATTCATGAAGGTTGTCGATCGGCGCAGCGTAGGCCTGTCCAATCGTTCTACCTTCAGGTAAACGCTCGTCCGTTTTCATGTTTGTGACGGCTGTGTGAAAATACCAGGTCCAGCCTAAGTCAAGCCGACGAGGGCGATTATCCAAGCCTCCTGCAGCATTGGGCGAACCCCAACTCGCACCACGTAGCCGCACTTGCCGGTTGTTGACAAATACCTTGCCTTGGACGCGGCATTCCTTCTCTCGAGCGGGCAGGTACTCGTTGGCGAATTCTTGGACGTCTGGAGGAAGCGAGTATTGATAGGACAGATCACCAACTTTCCCAGGTCCGCAACACTCGATTTGTCCGCGTTCAAATTTGGTAACGCCATCACCTCCGACGAAGACATGTACCGGCATCTTGACGTCGCCCACCATCACTGGTGGGTAAACATGCGGTTCGACGCCGAAATGGCGTAGTAGTCTCATCTCAGCTTCTGTAGCGTGCAGAACATAGTCGAACAATTGGTAGCGACTAATGAACTGGTGTATCGACGCCCAGTCGCAGGCGTGAGCAAGTACTGGAATTACCTTGTTCTTGAATCGCGTGTCCGCCATCGCGATATCGACTTCCAGTTTTACCCACTCGGACTCCAAGGCCTCTGGTGACAGCACAAGTAGAAACCAATCGCAGTCACGAAGTGCTTGCTCGATATTGCTCTTGAAATACCCTCCTGGCATATGCCTCGGAGCATACCAAGAAGTGATGTAATGATCTCTCAATCGTTGAACTAGACCATCAACGAACTTGGCGTCCTTCGTCGAGTGGCTAATGAAAACACGCGGATGTGCTATGGGCATTGAGTACCTCTTCTCATTTACGATGGCAATACACGCGAAGAAATCCGGAAGCGCGGAGGCGTCCAAATATCTCAAAATTTACGAAAAGCTTTGTCATCGATTCAGTTCCGTAACATGCCCTTTTTTCTTCGCAACTTGTTCAATACCAGCTCCGCAATCTGAGCTGGAGTATTGATTGTGAGATCTTGGTAGACGACATCTTCTGGCATTCCTGGGACTTCGGTATCGTCGAAGCGGCAAGCTAAAACGTAGTCTTCGCGGTTTTCGTGCGTTTGCTCCAACGCCCGTCGCATTGCCGCCTTGCTTTCGAATGTCGGCCATGCCTTGCGAGCATAGTGCGCGGAAACAAACATCAAACAGAAGCGCCCAAGGTTGCAATAAATAGCGTCAAGTTGCTTTTTCAAGCTCTTTCCCCAAAGATCGTATTGTTCGTCCGGAGCATAGAACAAACGCACGTCTTTCTCTCTGAGCAGCTCCACAACTTGCTCCACATACTCAATGTTCTCACTGGCGTATGAAACGACAACCTCATATGGAAATTCCTTGAAAGTGCCGTTGATCCAATGCCCCATCAATTCCGATGGCAAATCACCGTCCTTGACTGCCCAGTGTGAACGAGAGTGCTCCCAATTTCCGAGTTGCAATTCCCGTTCGAATGAATCCAGCAAATCTTGGGAAGCATGGGACTGCTCGTCGAAGTGAAAGACGATTGAGCCACCAACCTGCTTTACATTTCTGACAAATCCGAAACGAACAACTTGGTCTGTACTGCTACCCCATTCACCCGTGATAATTGTCGGCAACGACTCGAGCGCTGCGAGGTTGCGCCGGCCTTTGAAGAACTCGACTGCTTCTTCACTGCTATGTTCCAAGAATCGCGACGCGTCGATCCGCCAAGGATGTGGCTCGCTCCATTGGGAGCCATCTCCGTAGATGATTAAGCTGAACATCAACAGTTACCCTTCCACGAACGTCTTTGAATTTGCGACCTTTTCAAGCACCGGGTCTAAACCATCCAAGTCACTTCGAGCGATGTCGCAGTTGAGCAATAGGTCCATGATGGTGTGTAGCGCTCTCCGTCTTTCTGATATCCGGCTATTTCGAGCCAAGAACTCAATGGCTTCGTTGCCGTCTTGAAGGCCACTGTCGAACAAACGAAAAACCAATCCAGATGCAAATCGATAAGTAATGTTGACAATAAATGCACACTTCGGCTGGCTGTTAAGAACGCATTCCCGCGTCCAAGCTTTGTGAATCTGTAGCCCGACCCAGGGCGAGAGGTTCTGGCCGTCTTGCATAATCTTCACGACGATGTCGCAACCCTCCTTCGGACAATAGTAGCTAACTGTTGTTTTGAGCATTTGATTAGACCTCGGATACAACCTGACTTGAATTCCACAGCGCATCGAACTCTTCTCCAAACGCGGCGTGAAGTGGTGAGTCAAGCCTATCACTCTTTTTGCGTTTTCTGCGCATCTCTTCTTCGGGTCACTGACTCGCTCTGAGTTTCTAATTTGCCCCAATGAATCATGGTCCCTATCGTTCTCACATGCTAATCGCAACTCAAAGTCAAAACGTTCATGGAACCCAGAAGTACTTCGATCAAGTGCTTACGCGTGGGGACTATTATCTCGGTCAAGAAGTCGCTGGTCAGTGGCATGGCAAGGGTTCTGATCTTCTCGGGTTAGGAGCTGGTTCCAACGTAACGAAAGAACAGTTCAGTCGTTTACTCAGTGGCAAACATCCAGTAACGGCGGAAAAGCTGACGCAGCGTGATCGCAAAGATCGGCGACCGGGAATGGATCTGACTTTCTCAGTTCCGAAAAGCGTTTCACTCGCGTGGGCAATCAATGGCGATGAAAGAATCGTCGAGGCTCTTCGGCAGGCAGTGCGAGAAACGATGGAACGTGACGTTGAACCCTTGATGCAACGCCGCGTTCGTAAGGGCGAGCACGCCAACTCGCGTCAAAAGGCTCCGACAGGCAAGCTGATCTACGCGGACTTTTTGCATAAAACTTCGCGGCCCGTCGAAAAGAGTGCTGATCCGCATTTGCATATTCACGCCTTCGTTATCAACTGGACTGCGGAAAATGGAAAGCATTACGCCGGTGAATTCGAAGAGATCGTGCGGCAACGACCCAGTCTGCAGGCCAAGTTCGAATCGCGGCTGGCTCGCAAGCTGCAAAACGAACTCGGTTATCAGGTGGAAGAAACTCGGTTTGCGCAAAGCGGTCGAGTTAAGCAGGGCTGGGAGATCAAGGGGCTGGATCGCAAGACCATTGAGAAATTCAGTCGGCGGACGGAGCAAGTCGAAGAAGCCGCCAAACAAAAGGGAATTAAAGACGCTGTCACCAAGGGATTGCTCGGAAAGCTCACTCGCGAAAAGAAAGATACTGGCAAGTCGGTGGAACAACTGCGAACGGAATGGCGTGATCGATTAACCGATCAGGAACGGCAAGCCTTCGAAAAGCTCGGACGCGGTTCTGGCGGTAAGAGTGGCAATCAAAGCATCAGTGCCGAATCCTCGGTGAAATACGCCCTCGCCCACCATCTTTATCGCCAGTCGACAGTGGAACGCCACCAGGTCGTCGCGACTGCTCTTGAGCATGGACTAACGCATCGCCCGGAAGTGGTTGAGCGAGCACTCGACAGTCTACAAGTCATCCAGCGCTTTGTAACCGTAGAGGGGACGCAGCGAACGATGGTCACGACACGCGAAGTCTTGGCGGCGGAACAAAAGATGATTTCATTCGCCCGCGATGGCCAAGGCACACGTAAGGCCATGGGGACCGAGGAACACGAGTTTCAACGCGATTGGCTCAACGACGAGCAAAAGGCAGCTGTCACTCACGTTTTGAACTCCCGCGATTCCGTCATGGCAATCACTGGCGGTGCAGGAACCGGAAAATCGTCGCTGATGCAAGAAGCCGCGATGGCATTGGAGAAGCAAGGCAAAGACGTATTTGCGTTCGCACCAAGTACTGGAGCCAAAGAAGTGCTGGAGGAAAAGGGATTCCACAATGCTCAAACGGTCGAGCATCTGATCCGCAATACCAAGCTGCATGGAGAATTGCGGGATCAAGTGATATGGATCGACGAAGCTGGATTGCTCGATGTGCGTTCGATGAATGCCGTGTTTGATATTGCCAAAGAACAAAACGCTCGCGTTGTTCTCTCCGGTGATATTCGGCAGCACTCATCGCCAAGACGCGGCGAAGCCATGCGACTGCTCGAGCAAGAATCGGGGCTCAAGGCGGCGAGGATCGATGCTATTCAGCGTCAGAAAGGCCGCTATCGCGAAGCTGTGAAGTTGATCAGTCGTGGCCATGAAACGGTATCGGAACAAAACGGCAAGACAGGCTTGCTCGCGGGCTTCGATATGCTTGACGCGATGGGCAAGATCAAAGAGATCAAGTCGGAAGATCGTTGTCGAATTCTGGCAGATCAATACGTCAAGGTTTCATTGAAAGGCAAAAGCTCGCTAGTCGTTGCACCCACACACGCGGAAGCGAAGGAGGTAACACACGAAATCCGTGAACGGCTGAAGAAAAACCACACGATTGCAACCGAGGAACGAGCGTTCTTGCAGTTGAAAGGGCTCAACCTTTCAGAGGCGGAGAAAGGCAACGTGGCGACTTACAAGGAGCAGGTAGGTTTGATCGTTCAGTTTCATCAAAACATCCAAGGGGGTATTCAACGTGGTGATCGCTGTCGTGTTGTCGGCACAACGAACCACAATGTGCAATTGGAGCGAATGAGCGATCAATCGCCCATGTTACTTCCACGCGATCACGCAGATCGATTCGAAGTTTACACTGAAAATGAGATCAGACTGGCTGCTGGCGACAAAGTTCGCTTCACATTGGGCGGCACCACGCAAGATGGAACAGGTCGTATCAGCAATGGGCGGCTCGATGAAATCAAGGGGTTCGACCACTCCGGCAACATCCAACTCAAGAATGGCTGGACTATCGATAAAGACTTCAGCCACCTCGATCTAGGCTATGTCGTGACCAGCCACGGCAGCCAGGGCAAAGACCGCCAAGTCGCGATCGCCGCCATGGGGGCCAATTCGCTTCCGGCAATCAACGCCAAGCAGTTCTATGTGACCGTTTCGCGGGGCAGTGAGGATGTAACGATCTACGTGGATGACAAGAAAAAGGTGCGACGTGCCATCGAACGCTCCGGCGAGCAACTCTCCGCGTCGGAGCTGATTCAATCCAAGTATGAAGGAGAAGAACGCGATTCCCAAATTTGGGAAACGGCGGTCGAAAACTATCACGACATGCGAAGGACGGCGTCGTCATGGCGAGACCGGATATCGCGGTGGTGGAGCGGAAGGCAGGACGCGGTCGAGCATCTTGCGGATACCGTGAACTCAGATCTTGGCAATGCGTTCAATGCGGCACAACTATCAACTGGACCTGAGAGGAGCATTTAGCAATGGGTGATATCGCACGTGACTTTGATGAGAACAGCGGACAAAACACTCGCTCGTTCCCGCCCCCTACTCCCACCAAATCGCGGGTTTGGAAGCCGTGGCTTGAAACTCGCGATGGCGAGATGCCAACGATGATGTTTCAACTTCGGCTCAGCGACGGAAAACGTATCTGTCTGAACTACGGCGATATTCGCGAAGTCCGCTGTCACAACGCCGGGCTGGTGGAGCTGATCGTGTTTTCGGCAACCAAGCTCCTGATACGTATCGAAGGACGGCACCTACGCGAACTGGCTGACTTAATGTGCTGTGGACTGATTCGATGGATGGAAGAATCCAGTCCACGCCGCGTGAATGTGCCAGAAAGCTCGCCAGAGATCGAACGTATTGAGTTTGATAAATTCTCTGAAAAGTAGCCATCTTCTGATTTCCCAAATTTGGGAAACTGGATTTTGGAGCGCAGGCCTAGCCAGATATTACCAGTGGATCGCGTTTCCCAAATTTGGGAAAACTCGGCGGGGCGATAGGAAAAACGCGGCTTTGGTCGATTTCATTGACCTCATGCCCAAAGATGTGATATCATGATATCAGAAAGCGAGGTAAGTTGTGGCACAATTCTTAGTCCGAAATTTGGAAGACGACATCCATCAAAAGCTGCGGGACATGGCGCAGAGCCATGGTCAGAGCCTTGAGGAGTTCGTGCGTGAGATGTTGCGTAAGGTAGCTTTGGAGCGCGTGGCAACGCCCAATAACCTCGGGTCGAAGATCGCCAAACGCTTTGCGAAGATCGGTTTGCAGGAACCGATCGAAGAGTTGCGTGGTCGCCCGCTGACTCCACCGAGTTTCGAATAATGCTTGTGCTTGACACAAATGTCATTTCGGAACTGATGAAGGCTGAGCCAGATCCTGCCGTGATTGCGTGGCTCGATGCCCAGGCATCCGATTCCGTGTGGACGACCAGTATCAGCGTTTTCGAAATCAGTTTCGGCCTGAATTCTCTGCCTGACGGCAAACGGAAACGCGGTTTGCAAGAAGCATTCGAAGCCATGCTTGCTGAAGAGTTGGAGCATCATGTTTTGGACTTTGACCAAGCAGCGGCCGATCGTGCCGGTGAGATTTCGGCAAAGCTGCATGGACTTGGTCGGCCTGTTGAAATACGGGACGTGCAAATCGCTGGCATCGTCTCCGTTCGCCACGCAGTCCTGGCAACTCGGAATCTCAAGCATTTTCGAGATACGGGTATCTCACTTGTAGATCCGTGGGGCGATGGGAAGTGAGAGCCTGGCGGACATGGAAAGTGCCGCTCCGAGGAGCGACACTTCATGTTGTGTTAGGCAGCGTCGTCTTGGCTGCTCTCTTCCGAGCTCGAGGCCTGCTGCTTGTCGACGATCCAGCTATGGACTTGGTCGACCAGCTTGGCGAGGATTAAGAGATCGTCGCGACCGTAGCTGGTGGTGTGCTTCCAGGTCTCGCCGTCGCGATAGCTGCGATCGAACTGAGCGTTGTAGAACGTTTTCCCGTCCTGAGTCTTGTTCTCAAAGATTGCCGCACTGATCGAGCCGATGCGAAGTCTGTGTACTGGTTGGTTTGACATAGTATGTTCTCCTTTTAGTTGTTTAACGTGGTTGGCTCTTGTGAGCCGTACGCGTCCCATGCGACGACCGAAAGACCGACGTCATGGCCCACCCGGTCCCGAAGGGAGTGGTGCGGGCAGGCCATTGACGGCATAGGTCTTGGGCGTGGCATCAGCGTGCGACATAGGCTTGCAAGATGCCCTATCCATGTGTGAACACGAACGCTTGCGAGAACGTCTTCAAACATAAACTCAGTTACGCAGTCCCCGCAGCGTCGATGTCGCAATCACGACGATACGACGCTACGGAATTTCTTAGAACAGCATCGGTTGATGCACCGTCGCGGGCGATACCGATACCACTGCCGTGTCAGGTGCTCGCGTGGGTTTAATACTCCCATGATTCGCTGCAACTGGACCAGTTGTCGACTTCGGCGTCTCGTGATCGACAGCCTGTTCAAACTCGGTGCCCAAGATAAAGTCCGTCGCTTTCTGTGCGGCACCTGCAGCTTGTACGATCAGCTTCTTATCTCCCTTGAGCTGCTTGATCCAGCCATTGAGATAGGCAGCGGATTGTTCGATCGTGGGTGGAGAGATGCCTGCACTGGCCGATAGGAATGCTGCTTCCATTTCGGCTATCAGCTCTTCTTTTGAGTAGTCAGGGCTGCCAAAGGGTGATAGATCGGTATCGAGGCCTCGGTCCAGTCGATTGCTATGGCCGGTCGAGTGGATACACTCGTGGAACAATGTTGAGTAGTAGTTCGCACGAGTATCGAAGCGAGTGGGTTCTGGCATCACGATTTCGTCACACGAAGGGCGATAGAAGGCTCGCCCGCCGCTATGACGGATAGAAGGCTTTTGCCGGTAACCAAGCATGATGGCTTCGGCAGCATCTAGCGGTTCAAACGGCGGTGCATTGTTATCGGGTTCAAGCACATCGGGCGGTATGATCCCTTCGCACTGTTCCGCATTGAATACGTTGTAGTGCTTGAGAATTGGGATCCTGACTTCATCGCCTGTTTCGCGATCTTCGGTCGTGTATTGTTTCCAGAATACGACCAGTGATGACTTCTCGCCTTTGCGAACTTGCCCGCCTTGCTCGGTGGCTTGCTTGAACGTTAGCCAGTAGTCGGAGCCGTATCCCTTGGCCCAGCCGACAGCGGCTAGTAAGAATACGTTAATGCCTCGGTAGTGCTTCTTCGACTGCAGATTGATCGGCCAGCCTCCGCCGCCCGATTTGGCAATTGGGTTTCTCCACGGCACCGTGCCCTGTTCTAAGAGTTCAAGAATCTGATTGGTGACCTCTTCGTAGATATCGCGTCTTGCTTTCTTGGTTGATTGTTTCTTCGCCATACCGCCCTACGCTTTCGGGCGGGCATTTTCTGTGGTTGGAGTCATCGGACTGCCCTTTCTTTCAAGTTGTTGATTACCACGTGTCGGTTGTGGCACATTTTCCTGACGAGCGTCAAATGCTTTTGTCGACGCTCGCCATCTCGGTTCACTCGTTATCGCTCGCAAGTTTGTGGTAGTGGTCATAATCGGTATCTCGCTCGACCTCGCTTACGAAGTCAAAGCCATTCTCTTTCGCAATGGTTTCGAGCGTTTCAATCATTAACGGGTGTTCGTAGAGAGTGTTATTCATGATGGCAACGCCCTCGGCATACCAGTTGTTGTTTTCAAAATAGACGACGATTGTCATTTCGGTGTTCTCCTCGAGTTGAAGACCGGGGCTTGATTGCCCCGATCTCTTTGGTTTAGTGTTCACTGGGTAGATAGAGCACCCAGTGCTGGCCATCGTAGGCGGCCCAGATTTCGATGCGGGGCAATGGGAAGTCAGTAAACTCGATTTCTTGAACTATGAAGGGAGCGTCTGGACTGTCGGCACGAGCTGTGAGGCGGCCTGCAATTTCACCGAGGCGTTCAAAAGTCCAGAAGTGCATCGCAGAGATCCGACCATCATCTTCTTCGGCGGCCTGAAACTGTTCTGAGCCAATCCAAGAAGCGATTGCATCGATGAGCCAGTAAGCCTCGCCAGCTTCGGCAACATGCCTCACTCCCGGGGTGAAGATCACTTTGCGGTTGAGTGGATGCCGGATGCGAACGTAGTCGCCAGTGAATTGCTGTAAATCGACCTCGGTCAGTGTTTGCGTTTGCTTGGTCATGTTGTTCTCCTTTGTTAATGGTTGACCTGCCCATGAGAACGGTGATGGGAATCGAGTCGGCAACTCAAGCAGGAGTGGTGCGGGCAGTCGCTTTTGCGACAACCCGGTCCGCTTGAATTGTCGACGCCCATCGCCAACATGGCAGGAATGTCAATCGAACAAAGAGAGCATCACCGAACCCAAGCAACGTACTGGCGTTGAGCCGCGATCGATTCACTAGTCGCAGTTAGCAAGTCTCCCCTACTCTCACTGTGGAAAACTTCCGCGTGACACCGTTGAAGATGTTGACTTGCCTGGCGGCCGATCGCACAGTTGCTGGATGGCAAAGAAGTCAGTACCGCAAGTGAACAGTCAAGTGGATCTCGAGTACGTAGTTGAACGCTTGACTGATGAAGTCAAAGTACTTCGCCAATGCCTCGACGAACTTCACGAGTCGTTCAAGTGGGCGGTTCACAATGGACGTGTTTCGATTGATTTGGGAGATCAGGAACAGGATGCGAAGGCCCCTACTCTCGAATTATTTGAATATAAATGCAGTCGAGTTTGAAGCGGGTGAACAAACTCGCTTCGGTGAGATTATTGCAGTCGATGACGCCAACAACCAAGCGATTGTGCAGCTCATTCCTGGCAACGAAGAGGTCCTAGTCGACCAAGATCATTTATCACGGATCAAGCCAGATCACCTATCGAACCGGCCTAGCGAATGGCTGCCGTCCAAAGCTGCAGGAACAGAGCACAGCCCGAAACCGGGGCAGTTGTTTTAGGCATTCGATGCGGCTTAAGGCGATAAGCGAAAGCGATTTTACGACGTTGCGGCGATACGATTCGACGTTATTCAGGAAGGCCGCATTGGCGATAGAGCGTGAAAACAGAAATACGACGATAAGACAGAGCTTTCCATAAACCGCAATCACGAGAATGCGATTTTACGATTTCATGGCAAATCGCAAATAAGGAAAGGCGTGAACAGAGGTGTGGACAGATTGCGATGACTCGCCGGAACAGAACCGCATATGCAGAAATACGATTGATGCAGCGATACGGATGTCAGTAGGAGCGTGAAGTCGCAATTACGACAATACGACGCTGCAAGCGGATGTCGATGAATGGATCAGGAGCTACAACGAAGAGAGACCACATAGCGGAAGGTACTGTTTCGGGAAGACTCCGAGACAAACTTTCGATGACTCGAAGAAACTGGCCGAACAGAAAATGCTCGACCAACTCTTACAGCCCAGTGCGTAATCTGGGTAAAAGATGTCAGATCAAGTTCTGGCTACTACAACTAATCCATGTTATTACATTTGCATCCGGCATTCCAAAATAATGCCAAAAT
>JBGSTP010000177.1:0-13911 GCA_041736515.1 Pirellulaceae bacterium
GCAGACCGGCCGGATCGAGTCGAACCGCGATTACGAAAACGCAGGCCCAAGAAATACGATTCGATGCTAGAGCCCCGGCAAGAGATCAAACGTAAGATGCTCAAACGAGTTAGAGAAATCTAAGTGCCATTCGACGGTTCGACCTGAGCGCGCGACGGCGTCGTCGGAGAATTTTTTTCGTGGCATTGGTGCGATTCGTGGACTATCGCTCCTAGTATTGAAGCAGGCAGGCTCTTACTTGGCCCTCTCACGACATGTGTCCACGAATCCTTCGAATAACACGAATTCCTCTAAGTTGCCGAGAATTAGTTGCGCGCCCATGAGGGCGTGACCGAGTCAGGTAGGCCAAACCATCGGTCGGTTCGACCTGAGAGCGCGACGGCGTCGTTGGAGAATTTCTTTCGTGGGATTGGTGCGATTCGTGGACTATTGCCCCGAGTATTGAAGTAGGGGGGCTATTGACTTGGCCATCTCACGACATGTGTCCACGAATCCATCGAATCACACCAATTTCTCTACGTGTGTCGAGAATTGACCAGCAGGCTGATGCACTCGAGCCGCAGAGCGTCCATCTGCCGCTTCAATTCGATTCCCAAAAGTGGATGGAGCACGACCAATTGCACGTCGCTTTCGGCTGTCACGGTCACGTTCTGGCGGTTGTAGTCCAACCAAACCGGCGCATCGTCTGCGGTTAGAAAAGTGATTGGAGCCATGTCGCGGTACTTGGCGTAGGCAGCCTCGGAGTCGATTTCGTTTTGCTCGATGCCGTAGAATGGTAGGAAAAAAGGATGCCGATCGAAATTTGGCCGCGGTATGCCTATCGATTCTGCAAATCGCGGATCGTATGACGACTGGCCATTGGTCACGGCAACGCAACTAAGTCGTGTTGACTCTCGTGCGATAGGATCGGTGCTTGTCGGTTCGGCCAAGTCGTCGTGGAAAGCTAACCACATCGAGGTACCAGCGCCGGCCGAGCTGCCTGTCGAGGCAACGCGTTGACCATCCAAGTTCCATTGGTCAGCATGGTGCCTGAGAAACTGCAATGCGCGAGCGCAGTCATGATACTGAGCGGGAGCCGGTGCCGTATCGGTCAGGCGATAGTTGATGGCCGCTACTGAAAAACCCAATTCGAGATACGAGCGCAAATCCGTTTGATTCACTGTGGATTTGTCGCCACCACGAAAATCCGCCCCCATGGATGTAAAGCACCAAGGGAGCTGGCGTTTTAGACTCGGCTAGATACAAGTCGATGACGTTTCGCTCGTGCGCACCATAGCGTACGTCCGCATGTGTCGGTGGAATGCGATTCTTTGCCCTCTCCGGAGCTCGCGTTTGCGCATTACAAAAACCCGCCAGTACAACACTGATTGCAATCGTAAGAAATACCCACTTGTGCATTAGTGGTTTCGTTGAGCGTAAGTAATTCATAATTGCGCCTTAGCTTGTCACTGAAAGTAGCGGGCCCAAGCTCGGCGCTAACGCCTCGCAAAAAATTAACTAACCGGGTTAGCGGAACGGCGCGAGCCGTTCGGTCCAGCCAAACTGGTCGGCCGCCAATCATTTCCCAAGTGCTTGGTTCCAATGCTCGTACACATCAAGATACCACACGGGCGTCCAAAACGAGTTTCGATTGCCTGGAGCGGCTGCCCAATCGATTGAACCACCAATCTGCATGATATCCGCCCGCAAGTTGCATTTGTGATGTTTGCCTCAAATTTTGTGTGCCTGCTTCTTCAATGATAAATATCTCCTACCCCGTGGAGGACGAGTCTATACTATAGGCCTTATGACCAATTTAACACTCGTATTGCACGCGATCGAATCGGGACAAGCCAGGACGGAAGACCTTCTGCCGTTGGTCTATGACGAACTGCGCCGAATGGCTGGAGCTCAATTGCAGCACGAGCGTGCCGGTCAGACGTTGCAGGCAACCGCCTTGGTTCATGAAGTATTTCTACGGCTGGCTGGCGGCGAACAACTGAATTGGCAGAATCGTCGACACTTTTTTGGAGCAGCCGCGCTGGCGATGCAACGCATTCTTGTCGAGCAGGCTCGTCGCCGGCAACAGCTCAAGCGGGGTGGAAATTTCGCGCGCGTTGATCTAATCGACGTTGACATTGCAGTTTCCGGACATGTTTCGGACTGCGAGTTATTGGCCATCCATGAGGCGTTCGGTGCGTTCGAGCAGGAGGAGCCAGCCAAAGCAGAACTCGTTCGCTTGCGCTATTTTGTGGGCATGACCGAAGAAGAGGCGGCAAAAACTCTGAATATTTCCCGAGCCACGGCCTCGCGTTGGTGGGCTTTTTCCCGAGCCTGGCTATTTCTACTTTTAGAATCTTCCACGTAGCGGTGTCTCTCCGAGACACCATTCGCTTGGGACGCGAGGAGTTGGCGGTAGCGCGAGTCTCGGAGAGACTCGCCTACGTGAAATTCTACAATTTAGTGAGGCGCTCCACACTTTGATCTCGCATGGCAGGTTGAGACGATTACATTGGCGACCAACCTGAAAGGCAACCTAACCATGCCGGAACCTGAAGACACAAAACATCACGACGAATCAAATGGCATCCTCGAAGCAGCGCCAGCCGGTGCGGCTTCGAGCGAGGGTTCATTGACGCCGGAGCTTTCCGTCTCTCCGAATTCAATTGAAGGCTTGTTCCTGCAGGCACTGCAACTTCCGTCCCCCGCTGATCGAGAAGCTTTTCTCGATCGCAGTTGTCAGAACGAACCAGAAAACCGCAAACGAGTACTGGCACTACTGAGGGCACATGCCGATGCGGGCGATTTTATGGAGAACCCAGCGGTCGATCGGACTACAAATGCCCCCGTTTCACTCGGATTTCTAAAGCCAAGCGACAAAGAGTGCGTGTTAGGCACCATCGGGCCTTACGAAGTGCTGGAAGCCATCGGTCGCGGCGGTATGGGAGTAGTTCTCCGGGCAATGGATCCTAAGTTAAACCGGATTGTTGCCGTGAAAGCCTTATTGCCGGAATTGGCATCAAACCCTAATTCTCGACGCCGCTTTCTAAGGGAAGCACAAGCAGCAGCAGCCATTAGTCATCCCCATGTTGTCGCGATCCACGCTGTGGATGATAGCGATCAGGATCACAGTGGCACGCCGGTTCCGCCGTTTCTGGTTATGGAATGTATCGTTGGGCAATCGCTACAACAGAAGCTTGACAAAGTTGGCCCCCTACGCCTTACTGAAATTCTTCGAATCAGCCGACAGATCAGCGATGGACTCGCTGCCGCACACAAGCAAGGGTTGGTGCATCGCGATATCAAGCCCGCGAATATCTTGCTCGAGAACGGGGTCGAACGCGTCAAAATCACCGACTTTGGATTGGCGCGGGCGATCGACGATATCACTGTGACGCGCACGGGCGAAGTCTGTGGCACTCCCCAATACATGTCGCCTGAGCAGGCCTGTGGCGATCGCGTGGACCATCGCAGTGACTTATTCAGTCTCGGCTGCGTGATGTACGCCATGTGCACGGGCCACAGTCCCTTTCGCGGAGACAGTGTGGCTCATGTCATCAAACGCGTCACCCAAGACGAGCCACGATCGATCGCCGATCAGAATGCAGAGATTCCTGTTTGGCTGATAGAGATTATCAACTCGCTACTTCAGAAGAAGGCAGAGCATCGTTTTCAATCCGCCGAAGACCTGGCGGCGATCTTGGATCAACATCTCTCCTGCATTCAGCACCCGAGCGAGTCGGGATCACACTCTGCGATTAACCAGCAAGTTCCCTACCGCAAAAGTGCCGCCTCGCAACGAGCTTCCGAATCCGTAGCTTCGCCTATTGCTGAGGTTTCTCCACTATCTTTCCTTGATCGATCCTCAAAGGTTCTTGTGCCTGGTTGGATGCGTTCGACCAGCCGAATCTTCGCCATCGTTTGTGTGGTAGTGTGGATACTCATTGGCTTGAATGCCATGGATGGTAATCTTGGTATTGGACTGGCCGAGTATTTCCTCTTGTCTTTTCTCAATCTCGGTCCGTTTCTGATGGCTGTTTTTTTGTCTCGACCGACGATCGGTCGCGAAGCATTGGCAATCGCTCTTTTCTTGGGATTAGGTCCACTTGGTTTGCTGATCTTCCTATTGATCAAAGATCAATTGAAGCAAGCCGATAGTCCGATCGAACCCAGCTCGGCGAAAATCCCACAGCCTACCGTCAGTTCTCCGCTTGCTGGCTCGACTTCCGAGAATGTTTTCATGCAGTTTGGTCAGATCATTACGCCCGTTCCGCCTGAAGCGGCACTTAATTACACGACCGTCAAATCGATTGGTCGTGGCTGGATTTTGCTCACACTGGTAGGAGTTGTCCTTTCATTGGTCCTTCACCCTACACTCAGTTTGCCAGCGAACTCGACGCAGCTTATCAGTCATGCATTCCAGTATCCAGCATTCATGATTGGGATCTGGATCATGTCGTTGTTGGGGACCAAAATCATCACTCCCACGGTACCATTGCGAACGTGGGCCTTGCTGAGTTCGACGCTGTTGGGCTGTATGGCTGTTGGCTACTTCTGGACAACGGTCGCGCGCATGCCGTTTTCTGGAAACCTCAATGAGATTTCCTCGCGAACACTCATGGGCGCAGCAATCATCCCCACGATGATCTTTCTGACCTACTGCTTTTGGGCATACCTAGAGATCATCAAGAATCCTCAAGTCATGGAGGAAGTGCAGAAGCTTGCTGGTCCCAAGGTTCTGCATTCTAGTAGATCTTATGTAGTACTTGTCATTACTGTCCCACTCGTGCTAATCGGACTGAGCGCGCTCGTTTTCAATACTGGCTTTCTACCCAACCTGAAACCATCCGCGCCGCCAACTGTCGAAGTCCTAAAAGAAGAATCTGTTCAATCCGGCAGTGAGAAAATAGCCTCTGACGACGAGTCAACACAGTGGATTCCGTTTAACTTCTACGTTCCAGACGGATGCAAAGTCCGGAGCATTAACAAAGACAATAACGGCGAGTTCATTACGAACGGCACGAACCCTTTTGCCTACCAATATTTAAGCTCAATGGAGCACAGGGTACATGTTTCCGATTTACCTGGGCGACCGAATGAGATGCTGGCATTCGTGTTGGATGTGCGCCGAATTGACAAGGAGTTGTATGATCGCCAATTGAGCACGGAGCCAATTCGCATCGACCTCGCCAGCGAAGACTTCACAAACGTTGAAAACGGCAAGGTGATAACGAAAGTCATCTACCTACCCAACGAAGAGTTGCACGCAAATGGACATCAAACTCTAAAGACACTTGGGAGTTCAGACGTAGACGAAGGCATTGACGTCGTGACACAAGCGGAAAAGCTTGGAACAATCATCGCGATTCTTCGATCGACTTCCGGCCAGCCAACCGAAAAAAATGAACAGTGAATGAGTCTGTTAGCGATCATTGGTGGTTGGGAACTGGGTTGCAATGTTCCCACCCCAGTTACCATTTTAGAGTTTTCGTCGCGAGGATGCTACCGAAATTACCGTGAGTCGGGTTCCTCTGTGTGTTTCCTCAGCAACTCAAGAGCGTCGGACTGGGTTAGCGAACTGGACGAAAGAATGTGTCACGCCACGGCGCAAAGCTCGCAAAGAGGAATGCGATCATAAACGACACGGGCAAGCACGTGTCACACTGACCATTTGAGCGAATGAGAAAAGCTAGCGGATATCTTCGGATTCGGAGAGCACAATCTGCAACAGTTTTTCCAAACCTAACGAATAAGCAGCCTCACGCACGAACGCTTGTTGATCTGGGCTGCAATTGCGAAAAATACTACGGAGATCGCGGCGACTTCGGTGACTTCCCTTATCGACCCAAATTAGCTTGGAAAGCGCCGCATCGATTCGTGAAACGATTGGCAGATAAATCCCTTCAAAAAGCTCTGCGGTTTCAGAACGCTTTAGCTCGCCCGGGATCAATTCTCGCGGATAAATATCGAGCTTGAGTGATTCCTTGGTGTCAAGTAACTGAAACATCTCGCCGTTTAAGTCACCTTGTCGTACGACGCGCTCCGTGTATAGGAAATCCGATTTGCTGATCGCTTCGACCAACTCTTCGAGTCGTTTCTTTGCAATTTCTGGTGAAACAATAATATCAATGTCCTGAGTTAATCGTGGTTCTCCGTAGGCAGAACTGATCGCACCGCCAGTGATGTGGAACGGGATCTCAAGCCGCTGCAAGATCGAAACGAAATGCTCGACGGTGCGTTGAATTGCTTCAACTGGAAACATCTGCTAGACTACCTTGAATCATTGCAACGACAGCAGGTTCTGACTCATAGAGCTTCAACGTCACATGCCATTTTAATTGTTCGTCGGTAAGCAGTGGGAATTGCTTCCGAATTCGAGCAGCTATCTGCTGCCGAGTCCATGCGAGCATTGCGGCCGATCGCCCGATTTTTTCTTTGATCGACATCGCATCCACGCGTCGTTGGTATTCGACGTCGATTTCAGTTGGTTTCATCATTTCGCCTCGATTGAATTCCGTTGCCTTGGTTGAGTCATCATAACCAACACGTGATTCTAATTCTCGAAAACGACTTTGTCGTAGACTTCGGCTCCGACCAACTCGCTGTCTATCGCGTCTAACTTGATCTTCCCGTCGAGTCCTTGGCAGTGGGTCAAAATCCAACTGTCGTCAGAGGATCGTGTAAAGCAATCGATCGAGTGTCGATCTTTGGCAATCAAGACAAAATGTTTCAAGCAAGGAATTGTTCGGTAATGTTCGAACTTCTTTCCGCGGTCATATGCCTCAGTGGAATCGGATAGGACTTCGACGAGCACGACAGGGTTCAGCAGAACCTCGCCACTATCGGATTCAAGCTGAGTCTCGCCGCAGACAACCGAAAGGTTTGGATAGGTGTACAGGCCAGTAGTTTCAATCCGAAGCTTCAAGTCGCTCGAATAGACTCGGCAGGGCTTTTTCTTGAGCTGCTCCCTTAGATGCGATCCAGCGTTAAGAACTATCAAGTTGTGATTGGCTGACGCCCCCGCCATGGCAAACATTTCGCCACGAAAGTACTCGGACCGAAACTCGGCCTTCCTCTCGCGGTGCAAATACTCTTCCGGGTTATGTAATGCTTGGGAACTGTTGACATACGGCGTCTTCCTAAGAAATCCCAGATCTGATCCTTTGCTGAAATTATAGACGAAAACCGCCATCCCGACTCATTCTTCCGGTCATAATGCGGCGAAACGCAGCGGGCGAAAGTACGAAAATGAGTGTGCCGCTGGTTAGTAACTTGACGCACGAATGAGTCACGCCATGGCGCAAGGCTCGCACAGAAGGCCGCGTTCGTAAATGAAGCAGGCCGAGGTGTCGCCGCCTCGGCCTTGTTCATTACAGCGTCATTACGGAACGACCTTATTGCTGGCTCAGGTTGAGCGGTTGGAAGAGATCGTCAGCGAACTTGACTTCAAAATCAATGTAGTATTGTCGAATCTGTACTGTCTGGTTCGCTGATACATTGCGGCGAGTCTTCTGTGGGTACCAGTGGCCGCCAGGCGATTGTGCGTACTCGGAGAACTCTTCAGTATCGATATAGGCCAGTTCCGGTTTGCCACTTTCCTTACCGATGACGGGCTGAATAGTTTTGACCACACAGAAATCATGTTTTGGATCACACCAATAGGTCGTTGGTCGAACACCGGCTAAGTCATCATCGCGGCGAACGATGACGCGAACTGAGCCTGCAGGGCCATCATTGGGGACTGCGTCGAAGATGAAACGGTTGGTTGCCAACTCAGTCCACAAGTGCGGGCGACTATGGAACTCGGGCATCAAATGTGACCAAACTGCAGTCGGGTCAGTCGGAACGCCACTCACTGGATTTGTCATTTGCATTTCGACTTCCAACTTGGGTGCCTCATCTTTGGGCAAACGACCGTCTACCATCGAATAAGTCGTGTAAGTCTTGCCATTACAAATCAGCATCGGCACTGAGTAAAAATCATCGCGGTGCTCAATCCACCACTTCTTCATGTCGGTCCCTACGGCTGGCGAAGCGATTTGAGGTTTGGCTCGCAAGAGACCATCCACTCGATACTGGTTACCATGTCGGCGGACTCGACGGACGTTCAACCCGTGCGACTGCGTTGGTGAAAAGTCTTGCCCCTCAACGTGTTCCATAAAGATCATGTCGTAGTCGTCAAAGGAAGTTCTGCCGATTCGCAGTTTGTCTGCGATCTTAGTAACGTCCGAATTGGCGATGCGATCGACGACTTCCGCATCGCTGGGTACATCCATGGCATGAATGTCGACTGGACCACTGCTAGGATAGTCAAATTTTGTCAGGCTGCGGGAGCCGTCGGAGAACGTTTCTTCCCAACTAGACATTAGACCACTTACGGCATCCAAGCGAACGACGACGCGGCGACTGACGTTGGGCATGGTTAAATGCTGGAGGCGAAACGAGTGCTCGACGACATCGTGTCCATCGACAACTGACTTTGTCGTGGATGGATTTGATACTTGATAGCTGGGGAACATCGTCGCTGCAGTCGATTCGTTCATCAGTGCGTCGATAAAGCTACCACCCGCAGGCATTTCTTGGCTTGCAGTGTCGACTCGGCTTTTATAGATACGATTCGTTTTGGAGTCATACTTTGACGCGACTCCCGATGCCATATCGCGAAATTCCGTGAGCTGAGGATGGCGAATAGCAGCGATGCGCTGCGCTGGTGAAAACCAAGTCTCGGACACGATCACTTGATTTCCTGAGTGAACGGTTGTGATCGCGTGTACCCAAAGTTGCTTTCGAGCTTTCTCCAAGGCTTGCGCTAATAGATTGCCGCTGGTGAAAAAGCTTGGAACAACGATTGCCAACAGCGAGGCGGCGACAACCAAGGCGGCAATGCTCCAGCGTCCTGTCTTACGCTGACTGTCGGGTGCAACGGAGACGCTGCTAACTTGCTGAGCCTGTTCCATCGTCCGTTTTGTAGCCGAAATCAATTCATCAGGCGGAAGATCTTGAGGTGCTAGGTCACGAACTGCTTGAGTTGCTCGATCGAGCAATTCGTCATAGTTATTTGCGTTTTGCATGGGAAGGAACTCCTGTTTTAGAATTGTTGGTTGTCTCGGGTGCATACGACTGCAACTGTTCTTTGAGAGCCGCACGTGCTCTGTTGAGCAGGACGCCGACATGCGACTCGGTAATTCCGATCGCCATCGCCGCCTCGTCGTAAGTCATCGCGTCCAGACAGATCATGGAGAATATCTGCGCTTGGCGCGGTTCGATGGTTGCGAGTGCCGCGCGCAACGCGCTGGCTAACTCGGTTGAGTCAAGCCGTTGTTGCGGTGGAGCGGAATGAGAGTCCGCTACTTCCGCCAGGTAGTCGCTGTGTTGAATTTGGCTGTCGCGATACCGTCGTCTAAGACAATCGATTGCCTTAACCGATGCGAGATGTCGAAGCGTGGCGGTCCAACTGAGGACCTTTTGTTTTCGGGAAAGATCCAAGGCGGCCGAGAACACTTCCTGAAAACAATCCGACGCATCATCGCGATTGCTAATCAACCGACGAATGATGGACCAGACCAATGGCCCATGTTTGTCGATCAAGTCTGACCAATCATGCATGAGAGCTCCTTCGCGTAAGTGGGGCGAATTGTGTTAAGGAAGTAAGTCGGGCGAGGAGCGTTTTCCTTACAGAAAATTCGAACTTCTCGGCAAAATGCCGTTTTGACGTGGCAAAAGGCGCTCAGATGTCGGTCGATTTGATCGACGTCGATCCGCCTTTCCTTAAGTACTAAATCAGACGTTTACTGAAATAACGCACGATCGAATCGTGGGAGTCCCGCTCAGGTTGCGAGCATAGCGACTTTGTGTGGCGAGTCAGAACCGAATGCCGGAAAGAAAAGAATCGTCTGACGGGTCGCTATGCGGCGCTGCCGTTGAATTCGTCTAGCGCGAGCTCGGTCGGAACGACCTATTTTTTTGGGAAAACCATCCAACTGGGGCTATTTCGTAGTTTATCGACTTGCTTTTGTGCTCTGCGATCGACCACAATGGAGCAACAACCAATCCTGCCAGACTTCCCACCTCAAACCCAAAAACTGGTGCACTATGCTTACTCTTTTTGGTAAGACGGGCCGTTATTGCGATGGGCTTTCGCGCCGTAGTTTCCTCACAATCGGTGGACTCAGCTTTGGTGCCGGCGGTTTCGGGCTCGCCGATTTATTGCGAGCTGAATCCGCTGCTAAGCAATCGCGTTCCAACAATCATCAAACCAGCTTGGGACACAAAGCGGTCATCAATGTTTTTTTGGCCGGAGGGCCACCTCACCAGGACATGTGGGAAATCAAGACGGACGCTCCATCGGAAATCCGAGGGGAGTTTCGGCCTATCGCTACTAACGTTCCTGGCATTCAGATCTGCGAGGTCTTTCCTAAGCTCGCTGGCCTAATGGACAAGTCGGCGATTATTCGCTCGGTAGTCGGTTGCAAAGACCGCCACGAATCGGCCCAATGCTTGAGCGGTTGGATCTCGACCGAAATGCGGACATTGGGTGGTCGACCTTCCATCGGTTCTGCCATTTCGAAGTTGCATGGCGCGGTTGATCCCTCCGTACCGCCCTACGTCGGACTTGCCGCACGCACACAACACGTCCCTTGGTCCGATGCTGGTATGCCGGGCTTTCTTGGTACGAGCTTCGCTCCGTTCAAGCCCGATGGTCCCGGCATGGAGAATATGAAACTAAACGACATGCCGCTCGAGCGATTGCAGGACCGACGAAAATTGCTGTCAAGCCTCGACAAATTGCGGCGCGATGCTGATGCCTCGGGCACTATGGCCAGCATGGATGCTTTCGGTCAGCGGGCCTTTGACGTTTTGACCAGCAGCAAGCTACTCGACGCGCTGGATTTATCCAAGGAAGATCCAAAAATCATCGAGCGTTATGGCGACGGGAAGCCCTACAAATATCAATACGATGGAGCGCCTACGTGCAACGACCACTTGCTGATCGCCAGACGGTTGGTCGAAGCGGGAGCGCGATGCGTTAGCCTGAGCTACGGACGCTGGGACAGCCATGGTCAGAATTTTGACCTCGTACGCGACCATGGAAGTAAACTAGATCAGTGCCTGAGCGCACTCATCGAAGATTTGGAACAACGCGGCATACTCGACGATGTAACGGTCGTGGTTTGGGGGGAATTCGGCCGAACGCCGAAGATCAACCCCCAAGCGGGTCGCGATCATTGGTCGAAAGTGAGCTGTGCCTACTTGGCGGGCGGTGGTATTCGGGCCGGACAAGCCATCGGTGCAACGAATCGTTTGGGTGAGTACGCAACCGAACGCCCCGTGGATATCCAAGAGATAGTCGCAACCCTCTATCACAACCTAGGCATAGACACGGCTACCACTGCACTGACCGATCCCACCGGACGCCCCCAGTATTTGGTGGAAGCCAGCCCCATTGGCGAATTGATTTGAGTGCAGGGTGCCTGGGACCAGCTACCTTCACTCCACGGCTAGAGAGATATAAACGGTTGTTGCCCGCGCGAAACCTTGTGGCGAGTGTTACTTTATGAGTAGATCAGTTCCTATATTACTGCTTTGCATGGCTCTCGGTCCGTCCCATAACAGCAGGGCTGAAAGCATTGGAGAATTGCGGTTTCATTTGCCGTCGCAGACTACAGGCAGCGCGGACTCAATTCCCAAAGTTACATTGCGTGGCCGCGATGCGCGATGGCAACTTGCCGTCAGTGCGCAGCAACGCGATGTCACGCGCGATGTTGTCTATCGCGTCGAACCTCCTCAAATTGCCCAGGTCGATGATACTGGCTTTATTACGCCACTTGCAACGGGCTCTGCTGTTGTAACTGCCAGACTGATGGGCGAAACAGGCGAAGTGGCTGCATCGCTGGCTGTGGACATCGTGGGGATGGAACAGACATTGCCGGTCAACTTTCCGAACCAAGTAATACCGATTTTCACCAAACTTGGTTGCAATAGCGGAGGCTGTCATGGCAAAGCTGCTGGGCAAGCCGGATTTAAGCTTTCACTGCTAGGTTTTGAACCGCAGGAAGATTACGCCCACTTGGTCCATGAGTCGCGGGGCCGACGCGTCTTCCCCGCGCAGCCATCCAAAAGCCTGCTGCTGGAGAAAGCCACTAATGAATCGCCACATGGTGGAGGTCAACGCCTGGAACTGGATTCGCACGAATACCGCGTACTGCAACGCTGGATCGCTGGCGGTTTGCCGTATGGTGAAGATTCGCAACCTCGAGTAACGGGCATCGAAGTCATCCCTGCCCAAGCTCGGCTGGCTACCAGCGCCACGCAGCAGTTGTCTGTGGTGGCCACTTACTCCGATGGAACGATTGAAGACATAACCCGCACAGCCCAGTACGAATCGAACAACACGGACTTGGCCGACGTGACCCAGCGCGGCTTGGTCAGCTTAACGGATCGCACCGGCGACGTAGCTGTCATGGCCCGCTACCAAGGGCAAGTTGCTGTTTTTCGCGCTACCATTCCACTTGGAATCTCCGTCGAGAACCTTCCTCCTGCCCGCAATCAAGTCGACGAGCTGGTGTTTCAAAAACTCAAAAGCTTGGGAATACCACCGTCGGCAATCTGCGATGATTCAACTTTCATTCGCCGCGTGACATTGGACCTCACAGGCCGACTTCCCACGATCGAAGAGACACGGGATTTCTTATCCGATACTAACGAGCAAAAATTTGACAGGACCGTCGACCGGCTATTGGAAAGCATCGAACACGCCGAATTCTTCGCGAAAAAATGGAGCACCATTCTGCGAAATCGACGGACATCAGCTGGTCATCAATTTGGAAGTTTTGCATTCTTTGATTGGCTGCGCAACAGCTTCCATCAAAACAAACCCTATGACGAATTTGTACGCGAACTATTAACTGCATCGGGATCGCTCGAAAGCAACCCGGCGGTAGCTTGGTTGCGTGAAGTCTCGACTACGGAATCGCGTGTCGAGGATGCTGCCCAATTGTTTCTCGGACAAAGAATCCAATGCGCGCGCTGTCATCATCATCCATTCGAAAAATGGAGCCAAGGCGACTATTACCATTTGTCCGCCTTCTTCTCAAAAGTATCGCGGAAGGATGGCCCCACTCCCGAGGAACCTAGATTCGTATCCCGCATTGGCAGCGCAACCGCAAAACACCCACGCACCGGCCAAGACCTTGCCCCAGCCGGCTTGGGTGCCACGCCACTGAGCCTCGAAGCGTCTCGCGACCCACGCGAGGATCTAGTTGATTGGATGATCGCTCCAGACAATCCGTTTTTTGCTCGCTCGCTTGTGAATCGATACTGGAAACATTTTTTTGCGGTAGGACTAGTGGAGCCAGAGGACGATATGCGGGTCACCAATCCAGCTACCAATCCAGAGCTATTGGACGGATTGGCTGAGACCTTCACCCGGACTGACTATGATTTGCGTGGCTTGCTACGACTTATATGCACATCAACCACCTATCGCCTGAGTTCCGACGCCAGCGAAAACAACCGCAGCGACAACAGCTATTCACGCTATTATCCGAAACGTCATCAGGCGGAAGTGATGCTCGACGCCGTCGATCAACTTCTGCAAACCCATACTCATTTCGATGGTATGCCCGCCGAAACACGAGCTGTCAGTTTACCCGATACGAACTTCAGCTCATACTTCTTGGATGTTTTTGGCAAGCCCGACTCAGCTACCGCGTGCGAGTGCGAACGAACTCAAGAAGCCACTCTCGCGCAGAGTTTGCATCTGCTCAACTCCAAGGAGATCCAAGCGAAACTAGTAACTTCTCAAAAACCGGTTGGTACGAGTTGGCGCTTACCAACACTCAACTTTGTTGAGTAGGTGTTGCGATTTTGGCTTTATCAATTCAACATCAAGCAACTGTAGGACTAGCTTTTTGGCGGATGATATCTCCGAGG
>JBGSTP010000200.1:0-3591 GCA_041736515.1 Pirellulaceae bacterium
CGACTTCTTTCTGGTAGTTCACCAAATCGTCCCGTAGATCCTTATTCTCTTTTTCTCGAAAACTAATCATTTCTTGGCCTAGCTGATTGGCGGCTTCGATCTCCTGAGAGTCTCGCTTGAACAGTTCGATACTCTGCGAAACTTCGTGATCGCGAACAACATGCCGACCGAAGGCTTCCTCGTAATCGTTGAGCGGTCGAACATATACACGCTTAACTAATTGCAGAGTTCCATTGGCAATGAGGGGAGCAGCATACTGCTCATTGAGTACGATTAGATTTCCTTTTAATTCAGGTGTCAGCTTCACCATGCCGTCTTCGCCGCGTTTGAGCCGCGTATCTATACTGCGTCCTAAAGTGTCGAAGTAACCACGCTCCGTAGCATTGGCGACTTCCTTGCTATCCACATCAATCTCAAACTCCTTGAGTACGTTGACCAATACCCATACTTTGGCTGGAGGATCATTATCGTTGGCTTGTTGTCCATCTCGCATGTAGGAATCGACCAACTTCTGCTGACGATCGTTGTCCGCCGGCACATTTGCGAAAAGCGATTGGATGGTTTCCCCATCCATATGTCCAAAAGTCTCTTCTTCAGTTGGCTGCGAGCCCGGCGCGGCAAACGGTTCGTGCGCGTCGAGCGGTAGCAATTCGTAGAGCGTCCACGTGGAGGCTGACCCAGTGGCGATCCGCTGTTGCTGGTCCGCGTAAAGTTGCAGCGTCGGCTGCAGTGTAACTTGACCATTCTGACTCTGGGTAACTGCAAACTCGCCCAGGTAGTACACAGGAATCGGTTTGCCTTCGGCGTTAACCTCTTCCGCAAAGCCATAGACAACCGTATTGACCGGCAAGCTTTCGCTCGAAACAGCTTGAGGGGTTACTGGAGCTGCTGCGGCTGCGTCTTCCGCTATCGCATCGGCATTCGGATTAGCGACGTCGGCAGCCGAGAGCTGCAAATCATAGGATCCAGGCGAGGCCTGGAGCAAACTCGCCTGCCGCCACACTCGCCCCCGGTCGGCCGTAACTCGTCGCAACAACCCTTGAACTGGAATGACCGCATCGAGCGCATCCGGAGAGACTCCAAAGTCTCCCCACAACAATTTCTCTGTCTGTTCTAACGCTGCCTCGGCGGCGAGACGGTTCTTGTGTGCTTCCTCCGTCGCCCGCACGCGACGATAGTGCACTCCCGCCGAGAAAATTATGAATACCCAACATTCGATGAACAAAAAAGTCAGCAGAATAGAGTGCAGCACGCCCCAACCGCGGGCCGTGATAACCAGCACGTAAATAAAGGCGATCAACGACACCAACAACAGCAACAGAATGAGGATTCCACCCAAACCCATGGCAGTTCATTTCCCGAACAGGAGGTGCTGACAAGCAAAGTGACGAGCGACTCCGACACGGAATCCGCTCGCGAAACCAAGTAACTACAAGCCTTTCATATTACTTGGAACTAAGCAGAATTGTTAACGATTTCTGCGTCGTTTTCCAAGGAACCACCCATAGCCATAGCCGCGCGGGGGGTTTTTGAGCGGTTGTCAAACTGCAGGGACGAATGTCAAGATAGGACAAAAGGGACAACTCGGATAAATGGTGCGGACAGAAAAGGATGAATCAAGGCTACAGCCAGCACAAGCCGATTTGTGCGTAGAGACGAATCCACTGATGCAATCGATTTAGTCAGCATGCCCCACTCGGCTGGCAATCGACCACGACGCTTCCGACAGTGGTGCGTTCCTCAACTCACCCGCACCGAGTTCAGCAAGGATGCTGCACATGCCAAAGACCAGAAACAAAGTCGCCGTGACTGGACATAATTCACGCTCTGGCAAAATGTCAAAGCGATTTCGTCAAGCGATTCGCGGCTTGACATTTCTTTCGGCACTGACTGGCATCATCTTCGCTGACGGTTGCACACGGCAGAAGTATCGCTGCAAGGTAGATACGGAGGCATACTACTTGTTGGATGAGAAAGTGGCGGAGAGCTGCGAAGCCACTGCAGCGCCGTACCGGATTGAAGTGGATCCGCGAAGCCGTATGTTCGACCCCTTTAATCCTGATCGACCGCCCATGCCGGAGGACGATCCGCAGGCCAATCGCTATATGCGGTTGATCGATGGAAAAAAAGGATATCCACTGTGGGAAGCGAACGGCCGGACCAACACCACAGAAAATCCCAATTGGTGGAACTGCTTGCCGCTGGACGAGCGGGGCGTGTTGGTGCTGGATTTAAGCGAATCGGTGCGCACGGCGCTGATTCACTCACCGTCTTACCAACAGAACCTGGAGGAGCTCTATCTCTCGGCGCTTGACGTCAGTAGCGAACGTTTCCTGCTTGATTCGCAGTTTTTCGGCGGCTGGCAGTCCAGCGCTGAGCGTCGCGGAACGGTGCTGAGTCCTCCCAATGGCAGCTCGCTGGTGTCCACCGGTCCGCGGGGCATGCAGATGACCAAAATGTACGCCACAGGTGCCGACTTGCTCGTCGGCTTTGCAAACTCGTTGACTTGGCAATTGGCTGGCTCTGACAATTATGCTTCGAATTCGCTGATCAATTTTTCATTGATCCAGCCGCTTTTGCGACAAGGTGGCCGCGACGTTGTACTCGAACGTCTCACACTGGCGGAGCGAACGCTGCTAGCCAACGTGCGTGCGTTCGAACGCTATCGTCGCGGGTTCTATCTCGACATCGCTACTGGACGGCCAGCAGACACACAACCAAGGCGACGCGGTGGTGTTTTTGGCGGTTCGGGCTTTGGTGGCTTCACTGGTCTGGGCGGCGGATTCGGCACGCTGGGCGGCGGTGGTGGTGGCGGTGGTGGCATTGCTATTCAGGGAGCAAATGGCTTCCTAGGCTTGCTTCAGTCACAGATCAATATTCTCAATGCGCAGGAAAATATTGCTCAGCTCACCGACGTCTATCTCGAACTCCGCGACAGTTACCGCGAATTACTACTGACGATACCGCAAAGCCAAGTTGAAATCCCCACGTCGCAAATACAGGTTGCGACGGCGTTGCAGAGCGTGTACACAGCGCAGACCAATCTGTTGACACTTCAGGTCGGCTATCAATCGACGCTGGATAACTTCAAGGCCGACCTTGGATTACCGCCGTACTTGTGCGTCGAAATTCGCGATCCCTTGCTTGATCGCTTTAAGCTCATCTCGCAAGGAATGCGCGATCGCCGGGTAGAGGTCAGCAAAGTTCGTGCTCAGCTTGGCGAAACAAACTCCAGAATTCTCGAGTCCAGCACTAGCGATCGAGACGAAGCGACCGGCGAGAGCTTCCGTGCTATCAAGAGCTCTCAACAGTTAGCAGCTGAGTTAGCCAACGTGAAGCGCGAAATGGAACCCATCGAGGGTATCCAGCTTGCGATCATCAATGAGGATATCGCTGAAATACGCGCCGACATCGAAATTCTCCGCAGCGCGATTCCAACGCGTCGTCAGCAGCTCAATCGCATGCTCGATGTCGTAACGCGCGAAAGCGAAATGGTTTGCGCGCTGCTTCCAACCGGTACGCTCAATACGTCCTTTTTGAATGGCGAGGGACTCGAACAGTTGCCGGACACCCTCAGCGACGACTTAGACA
>JBGSTP010000212.1:0-2376 GCA_041736515.1 Pirellulaceae bacterium
CGGAATTCTGCCGACTGCAAGAAGTAGAGTTTCCCAGATCGACCTGAGGATTTACAGCCGCGTTGTCGTGCCAACGAGTCCGCGGTATGATTTGGTCAAGAGCAACGGTGGAAAGTGAACAATATGTGGCAAGGAGTGTGAACGATGGCACAGGACACCGATGTTCTGTGGGGGTTGTATCTGGATCACTGCACCCAGTGTCGCCACCATGAGTCCATGCGTGCTACCGTGACGAACGTGTTTCTGACCATCACGGCCGGCGTCACTGGCGTGATTGCGTTGGACTCCGAAATGAACGCATTAGACGTACCATTGACCTTATTTATAACCCTGTTGGGGGTATTCGGTGCGGTAAACGCTGCCAAGAATTATGAACGCATTCAGATGCATACTGAGCGCGCCAGAAGCTATCGTGATGCACTCGAGGAGTTACTACCTACCACTCGGATCAAGGCACTCAAGCAAGAAGCGGATCGAAAACATAACGCCAATTGGCCGCGTTTGCACAAGGTTCGGTTGTTTTGGCTTTGGATTGGAATACAAATCGGCGTTGTTCTGTTTGGTGTGGTTTTAACTGTTGTCGCAATCTGGTTGCCTGTGACAAAGTAGTTCTAAAGCCATTGCTCAACTCATTTTTGCTGTGCTCTGCCGTTTCTACCAACGACAAGTTCGAGCTTGTTGAACCGGCTTCTCACCCACTTGCGGAAAGTCGAGTAGCTGACAATCGAGATCAGATCTTTGATACGGGCACCGAGTTTTTTACCATGCCTTACCAGAGATCGTCGCTCCTGATTGTTGAGCGTAATCCGATCTGGTAGCTTACTCCGCAGAATTCGATTCTCCGCTTTGAGATAGGCCACTTGTTGTGCCAGCTCTTGCCGCGTGAGGGATGCGAGCAGCTTGAGAAGCGGATGAATAATGGCTACCATGCGAGTTGCCGAATCCTTGCAAATCCAGTGAAAATCCAAGTGGAGAGGTTTTTGTACCGCGCTCAGAAGCACTTGGTTTCACAGCATAGGCATGTCGACGGGCGCCGAAAGCCGAACTCGTGTTAGTCGGAATCTTTCACTGCGACCACGGATGTTGCATTCGCATCGATCGGCAAACTTTCTCAGCGATCTAGGCTGCCACTTTCTGTTTCGTAACCGTCAAAATACGACGTTCATGATCGATTTGACAGCGGGGTTAACAGGCGGCCTGTTAACTCGGCATGTAAGGCATCGATATCGTCGACGAAAAAATAGATGTTCGCCGGGTAATTGGCGGGATCCAAGTGCGGTTCGTCGACGTGTACATTGCCGTCGATCCTTGATCGAGCGATCGCGCCAGACTAAGCATCAAGATTGGCTAAGGCATTCACACGATGCCTCCAAATCAAACCAAGAACCACGAAAATGCTCCATAATCCCATCGAAGATGGTTCCGGAACGACGTTTGAGGCAGGCGTTGTTGTTACGCCAATTGTGAGAAAGTCAATCGCCCATCCATCCCCACCTGTACCGCCTTGGTTGATAGAAAGAGTCAGCACGTTACTTGCCAGTAAGACCGTTGGACTGATACCGATGCTGCCAAACGAAGCTCGAGGCCCCGTCTGACTGAAGGCATTCGCAAAATTCGTAAGCGGAATGTCGGGAATACCATTAACCGAAGCGAAGTACGGCTGCCCAAATACGGGCCGCTGGAAATCGTCGAATCCGATTCCTAAAGTCAGCGTGCTAATAATGTGACCCGTCGGCACGATTGAACTGTAATCCATGACGATATTCTGAGGACCCTTCAGCCTTCCGACAAACCCTGCGTATCCATCGTGAGCGTGAGTTTGCATGCTACCGACATAAATTTGGTCCGTTCCCGGAAAGTCTCCGGCCGAAGGTCTGAACGGGAAACTGTGTTGGAACCCCGAGAGTCCGAATGTTCCAAGGCTTGTGACCCCTGGCGCAAGACCTTCCAGGGCTGCTCCCGTCACAGGGTCTCTACTATACGCTCCCGTCCCGAGAAGATCTTTATCACCATACTGGATAACTCCTGCGTGGATGACCGTGGTATCAGCCGCAATCATAATCCCAAGCCCCAGCACCAGCATTCCAATTCGTTGAAACATTTCTCACTCCCAAGCGCGAAACTGCAACTTCATTTGTAAGGCAAACGCCTCCGAAAAGGGTCCTAGCGAACAACACTAGGAGATATAACGATTCGGACTGTAAGCACCTCGGTCTTCATTCGTCCCCTACTCTTTCAAGCGTCCTTTCCATGACAGGCGCCTCACAACTTTCCAATCTTTTTGTCCCCAGACGCCAAATCTGATTCCCGCCGCTTCAGCCGCTGGAACAACCAGGCTCTTGCGAAAGTCCAGTGGCGGGAGGCCGTGGCGCGAGA
>JBGSTP010000213.1:0-91079 GCA_041736515.1 Pirellulaceae bacterium
ATGGCATGCTTTGCTCGAATGGCCGCAGCAAATTGTTGTTCGAATTCTCTGGTTCGTGGGCCGGTGGTTAGCCAACCGGAGCGAAGGCATGCAACGACTTCCTCGATTTCGGCTTCGGAGATTGATGGGCGAAAGAATGGAACTTGCTTAATCTGGTTTTTCGATACCATTTTATTTCAAAAATAAGACGTTATTGACCGCAGTAAAATTACTGCGCAAACAGACACGCCAAAAATCTCAGCGTGCCGCGTTGGAGACGCAAACGCTCAACGGAGCCATACTTTGTGGATTACTTTGAACTCGATACTTCTAAGCTGCTTGGTTCCATGTTCGACTCTGGCAACTTGCCAGGGCCGCGAAGTTGAACCAACCAACGGGTGACGATAGCGGACCACGAAAGTTCGCGCTGGATCAGCTCCGCCCCACGTAATCCCATCGCATCGCGCTCAGTGGGATCATCCGCCAATTTCTCAATGGCAGACGCCAAGACCGCAGGTGTTTCCGGCGGCACCACTAGTCCGCAGCGGTGCCTTTCGACCATATCCGATGACTCACCTTTTCCTGAATACACTACCGGGACACCGCAAGCTAACGGTGGAAACGTTTTTGAGAGTCGCATTTTCTCGGCAGCAGGGATGTCCTTCATGACAACCAGCGATGCATAGGTTATCGACATCAAATCAGCCATCTCCTGAAAGGGCGATTGGCCAAACACAACATTTTGAAGTCCGTATTCGCGAGCCATTTCGATCAGTTTTGGGCGTACCGGCCCCTCGCCGACAAGCAGAAGCACAATGTCCGTTCGGTGCTGAAGTAGTCTTGCCGCCTCGATGATCACCTCTAATCCGTGGTAATAGGCATGTGTTCCAGCGTACGTGAATGTTTTTCGACCGTTAACCTGCATCTTTTCTGCGTAGGCTTCGCTATACGGACGCGGCCTGAGAACCTCCGTGTCAGCCCCGTTCGGTAGAAAGGAAATCTGAGCACGCGGTATACCTCGACCAACGTAGTAGTCGATGAATCGATGCGTGACTGTCGAAACGGTCCAAGATTGATGCATAAACAGATTCTCCATCGCCACGGCCAGCCGTAACAGCATTTTTGCGCCGATGAACCCTAGTTGGCCTGCAACATCGGTTTGAAGATCTGGAATGTTGTAAACGTAGGGCACACCACGAATCCACTTCATGAGAAGCCCCACGATGCCAAGTGATATTGGCTGCGACTCCACAAACAGAACATCGACGCGCCGCATGCGAAACAGAACATACAACGTCGCTGTAAACGTGAACGTCAAATAATTCAAGAGCCTTCTAATCGGATTGCGACCGGTTGCAGGATAGAGCCAGACTCGATGAGTCTCAATTCCGTCAATGTTTTCGCGGCAGTGCAACTTTCCACGATAGCCCTCTTGAATTACTCCGGTCGGGTAATTGGGCATACCAGTCACGACACGAACATGAATGCCATGCTTAACTAGATTCTTGGCCAACGTGTGCAGTCGTATTTGTGGCGCACCGGGTTCCGGGGGATAGTACTGAGTGACAATTACCCAGTTTTCGCCTGCGCTGCCATCGGGATGCTTGCGGTTTGTCATAGGTTCTATTGAGTTGTCGAATTCTGCTGAAGGACAGCTAGTTATGATGCTTTGGTTTGTCACACGCGCGTGCAAGCACCGACTTCCACTGTGGTAGCACGACAGGCCAATCAAACTTCTCCACAGTTTCTCTACCGTGTCTGGAAAGTTGGCTAGCGAGCTGACGGTCGCGAAGGCATCGCAACACGGCTGCGGACATCGATGGCGCATCGTTGGGCGGAACCATCAACGCATTCTGTTCGTTTTGTACCAAGTACGGAATTCCACCGACGTTGGTCGTTACCACACATAAACCACATGCCATAGCTTCCATCAAGGAAATTGGCGTGTTATCGAAATCGGTGGTGTTCAATAGGATATCTCCAACATTAAGCCATCGCGAAACTTCACTCTTGGCCACTCCACCCACCAGGTGAACTCGACTGTCAAGGCCGAGTTCTGATACGGCTGCTTTAGTTTCCTGCAGACTACCATCTCCTCGATCGGGGCCGATCATGGTTAGCTCCGCTTCTGGAAACTCGCGCAGTACCTCAAACAAGACCTTAGGAGCCAGCGCGGGATTGTAAATCCGATGAAATGAACGCAACCAAACCAACTTGGGGCTTGGAGTAGGACGGTACCGATATTCGTATTGTGAGAGATCGAGCGCGTTAGGCAATTTTTCAATTCGCTCGCAGTAGGACGACATTTGCTCGAGCAAGTAATGCGATGGAGTCGTTACGTACTTGGCGGAGCCAAGCAACGCCTGCACTCGACCGGGCCACCGCTTGGCAAAACTAGGTAGATTTCCACCATGTAGAGTCAGCACATAGGGCTTGCTCAGTCGGCGCAGCGTCCAACAAACAGCTTCGGCCCAAACAAAAGCAAACCCGCTGTACACATTGACTTGTGCCACTTGATATTGGTTCCGATAGCGAAAAGTAGTACTGACCATATCCACTAGACGGCGGAAGCGCCCAAGATATGTTGATGTTTTGACCACATCCCAACCGCTGCGCTCGAGTTGCCATGAAAGATCCTCGCAAACACTGCGAACTCCATTCGATTTTGAGAGGAGATTGCCAACGACAAGCACAGGGACAGGAGAAACTTCTTCTCGATAATTACTCATGGTGACCGAATCAGTAGACATACATTTCAGGCGGCAAACGTAGAATGTGACGCAGCATTGCAAAAATCAGCTCGCACTTGCCGCTTTCGTGCGATTCACGACCGCTCGAAACTTGCCGTTCGCAGTGCGGCTGATAGATTCGACAGGCTCAACATGAACTTTCATGTCGCCCACAAGCCCTAGAAAACTTTTGATCAACTTGCGCTCGTCTTCTTCCTTGAATCCTTCGGAGGTCACGATCTTGATAGTAAAGGAATCCATTGTCTCCTGAATGACTTGTCCTTCACGGATTGTACCGATGCCTTTAAAGACTGGATCAAATCGCAAGAATCTTCGACCATCCTTGGTCTCGCAATAATCTTCAAACCTACCCTCAATACCTCCCAAGATTGGCATCTCACGGCCGCACGGGCAACTTTGATTCTCCGCCCAGAATGCAGCGTCTCCGATCTCGTAGCGGATCAAGGGTTGCAATGTATTTTCGAGGCTAGTGACAACGATTTGACCAGGTACCCCTGGCGGACATGGAGCATCGCCATTGAGGATTTCAATAATTCCTTTCTCAGGCGAGACATGGTAGCTTCCATGCTCACACTGCGATACGAAATGGGCGCTTTCAACGGCACCATACTGATCGTACAAGCGGCAGCCAAAGGCCTGCTCCAGATTGCTGCGAACTTGCGCCGTAACCGTTTCAGAGGTAGTGATCACTGCCTTGGCGTTGATCATTTCGCCTTCTTCAATTAAATGCTGAGCGATGATATTGAGCGCTGACGGATAGCCCATAATTAGCTTGGGCTGCCAATCGCGAAGATGTTTCACATAGTAGGGTATGTTTTGCTTCGACAGATGATAGATCGAGTAATACGCCAGATTCTCGGCGTAGCTGTAGCGCCAAAACGGTGGGTTCAATTGATTGACTGAGCAAACCCGCCGCACACCAAACATGGCCCGCTTATCTCGTCGCTTAATTCCTGCCCAGTCTCTCAATCGGGCTTGAAAATATGCCATATATTCCTGATGAAACTGTTTCGTATAGTAGATGTCCGTGGGTGTCCCCGTTGTACCGCTCGAATTCAGTACCTTTGTTCCTCGCGGTGGTTTTCGAGTTAACAGGTCCGTTGGTCGGCTGCGGAGTGTTTGCTTGTTGAGCTTGGGCAATTGTTGAAGTTCATCGAGCGACCGGATGGGTAGTTTGAGCTGTGCCTCGTTGAGGACTTGTCGGTAGTAACTAGAGTTTTGGGCTTGCTCGAGCAGCCGATTGAGAGCGTCAAGCTGAAGTTTTTCGAATTCTCTGGCGCTCAATCGCTCGTTCGCATGTAGCTCAGCGACTTTCTTGCGAAAAAACGCGCCATT
The DNA here is from genome assembly GCA_041736515.1 of Pirellulaceae bacterium. Classification (GTDB taxonomy): domain Bacteria; phylum Planctomycetota; class Planctomycetia; order Pirellulales; family Pirellulaceae; genus Aureliella. The sequence goes on from JBGSTP010000213.1 coordinate 4,065, forward strand.
TCGTCTGGTATACCAAGCGAAGCCCCAAGCATTCACCAACATTGCCTGTACGAAGATAGGGCTGCGGTTGTAAACAAACTCGATATGACTTGCCATAAGTTCCGCTGCGATCAGGAATGGTGGCCAACGGCCGAACGATAGATTGCGCTGAGTCGCTCAAAGTACGACTCAGCACTGTATTCACTCAAAACGCGAAGCTTGTACGCGTTCGCTTGCGCCCGTCGATAGTCAGGGCGGTCAAGGTAGTCATTAAGTGCCTCTGCCAGCTTGTCAGGCGAACGGCTAGGCACCAGCTTGCCGAACCTGCCGTTGTCCAAGACTTCTCGGCACTGGCCTACATCCGTAGCAACCACAGGCAAACCATGAAGTCCGTACTCCAGCAGGGAAAGCGGTAAGCCCTCCGATACAGAGCTCAACACGCCAATATCACAACGCTGCAGGTAAGCAGCAACATTGGAGCAACTACCTAGTAGTTTTATTTGGCCCTCCAAGCCCAGCGATTCGATTCGACTCCTGACAGCCGCAACCTGTGCCTGATTCGACTCACTTCCCAGAAGAAACAGCACGGCCTGCGGATGGCGGCTGCAAACCTGCTGCATGGCATTGATCAGTGTCAGATGGTCCTTCTCTGGTCGAAGATTGGCCACGCACACAATGCGTTGCCCAGCGATTCCAGGCAGCTCGTCCAGCAACTCGCTTACAACAACCGAGGCCGGAAAGTTTGGCAAATACCACACGCGATGCGTATCGAGACGCAGATCGCGCACCGACCAATTGGCCAAGGCTTGGGTAACCGAGATGACTCCCGCGGCACGTCGACCAAGTAGTCGAAATAGCCAGAGCGATCGACGTTCTACTTCAAAGCGACCAAAATGATCGTGCCAAATCACCTTGGGAAATGGGCGAAAGCGAGAAGCAATATTTGCCACCAGCAATGACGAAGAGTGTGCATGCAAAATCTGAATTTGGTTGCTACGGTTATACTGAATTAACGCCTTCATGGCCCGGAGGTCGAATCGGCTACTTCGATTCAAGGAAAGGCTTTTTACCCGTTGATCGACAATTTTCTCCAATGGCCCCCCACCTCGCGTCGCACATAGATGCGAGTCCATATTTCGCTCCGCCAGTCCGTTTGCCAGATTAACGGCAACTCGCTCAGTTCCTCCCAAAGCAAGCGAATCGGTCAACTGCATGACTCGCAGTCTTACGGCACAAGAGGCAGCAGGCACATCCTTTCTTGCAGTACATTGCATCCTTGACGCCTCAGCACAGACAGGCATTTCGTCAACGCTCATTGTGAACGGCCATGCATCTGGGCCACGTCGGCACGTGGTAAACGATAGACGATCGACTGCGAGCGGGCAGCTAAATCACGGAATTGCATTGGCAGAATCACCTCCATTCTGTGCGCCCATCTTCGATACGCGCGGTTGAACTTACCCTTGGGTAGCAGCCGGCACAGTCTTTCGATGGATCCTATCGGTTCAACGGAGACCTCCTGAAAGTACTTTGAACCAAGCCTTCGATAGTGCGTGGAGCTGTTGTCTCGATCAGGGTGTGGATCCAGCGACTTCCACTCCAGAAACGCTTTCCGAGAAAGACTCGACGGCCGTCCTGAAACTGGAACCATCCACCGTAGTTGATCGAGCCATAAACTATTCACCGCCGGCTCAAAGAATCGTGCCTCTCCATTGGGTTTCAATAGACTCCGCATTTTCGATAGATACTCTTCCTCGACTTCGTGGGTAAGATGGTGCAAAAAGGCTTTACCGACGACAAAATCAAAATGGCTGGTTTGTACGGGTATCGCAGCGAAGTCGCCAGTCAGCGCACTCAGATTGTCAAGCTCCAGTTCTTTGGCTGCCTGCTCGATGATTCGACCGCTTTCCGTAGAAATATCGTTGGCAACAACCTCAGCACCAAGCATCGCCAGGATGACTGCGTTGAGTCCATCACCACAGCCAATCTCGAACACTCGCTTTCCCACAACGCGACTGGCGAAATCATCTCGGTACAGACCGTGCCAACTGGTATCGGTCTTAATGGCATCATCTAGAAATGTTTTGATGTTCCGCGCAGTGCGAACGATACACTCGACGTTGACATGTTTATATTTTTCGTCGTAATGCTGCTCGTTGCGTAAAAGTGTTTGTGTTGAATAATTCATAGTTAGTGCTGCGATTCAAACCGGGTTGTCAATGTGGGAACCATTCCATTCCTTAGTGAGTAAAGCAGCGATGGCAGCGCGCAGCCCATCGATCGAGTATTGCTGGGCCCATTGGCAAGAAGCGGACGACAACTGAATGTACACAGACTCGTTGCGAGAAATCGCGATTAATGTATCCGAGATCTCCTGAGCACTTCCCTCATGAAGAGCGTAACCACGACCTGCGAGCATGCGTCCAACTTGACCGTGGTCAACACCGATACAGACCACACCATAGCACATTGCCTCGGCAATGACTTTCGGCCACCCCTCAGAGTGTTTTGATGGCAGAACCAGGCAGTCCGCCCATTCATTCCACGTGAGGCACTCCTCAAAGGGTTGCGCACCGACAAATCTCACCAATTGTGAAAGTCTCAGAGATTCTGTTAAATCTTCAAGCCTTTTCCTCTCGACTCCATCGCCTACCACCACGACTTCGAACTCGAGTCCCTGTCGACGAGCGATCGCCAAGGCTTCTATCAAAGCATCCACACGTTTCTCTGGTGCTAGTCTTCCCGAAAAAAGAATCCGCAGGGGACGGTGCAACTGTTTTTCTGTTGCAAATTTCGCTGCCTTACTAACCTGCTCACCCGTCATCATCGACGTAAAAAAAGGAATGACATGCGAAGGCTGATTCGGCCATTCTCCGTAAACCGTTACTGGGGCTCCCCACCATTTTGATTTCAACAACCATCTTTGCCAGCGCACCGTAGGTGTTTCATTTCGGTAACCGTTCCACTGTCCGGCAAATTTGGCTACGCGATACCCAGACGCAAGAGGACCGAGCACACAACCAAGCAACCCCAAGTTGCCTGGGCAACGGACATGGATTGCATCCGCCCTGAACATGGCGATCGTTAGTCGAACCACAATCACTGGGAGAAGTAGGATTTGAAGCAGCTTCGCCCATACGTTGTCGCCTCCAACCTCCAATTGTCGGGATATCGAGATGTTCTTTCGTGAAAACGGAAGACAATCCCCGGGAGGCTTCTCTTTGCGGCATGGGGATGCAATAGACACGATCGGAAACAAATCCGCCCAAATATCGATCTCACGTGAGTAGGGCCCATACGCATAGAGTTCACCTTGGTACTCATAATGCAGTACGTGGGATACGACCAGCAGCTTTCGCAAGCGTTTCATTCGAACTCCCACTCCTCGTCTCCCACGTCCGTGCGATTGTCAAGTAGCGTCGTCGCACCGGCGGCTAGGAACCAAAGCCCCTTTCCGGCGAATTCAGTGGAAACAAATGCTAAGGCCAAGCAAAGCGATGTCATAAGACCAATCAACAAGAGACTGTCGTGCTTCCGTACCCAGCCAACAATCGCAAAGGATGTGACATAACCCAAAAGCAGAATCGTGCCAGGTATTCCATTTTCAGCGAGCGTTTTCATCCATCCCGAGTGGCAAGTCTGCTCAACACCGATCTTGTAGCCGGATAATTCGTTGGAGCGATCTCTGGAGATGATCGCCCATTGCCTTGGAAAGCCGCCGGTGCCCACTCCTTGAGGGTGATCGCAAAATATCCACCATGCTCCCAACATGAGATCCGATCTCCCGCTGGTGCGAGCAGCTGCACTACGGTCGGTATCAAACAGTTTCTCCACTCGTCCAAACGCTCTTTCTCTCATCTCTTCAAACTGAGCTGAGATAGCGAGGAACACTGTAAATCCTGCGCAGGCAATGACCAGCTTTCGGCTTTGCCCGGGGATGATTAGCAGTAAATAGGCCAAGCAGATGGAGCCTACAAGCATACCGCCACGGCTGCCAATCAGTAGCAGCCAAACAGCGCAGACCACCGCCAATGCCATCAGAGTTTTCACCAACCTCGACTGGCGAACGGCCGTCTGAAAGGCTAGGCAGATCCCAAAAATTCCAGTTAAGGGAAAGTAAGAAAACGCGTTCTCATCAATGCGAGCCAACCCTCCACGCTGCATGAAATAGAGAGCGCCTCCAGCAGCGGCAACTGTACCCGAAATCATCCCAATCCATAGTAGCGCGTTTTTGTCACCCACCACACGAAGGAAATAGACCTGCAAGCCGATGACGATCGCAATATTCAACAGATGATTGATTCCTTGCATCATCAGCGGGCTCATGTAGAGTTCGACCGTCAGAATCAGAAGGAATGCCCGTAGCCATCCGCTCTGGTAGTCCCGAAGGCGAAGTATAAGAGGAAACGCGACCAGCATCACTAAAAGCAAAACATAGTTGAACGTGTTCCAACGGAGCAGACCGCCCGTCATCAGATAAGTTCGCATGAGCGAATCTACTGTGCAAACGATGGTCACGCCATAAATGCCAATTACAGGCCTAAAAACGCCAATCAAAGCCAAGCCCAACCCCAGGGCTACGAGCACCGCCAGGGCCGCATTGAAGCCGATTACCGTACCTGCCAACCAAATGCTAAGGACTCCACCAACGAAGTACGGCCCCCATTGATCGGAAACCTCTGCCTCTTCGAAGTCCTGCCAGTCGGATGGCTCCTCAACCAGATCCCAAGTCGTCTCCGAACTCAAAAACGCACGCATGTTAGTGACTAAGCGTCTCGACCTGGACCGCGAAAGACTCGTGGCTCGGCAATCTCGGACCACTTGGTCGGAGGCACGCTTTGTAGCGAGACCCAGCCGGCGGCCAATCCCTGCAGTCGAACGAACGGAGCAAGCATGCTTGTCCACGAAGGATGCTTCAAACCAGCCAGTATCTCGACCAGGAACTCGCGTGCCGCATAGCCAAGGACGGAAGCAACATCCGTCCTACTCACCGCGCGTTTCCGAAATCCTCGGCCGAGTCCAAAGGCTGTTTCAAACACTTGTTTTGTCCCTACAACACGATTCACTGAGGAGCAGATGTGCTGCACATGCAAATCCCCACAGAGTACCAACTGTTGGCGTTCACCAACTCGCATCGAAAAGTCACGATCCTCGCCGCCGTAAGTTGGCAATTCTTCGTCGAACGCTAGCCCAGCAATTGCGTCACGGCGGTACACCATGCAGAATCCCGGCAACCATGCGACGTTCTTTAACCCATGGAACGGTTGGGCAAAACTAATCGGAACGTTTTGTCCCAATCGCTCGGCAGATCCAGGCTCCAGAGTTCGTACGACACGCAGCCATTTTCTCAATCGCCAACGCAGATTTGGAGTTGCGGGGTAGTTTTGCGTGTCATAAGCCGTCAGACCTCCGATTGCGTGGCTGTCTGGCAGTTCGAGCATCTCTCTGATCTTTAGCAAGAAACTCGGCGGGACAATCACATCATCATCGAGGAAGACCAAAACATCTCCCTTCGCCATGCGGAGACCAACATTGCGTTGACGCGTCAAACCTTTCGCGGATGGGACAAGCGTGACGTTCATACTTTCCGTCGCGTGTTGACCTACGCTCTCGTGTACACGGCTGTTGGGGCCACTTCCATCTATGACGAGAACTTCGAATGCACGGTAGTTTTGCGTCGCCATACATTGGAGCAAACGTAGAGTTTCACGCTCGCGTTGATAGGTACAGACTACGACACTGAAAAACACGCTGGTTAGGCCACCTTAGTTTGGAAACCAGCGATGCATCGCTCGTAAAACTCGATATTTTGCTGGCGCAGTTTCTCGATGGAGAAGTTCTCCAGCACTCGCGTGCGACCAGCCCCTGCGAGACGATCGGCCAGTTCAGGATCGCGAAGAACTCTCACGATTGCATCAGCGATTTGAGTGGGAGAATCGGGATTAACGAGGAGCCCATCAACGCCATCCTGAATTAATTCTGGACCACTTCCGCGTTGGCTATAAATTGTGGGACAGCCTTGGACCATCGATTCCAACGGGGCAACAGCGAAGGCCTCAGCATAGGAGGGAAAGACCGCGACCTTTGCCTCGGCAAACGCAGCGAACAACTGGCAGCGCGGAACATGCCCATGAAAAACTACGTCCGCATCGGCTGAAATCAAACCTTTCAAGTAAGCTAGCATAGATCCTCCGTTCTCTGCTCGACCGTCCTTTCCATACACCTGTAGCACAGCGTTGGGACAGCGTTCGCGAACACTTGGCCATGCCTTGATTAATGACACGATCCCCTTCTTGTGCGTAAGGGTTCCGGTAAAGATGACTCGATCTTCCTGAGCGGGCGCTCTGTGGCGGGGCGAATCTACTTCCACTGGATTGTAAAGAACTGCATCAGGGCCTGTTCGCAGTCCAAATATCTGTTTGGTTTTTTCTGCCGTATAACGACTGACCGAACACCAGGCATTCGCTCGACGCAACGCGGATTGTTCTAATCTGAAGATCGAGGCCTTGGTGGGCTTGTTGAGTTCCTGCTGAAAGTAACTCACTGAGCCATGCAGCCGAACGACTACGGGAACGCCAGGGGAGGGCCAGTACGCGGTGAGTCCTTCCCAGTCGGGAGCTTCAATCAAATCAATTTCTTTAGCCTTGGCCCATTGTGACACCTGTTTCCAGAGTTGTAGACGAGCATAGGGCCAGCCAAAGCGGCTCTTCGGTGCCCGCATTCTCCAGACCTGCACTCCCCGGTCCTCTTCGCACGCACCCTCACGATGCGAGTGTGGATAGATCCCAATCACGCGCACTGTATGGCCCTCTTCCACAAGCGATCTAGCAAGAACTTGCGTGAAGGTCCCGATCCCCCCATGTGGACTTGGCGGATACTCGGAGCAAAGGAAGCAAAGCCTCACCGAGCCACCCTCACAAGAGAATCGACAATGCGTTGGCTAGCCTCCCCAACAGGAGCTCCAACTTCCAACTCGACGAAGCGCTTCCTGCTCTCGCGATCGAGAGCCGGATTGTCTAAATAAGCATTGATATGTTGAGCAAGCTCGTCTCGAGTTCGCGCGAAGCGGGCCGCACCAAACTCAATCACTGGCTCGTAATGTTCCCATTTTTTATAGTAGTCCCACATTGGCATGCCAAAGACAGGGGAACTGGAAACATCGAAAGCTAAGTTAATCACCGGCTTGTCTCGCAATGCAAAGTCGAGCGTCATAGTCGACGCGAAATTCACGTTGAGGTCGCAGTGCAGAGTTAGATTGGTCAGGAACTGCATATCCGAGCTAGATGGAAACACCGTCGTCCACTCGTTTTTTTCTGTCTCATGCCATGCTGGCTGGGCATAAATTAATTCAGGGAAGTCTCGTCGCACTGCGGCATATCGCGCGCCATCATCAACTGGAGCGGGCCGCAATAAAACTTGTGGATTTCCCCGGACTGCTCCTTCGCGAATCAACTCCATCAATGCGCGAATGTGATTGTGGTCCTCCAACGAATTGCCGACATCACCACCAGAGAAGCAAATTAGTTTTCTGTTGGGATCGGCGCCGATTCGCTCAAAGAATTCACTGCGTGTCCATTGCAGAGTCGCATCCCCGTAAGGATCGAATTGTGGCGTCCCAACGACATGAGAACGATCACTAGCAACCTGGGGATAAAACCGCTGCATTTCCCCTCGCATGTGCTCGCTCCAAAGCAGGTAATGATCGAACGGCGCTGCAATACGACCTTTGCTGCTTAAGTTATCCCAGCTAAAGATAAAGGTCGAAGTTGGAATCCCTAATGATCGGGCAGCGAGTACAGGCGGAATGATGCTTGGCGGCCTTTGATGCGTACAGAACAAAACGTCCGGGCGAAGATCGTTGAAAAGCTTCCTGTAATTGGCTACCTCGGGTAACTGGGCTGCTGTGAAATTATGCACCTTCTCCAAGAGGTTAATACCCGTCTTGGAAGCCGCTGCGTAGCCGATCGCTTTTGCCGTCAGTACTGCCGTCTTCGTTCGCCAGGAGCCATTCACTGGACGATTTCGCATCGTCTGCATTGCGAAGTTATTTATCCAATAAGTTTGCGAATACGACAAGCTATTGCGAAGTGTGAAAGAGAGTGGGCGATCGCTAAATCGTGCTAGCGGATGCCAACGGACCGGCAGCCCCGACAATGGGCCTTGATACATGGGCAGCAAGCTTGGCGGGATGACATGGAGTATGTCTACTTCATGGTCGCGAGTTGCAACCTTCAGGAACGGTCCGACGACAAAGTTCCGAACTCCAACACCATCGGGAACAAGTAATAGAATCTTCATCGAGTCTTAGATACGTTTAATGACGAAAGGAACTAAACCATGCAAAACGTGCGTCTAGCGTCTGCGGAAGATCATCACGTTCGCCGAATAGAAACGAGCGACGTTCTTGCTTGCCCATAAGGTTCGCCAAGCATCAGTCAGTTTCGCGTCGTAATCAAAACCTCGATTCTTAAATTTCTCGATCCAGTATTCGTGAGGCTGCTCGTTCAAATGATCGGCCCCCCCTTGGCCTGGTGTTGCAGCGCTGCACACCACCACCGTGGACAGACCGCAAAGCAAATCGACAAATCGGTCGGCCGCCGACTCTGGCAGATGTTCTGCAACCTCAAATGAAACAACAACATCTCGGTTCTTGATATCCTCCGGAGGCGAATCGCTGAGGATGTTGAACTTGCGAACATTCAGTTTGCGTTTCTCGCACATGGCTCGTCCAGCGTCGGAATACTCCATACCAACGGCACTCACGCCGCGCTGACAAATGCCTTCCAGTAACGCCCCCGTGCCGCAGCCGATATCAACCAAAGTCTTTGGCTTCAAATCATTGACAATACTGTCGGCCATCGCGTCGCGCGATCGAATAGCATCGCTATCAACCCATTCGTAGTAGGTTGGATTGTAGACATACTGATGATGGCCAAGTAAGAGTTTTTGACTACTCGACTTCCAGCGCTTCAACAATGGGTTGTGATGAATTCGCTCTCGAACCGAGTACGGAATTCGCTTGTATAGGGAGTAGATTCCGGAATAAATTGAGTTCATGAGGGCAGCTACCGTGTAAAAATGCTAAGAAATAGAAATCGCTTCGAATTTCGCTCTCAATCTAGGATTCACTGGATCGAGACTTGTTGTTTACCAACTGCAATTCAAGAGCAAATGCTCGCTCGACTTGTGGCAACACTTGCTCATAGCTGTAATGTGAAACCAAATAGTCGCGGGCAACTTTACCCTTGGCAGCTCGAAGATGCGGATTTTCAATTAGTCCCTTCAGAGGCTTAATGAACGCGTTTTCGAGGTTAGGATCGGGAACGTAGTCGACAGCATCGCAGTTGTAGGCTTCCATGGCGACGCTATGCTCCGAAGCGACACACGGAAGTCCGCAGGACATGGCTTCTCCAAGAGACAGAGGCATCCCCTCGACAAATAAAGTTGGGAATGCGTACACATCAGAAGCCTGGAAACAGGCGTGCGTTTCTTCATGCGGTACACGGCCTTGAAACTTCACCGATGCCTGGATTCCCAAGGCATGAACCATATCGGACAAATACTTTTCGTAGGTCTTATCGCCGCCACCGACTACCCACAAAAATGCGTCTGGGCAAACTTTGAGTAGTTCTGGCCATGCTTGAATCAGTACGTGCGCCCCCTTCTTGGGACGCAGCACCGCGAGGAACAGTACAATCACACGATCGGCAGGAAGCCCTAGCTTCAACCGCAGATCATGCTTTTCCATTTCTGACACAGGAGCGAATCGATCAGTATCGATCGGATTGGGTACCACCCGAACCATTGGTTCGTAAAACGGCATGTGAGCTCGATCGAAACGGTAAGAAATATTGGTGAGTGTCCAGACAGAGTCAAAAGACTGCAAACTGTATGTGTGGCTAGCGTTTGCGGCATCCATGAAGTATGAAAGGCCATGCTGGCTAAAGATAACTCGACATGGCCAATTGATACCCGGTCGTATCAGCCGCCCCATCCATGGTTCGTCGTAACAAACGATAATTTCAGGACGAATCTGTTTTAACATTTCAAGCGCTTGCCATGCGTATGCCAAACATCCGCGTCCGGCGACTCCCGAGAACAAGCGTTTTCTCCATCGCGTGGGCATCCTCAGGCTGAGTCTCTGTTTCAAGGTGAGTTGCGCCCAGCTTGCCAGTAAAACATCCTTCCGCTCGGTTTGTGGACCGTCCCAATAGCTAATCGCAACTTGCCGGTACGTCTGCAAACGTTGCATCACATTCTTCACGATTCCGGTATAAGAACCGACGGCGAAGGGCGGCGTACGCGTCAAATGGACTATACGTACCGGTTCCCCGGCCTGAACAGACTTAAGATCGATTTGGTGCATCCCGTGATTCATTACTGTTAACTACCCTAGCTGTACTTCATTAGTGTCGATTCGCTGCAAGCTAAATCGATCTGCGCCGGGTTGATTGGTTCCAGCGGATGTTGTGAACCCGCACTGATAATCGAGTTGCTGCAAAATACGGACAGTTGCGACGTTGAAGGAATCGGCAGGATTGCCGTAGGGATAGCAAAACGGCCACTGAGCCTGCGGCTGCAACTTTGTTCGCAGCAGCCTGGTACAGGTTTCGAGGTCCGCACCTTGCTCTGCTTCGCTGAGCGAAGCCAGCGCTACGTGGCGATGTGAATGCCCACCCATAATCATCCCGTCGCGCTGCATACTACGCGCATCGTCCCAGGAGAGGTAAAGCTCCTTGGCGAACGTTGCTTCGTCGCCGAGATGCTTCGCAAACAGGGAATCCAAAACCTGGCCGCGTATGTCGGTTGGCAGGCAAAAATTCAACAGGTACTTGAATTCAGCAGCTGGAGGATCGTCGAAACGATACGATTTTGCGGCTTGGACCGCATCCACGCTTATTTTCAGGTTCGGCGCTAACTCCCCCAACAAAATTAAAAACTCGGCGCGATAGGTGTCAAAACCTAGCGAAGCTGTCAGAAAATGGTTCTTGTGAACCAGCACAACTCTGTTCTCCTCCAAACACACAGTTGGTAGAAAGAACTGTCCTTGGATTTTACGTTCGGCCAGGATCGGAGTTACTTCGGTGAAATGCTCTTTTAAACCGTCGTCAAAGGTCAGCAAACAAAGATCGAGCTGAGGCACATATTTTCCAGCTAGAAAGGCATCGAGCGATTCTAGAGTGGCCATTTCATGAGTTGCAGCCAGCGCATCGACTTGCTTTCGAAATTTATTGACACAAATTCCCTTGATGGCGGGAAACCGCGTCGTGGAAAAGTCGCGAACATAGTGATACGCAACGATGCGCAGACACGGTTTCGCGCTCATGATGCCTCTGGAATCCTAACCTTGGCGACGCCCCTAAGCACAATTTGGTTGGAAACCACATTGGTCGCTTCCGTTGTGAGGACAACGACACGGGCTGCTTTGGAAACGCTATCTACCGAAACTCTCGAACGAATCGCGTCGCCCACATAAACCGGATTGGAAAAGTGAACTTCTTGCGACATCCAAAGAGAGCCAGGCCCAGGTAGTTGCATACCGATTAACTTGGAAATGGAGCTCAATGTCACCATGCCGTGTGCCACGCGACCGCTGAAGCCGAGCTCTCGCGCGTACTCGTCCTGCATATGAAGTGGGTTCGTGTCGCTTGAAAACAGCGCGAACGCATCGATATGTGCATCGCTCACGGTCCATTCGTCTGTGGCAGAATCACCCACAGCAATCGAGTCTATGTCAATTGGGTCGATCTTGATCACCATCGCTTTTCGTAACATACCAGTGTTGAACGTGTGCCGCTTCACTTACCTTCCGAAGATCGGCGAGAAAACGAATCCCAGCTCGACGTCGATCGATAGGTTGATAAAGCATAGGAATTTGCTGGGCGCGAGAATCCTCTCCCGGCAGGAATCCGTATGCCTGAAATATCTCTTCCGACAAACTGCATGCGCAGAAAAAGTCCAATGCGACTGCGTCTTGTGCAATCGCATCTCTGATGATCGCTTGCAAGACAGCTTCCGCGACTTCCGGCTCCGCAATGAATTCAACGATCCGACCCACGCGTACATCCAAATCTCGAGCTTGCTCGACACGATAAACGGCCAATCCCAACAGGACGTTGAGTCGACGAATCTCGATAATCCGATAACTGAACTGTGGATGTTGCGAGTATCGCCAGTTAAGGTAGCTGACCGATCGCCGAGTGCCAGCAAACGTACGATCTGCTCCGCGAAGGCGATCCCAAAGTTGCTCTGCGTCGATTTTACAATTCGCAACCGAGGTCACAGTGAGACTAGGATCTGCCTGTTCAAGCCTGCCTGCGTAACTAACGACTGGCCAGTCAATCGCATTCTCTTCCGTCAGTTGTTCAGCACCGGATCTGTCCAACACCGCAACGCGTCTTTGCAGCATGGAAAAATCGGTCCACCCCAGTCCCTTTAGGACCGCGTGTGCCTCTTCGTTTGCGCCTAGGGCAAGAGTTACGTCAAAGTCTTGAGTTACCTCCCGCGCCAGTAGTGGTCCTATTCCAAGATGGCGATAATCGGGATCAACCATCCAGTTGGCCAACCAGCTTCCCTGGTACTGACTGCAGCCTATATGGACATCAACGGGAATGTAGCCCAGACATCCCACAATTTTGCCTGCCATTTTTGCCAGTCGCAATCGATATGGTGCCCCAGAGCCTGCCGCGTATTGCCATTCGAAATAAGCATCATTGACTCCTAGCACGTACGTGGGACCATAGGAATGGGCCACAAATTCTTTGAATTCCGCTAGATCCTCCGTTCGACAATCGACAAAAACCAAGCTTGCTTCCTCTGAAGAATCAGACTGCCGATTCAACAATCGTCGGATAGCTCCAACCGACTGCATTGATAAGATCTCGCTTGACGAAAGACGCAGATCAAATTCAGATTCAATCGCCATGACCAGATTAAGATGGTTGAGCGAATCCCAATGCGGTATTGACTGAGGAGAGGAATCATCGGTCAAGCTCGCCTGAGCAACATGAAAGACTTCGGCAACCATCTTAGTGACGCGATCTTCTACCATCTGAGCCGCAGAGCCATCGTCAGTTTCATGAGAGCTGATAATGTAGCTTGGCCACTCGAATGGAACTTGATCGAGCTCGAGCAACCAACGACTACCTTCTGAGCGGCTGTCGATCCGAGCGAAACCGTGTTGTGAAAAGAAATCGGCTGCTGGCAAATTCTTCGCCGTGGGCAAGAATTCACCGATTAGAAAATTAGCGTTGCGACCTTTGCCCCAGTCAACAATATACCGGAGTAATGCGGTCTCGATGGTACGACCGATCACGCGACAACTCAACAAGAATGTATCGAGATTCACTACCTCTTCGCGCTGATGCGCGATGGCGACACCGACGATCCCATTGTCTCCAAATTTGTCTCTGGCTTGAATCGTAAAAATTGCACTGGTTGGTTCCTGGCGAATTTCATCGATCGTTGCGCGAGTGTGGCGGCGGGTCGTTAGGTTGAATTGATTCGTTTTTTGAATCAGATCGAAAACGCGAGTCACGGAAAACTCGTTGATTGGCTGGATATCAACGGTCATCTCCAGGCCTACCAGAAAGTCTTCCAGAGAAGTCGCCGATGTTGCCGAAGCCCTTCGCACCACTTGGTCGCGGTACATTCGGTTTCGTTCTCGATCTTCTTTGGTAAATGTCAGTTTGTCGAATACCAGGCTGCTGCAAAGTTGATTGAGCATGCGAATCGGCGCTGGCTTGCCATCGGAGTCAAATCCCTCCCATGTCATGACTTCAGGAAGTTGTTGACGCATTAGTTCGCATTCCACCGGCGAGTCGTCCAGAAAGACCATGCTATCGACACCGATGTTCAGCTCGTCAGCAATTTCCTGAAGATTGGACGCTTTGGATTTCCAATTGATGCGAGCCACCGCGAAGTGTTCTCGCCTGAGAAGCATATCGGGATGGTTCGAGAATACTTCATCGACGTCGGCCTCATTGTTCTTACTGCAGATGGCTAGGAGCACGCCACGGCGATGTAGCTGCAGAATCGATAGCTGAATGTCACGGTAAATATTACCTGGATAATTCTGCCCAATTTGGATGCCAGCCATGCCATCCTCTCCTACAACACCTCCCCACAATGTGTTGTCAAGATCGACCACGAGACATTTTCTAGGCGTTCCCAGGACTGCATTGAGGTACGCCGCATGCATCTTTCCTAGAGCTACCAACATTGCAGGCGACAAAGGTGCTCGTCCCGTATACCACATTTCAACATGGCGCCATTGTCCATACCCCTGAGTCGAACAAATACGATCGAAATCAAGGACTTGAGTATTAGGGATTGTCGACAACTCCGTAGCGAGCCGCAAATTCAGTTGACGGATTGCTGCCGACTGGGAATTTGGCTCGATGTTCTCATAGATACCAAGCAAGGGGAATGCAGGTTGAACAAAGTTGTAAACCACGATGTTCGATGAACTGTGCGCGCGAAATGCATTGACTGCACTGACGATTTCAGCAACGGTAGACGCGATCATCTCTTCGACATCGCTTGTCGTTAGCGTGAGAAAATCATGAAGTAGGGCTGGGCAAACATCCTCCAAAAGATGTGCAATGAAGACGATCTGCGGCTGAAATGCAGTGCAACCACTCTGAGGATCGAGCAGTTCTTGCCTGACAACGTTGAACGGCCCCTGATAGACTTGGGTGGCAAAACCTAAGCGGGCAGCCTCAACCTCGAAAAAGGGTAGCAGTGGTTCAAAGGTAAAGGTTGACAAGACTGCCACACGTGCTTTGTTTCGAAACTCCAAGCGATCCTGCAACGACTCCGCAGCCTGACGATAGCTCGCAACTGTAGGTCGGTTGTCGCACGACCAGAGCAATTGGCCGAGCGAGACTGAGCCCCGAGTTTTTGATCCTGCCAAGCTAGAAGACATTACTTTAGTTCCCAGGCCGCTGAAGGATGCAAAACGCAATCGATCGTGCTGCTTTGATCGCCAAGGACATCGAGCGGAAATTTATCCGAAAGCTGCCGCATCATGCCGCTTCCTCCAGAAAAGATGGCCTTGAAATGAAATGCATACAAGCCAGGATTAAGCCACAAAGCCGGCAACTGCAACCGTATGTCGTATGCGCCATTTACAACTTGACGCAGGCCAAGTTGTTGGCTCTCCTGCTTGAGATGGAATACAATCTTGCCATGCATGTCTTCGAGAATGGCGAAGAGTGAGAATCCCTGGGGATCCCGATCGATGGTCAACGTTGTCGAGATCTCGAATGGCGATGAATTTTCAATCGTATTCCCATTTCCGTCGCCAACGACAATACGCCCAAAACCGCGTTGCGGCGTTTTCGTGTCCATCGCGCCATTTTCATCTGGAATGGCTCCGACGGCACGGAAGTAGTTTTCGATGCAATCGCCTACTTCGGCAATACCATCTGTCATTCCATCATGCAGATAGAGTGCCTTGTTGCAAAGTGTGCGAACAGCTCCCATGTTGTGGCTAACAAACAGGACCGTGCGTCCTTCATGCGCGACAGCCTCCATGCGGCCCAAACATTTCTTTTGAAATGCGGCGTCGCCAACTGCTAGGACTTCATCAACAATCAAGATCTCCGGTTCCAGGTGGGCGGCGACTGCAAACGCAAGCCGCAGATACATACCACTGGAATAGTGCTTGACTGGTGTGTCGACGAAGCGTTCCACACCCGCAAAATCGACAATCTGATCGAATTTGCTGAGAATCTCCCGCCGAGTCATACCCAGTATCGCGCCATTCAAGGAGACGTTTTCTCGTCCGGTGAGTTCTGGGTGAAAGCCGGTTCCCACTTCCAGCAGCGCTCCCACGCGACCATAGATATTCGCACTGCCTCCAGTTGGTTCCGTAATCCGGGATAACACTTTTAGAAGCGTACTCTTACCAGCTCCATTGGAGCCAATGATGCCGACAACGTCACCGCGTTTGACTTCGAACGAAACGTCTTTGACCGCCCACACTTCTTCCTCGGCAGATTCTTTCTTGGATCGGGAGCCTCGTTTCGTCCAGTTCATGCTTCGCTGCCCAAAACTACTCAGCGTTTCACGAAACGTCTGGTAACCGCGCTGCTTGGCACCGATTAAATAGCGTTTACTAAGCTTATCTACACGTATTGCAAATTCAGTCATGACCGGCAAACAACTTCGTTTGGGTTTGGCGTTTTTCTACTCACTCGATCAACCAGAGCAATGCTAATCCACTGCCATATATGAAAGCTCGAATCGACAGTCCCGCTCTGATATTCCTGCCACTGTGAACGGACAGCGTCACAGTCGAGCCAAGTACCGCCTGCAATACGGAGCGTATCTTCGATACAGTCATTAGCCCAGTCTCGCAATTCGTCTCGCAACCATTCGCGTTGCGGAGTTTGCAGCGGTCGCTTAGGGGTCGTCGCGACGGCGAATGGCAGGAACTTTGTAGCCAGATGGCGCAATAGCCACTTGCTGGAGCTCTGTCTGACTTTTCGATCCGGAGGCTGTCGTAGCGCCAGTTCAAACAGTCGATGGTCAAGAAACGGTTCTCGCAATTCAACGGATGACCGCATCGATATACGGTCATTGAAACGCAGTGCGCGCGGAATCTTTGCATGGCATGTATCGCGAATCTGAGCATTTCGCAGGGCATCGGGATACGGCTTGGGCGGCGAGAACTCTTGCGCCAAACAGCGAAACTCCCGCGTCAAACACTCGGATCTGGTGGTGCGTTGTCGCGTTCCTTGAACAGGGCCAGCCATACGCTGTACAGTCTCACCCTCACTCAGTATGTTTGCATAATAATCGTACCCAGCCCATTGCTCGTCCATCCCCTGACCGTCAAGCAACACAGTGGTTCCATTTTGTCGCGCTGCAGCAAATAACTTTGCGTAAGCTAACGTTGGTAGACCACCAAACGGTTCGTCCTGATGCGCCTGTACAGATTCGGCAAGTTCCGGGACCTCCTGCGGTCGCAGCTGGCAGATGGTGGAAGGATGCTGGGTCTTATCGAGCATTTGTTGGACCCAGGGAATCTCGTCATAACGGGCATCGCCGGTCACGAATGTGTAAGCCTGAACATCGCTATCCGCTCCCTGAATGTCCTGAACTAGCCCAAGCAGCAGTGAGGAGTCAAGACCACCGCTTAGGTTGATACCCACTGGAACATCTGAACGGAATCGTTTTCGAACACTATCCTGTAGTAACCCCCAATACTCGGATTCAACTTCTTCTATTGGTCGACTGTCGTACTCTTCTCCAGAGTGTTTCGCCAAATCGTACCAGCGATTAATCGACAATCTACCGTTGTTCCAGGTTAGATAGCTGCCCGCGGGAAGTGCTTTGACGTCTTTCCAAAATGTGGTGTCGTCATGGTCGTAAAGACCATCTAGCAGATAGGTTGCCCAAGCGGCCTGGTTAGCTTGAGCAGGTACACCAGCCACATGCAGTGCTTTGATCTCGCTGGCAAGCAGCAGTGTGCCATCGTTGGCAACCTTGTAATAAACAGGCTTCACACCAAACCGATCGCGTGCGACAAGTAGTTGACGAGTGTGACTATCCCAGAGAGCGAAAGCGAACATTCCCTCCAGACGCTCAAGTGCCCCTACGCCCCATTTTTCGTATGCCGCTAAGATCACTTCCGTATCTGTTTGGCTTGAAAACGGATAACCTCGCAACTCCTCTCGGAGTTCTATATAGTTGTAAACCTCGCCGTTGAAGACGATCCAACTGCGTCCCTGCGGCGAACTCATCGGCTGAGCTCCCGAGGATGTCAGGTCGAGGATGCTTAAGCGAGCGTGTCCAAGGCCCACTGATGTATCGCTGTTTACGTAGACCCCTTGAGCATCGGGACCACGATGGCTTTGGACGGCAATCATATCCTCAAGCGTCTGGCGTCGTGTTCTTGGACCGGCGATTACCGCTATCCCACACATGGGCTATTGTTTCTCACTGAATTCAGCAAAACTCCCAGCTCGCGCCGACCACCGAGCTCGAATTGGGATAGTTACCAATATGAAATTCCACACAATGCTATCCTTAAAATGCTTCAACGCGATCCAAGGGGCAACCAAGAAGGCAAGCGCACAACGCGAGAAAAATTCGGACAGCTTTAGCGGCGGGCGTCCACTAATTCGATATAGGGATAAATGCTCTCTCATCCGCCGATTGCGTTCTGCAGCTTTCGACCGCTTGCGCGTGTAAAGCCAGACTGCTTCACTACAGCAAAGCGTAGAATAACCCAGCGACAGAACTTTTGACGCCCATAGCTTATCTTCGTTGGCCTCCAGCGTTTCATCGAACGCCACCTGCGACCAAACGCTTCTGCGAATTACGCAGCATCCAGCGGTAGGATAGTCGCCTAACCAACTCGTTCCCGACTCGATTCTTCTTTGATCCTCGGACGACTCGTAATTTATGATTCGCGGGCGACTCCAAGCGGCGATCTGATCGGGATTGCCGATCATGAGACATCGTGCAGCGGCAATGCGGGGATCCTCAAAGTGCGCAATCGCATTCTGTAGAAAGCTGGAACCAATCGGCAGGGAGTGCGAACTCAGAAGGAGAATCAGCTCGCCCTGAGCCTGCTCAATCCCCAAGTTCAGCGCTCGGCCATAAGTAAAATGCGAGCTGGATATCGAAACGACTCGGGCCGAAATAGTTTCACATACTTCGCGAGTGTCGTCCGTCGACTCATTGTCGACTACCACAACCTCCCAAGCGAAATTGCATTTCTGAAATTTAAGTGCTTCAAAAACCTTCGCAAGCGATTGAGCTTCATTGCGACAGCGAATAACAATCGAGAGTTTAATTGGTCGCGTCACGATAATAGACTCGGCCAGATTTCGGCTAAGCGCTGCGCGAGAAACAGCTCGGTCTTGGCCATTGACTCAAAGGTACATCCACCAATATGAGGAGTTACTACTAGGTTTTCGTGCGTAGCGGCATACTCTATCAGCGGATGTGTTTGCATCCCTGTGCTGCATTCTTGAGACAAAACGTCCAGAGCAGCAGCCGCCAATCGGCCATTGGAAAGTGCTGACAGCAAGGCTCCCTCATCCACGAGCTCACCGCGAGACGTATTGATAAACAAACTATCTGGTTTCATGCGTTGGAAAGCCGAAGCGCCGAAGAACTGAAAACTCTCTGATGACAAATTAACGTGTAGAGAAACGATATCCGACTCTCGGAGTAGCCGGTCGAAACTCACATTCTCGACGTAGTCGGGCAGTTGCGAGTCCACGATAGACGGATCGTTAACCAACACGCGTGAGTCAAAGGCATTCAAATATCGGGCCACAATTCTACCGAGCCTGCCAAAGCCCACGAGACCAATCGTGCGACCACAGAGTTCGCCCCCGCAAAACTGATCTCGGTCCCAGCCTCCTTGTAAAGTATGCATTGCCGCGCTCGGAATACGACGCAAGAGCGAAAGCATCAACCCAATAGTCAATTCAGCGGTAGCCCGAACATCCTTTAGGAACTCAGTCTCTCCGCGAAGAGAAATGACTGGAATGTTCCGCGCGGCGGCCGCATCGAGGTCAATATGATTTAATCCCGTAGTTGGCGTTACGATTAGTTTGAGCTGCGGCGCAGCGTCGAGAAATTCCTGGTTGATTTGGTGCCGCAACCGCACCCAGAGGACATCGGCAGATCGAGCCTTCATCATCAAGCCGGGTCTATCGAGGTTCTCAAGTAAAACGCTGCCCAATGACTCCAAGACACGAAGTGCAGCCGCAGAAAAGCCACTTGATTCAGTCAATAGAATCGAAGTCTTTGCGGTGCTCAATGTAGGTTTGTTATCAAGAGTTAACATGGAGAAAACACTACAGTATCCCAGTTAATGGGAAGTGAGCCGCTCTTCCTTCTTGATGAGTTGCTCAACGAGGAACAGGTCCCAGAGCGAATCGATTGTACTGGCCCGCTCTACTGGCATCAGCCAGGCTCGGCAATCCTTTCCTTTAAGCGAATCTTGCTCCATCAGCACAGACATTCGCGTCAGATAGACTGAGCCCTCGCGCAGATAGAGCTTTGGCAGATCCTGACGTCGCTGGCCTTCAAAACGTTCCGCAAATGGTGGATCCACCACACGTCCATCCGACTCAATAAGCTTCATTCTCGCAGGATGCTTTTCGCCCACGTCGACAAAAGAAATGACCGAATCGGCCCCCGTTGATTCGAGCAATTCTATTGCACCATCTATGTCGCTCGCGCGGCGCAACGGATTCGTTGGTTGAAGCAAAAAGACCGCGTCGTAATTGTCTCCGCTATTCCTTAGTTCTCGCACCGCATGTTGAACTACGGGTATCGACGGAGTATCGTCGCGCGCTAGTTCCGCCGGTCTCATGAAGGGCACATCCAAACCAAAGCTTCGACTTGCATTGGCTATCTCTTCGTCGTCTGTCGACACTATGACTCGGTCAAGGCGAGTGGCGGAAAGAGCCGCATCCGCGGTCCACTGTAGAAGCGGTCTTCCTGCCAACAATGTTAGATTTTTTCGCGGTATCCCCTTGGAACCGCCGCGAGCCGTGACTATTCCTAAGACACGCATGAGGAAGCGGTACCTGCATCTTGAGGTCGATCAAATACTTCGCTAATTCTTTTCTTGGCCAGGTTCGAGCCAAATTCGTCATCCGACTCGTAGATATAGTGAAGTCGCTTCTGCACATATGGCTGAAGCGTTGCGAGTTCGTGAGCGATTCGTTTCGAAACATCGCCATCACCATACAGAGAACTTGGTTCATAGCGGCCATGGCGGAGTTGCGAGCGGACGGCAGTGACAATCTCCTCTGCCAGCGGTTGTACGCGAACGAGATGTTCATCGGATTCTCGCCCTTCCTGCCGACCACCGACAAGTACCACTGGTGTTCCGAAGAAACTGGCATCGCGAACAAAGCTGCTCGAGTTTCCGATTGCACAGGAGGCATTGGCCAGCACACGCAAGTAGTCTTCTGGGCTGAGATTCGTTATGGTTCTAAGCCAGTCAGGTTTGTTCAGATCGCGAAAACGACGAATTACTTTGCTCACATGATTGGAGCCTGCGTCGATGTTTGGCCAAAGCAAGAGAGTAGGCTGTCGCAAAACATGAAGCGCTTGCAGCAGTTCCTCCATTTGATGCTGTTCGCCACCATACTCTGTCGTGGTTGGATGGAAGATCACCAATTGAAAGGGCTGGCTTGGATCGATAGTAACGCCGCTTCCCTGATCGTTCAGAATCTCACTGGCAAGATATCGGTCCATTTGGCGAGCGATATCGCTGCTTGGACAACCCAGGGCTAGAATGGTTTCAGGGCTCTCACCCATTTGCACTAGGTATTCAGCCGCTCGGCGAGTGCTTGGGAAATGAAAATGAGCAAACTTAGAAATCGCGTGCCGCGCGCTTTCATCGATCGAACCTGAGACTTCACCACCTTGAACATGGGCGATGCAATGGTTCATGTAGGCTGCTGCGATAGTTGCCGCCAACGCTTCATAGCGATCGCCTATCACAAGTACCAAGTCAGGGGCAAGTCGGCGAAACTCATTAGCAAACTCCATCAATCCAATGCCGACCGATTTGGCCATCGTCGATGGATTGGAGCCTTCAAGCTCGATAAAAATCTCGCCGCTGATCACAAAGCCGTCGCTGGCTACGACCTTCGAGGGCGTCTCGAAGCGTTCCAAAACCATTGTCCCAGCAACCACGGTCTGGAGCTCGAGCCGTGGATGCTCCATGATGGCCTGCATCACTGGTTTCAAACGTCCATAGTTTGCTCGGTCGACTAAGACGACACATACTTTGCGTTTTTGGTGTTCAGAGTTCAAGATCTTCCTCTTGGATTAACGTGTCAGCAGGAATCGAGCGTGTCAAACGACGACCCAAGATTTCACCTAACCGACTGGGAGGAAGTCCATTTCCCGGTTTCTTTAAAGCCACATGCTCGTTGCACAGGACCGTCCCAGCGGCAAGATCCATGCGCGCTACAAGACTCTTGGTAAATAGCTTTCGTAATGGCTCGAGTTCCCTCGCCAGGCTATCCTTATCCACAGGATTCGCTATTGCGTTCTCGATGAAGCGAGTGCCTTGCACTAATTCCCGCAATTGTTCTGTCGTAATCGACGACGCGACATCGGGACCGAACATCTCTCGACTCAGTGTCACATGCACTTCGAGCACCTGGATACCCAACGTGACCGCCGCCAAACCTGCGTAAATTGTGCCCGAGTGATCTGAAAGTCCCACGTCGCACCCGTAACGCAAACGGAACTGCTCGATCAGATTGAGTCCAATGACTTTGGGCGGGCAGGGATAGGCCGAAGTGCATTGCATTACTGTTAGCGGAAGTTGACGGTCGCCAATGCGTTTCACCGCCAAATCAATCTCTTCCCATGTACTCATTCCTGTCGACAACCAAAAGGGGAGCTCGGTGTCTGCCATTCGGTCAAACATCGGGCCATTGGTAACTTCCCCAGATGCTACTTTCCAAGCGTCGACGCCAACGCGAGTGAGCAGTTCTACAGCCTCAACGGAGAATGGCGAGCTCAGAAACTGCAGGTTTGCCTGCCTGGCGTGTTCCCGTAGACCATGCCACTGAGGCTCAGTAAACTCCATGCGTTTCCAGTAGGCATATCGAGTTTCATCCTGAGGACTGAACTTGACGCGCCAAGGTTCTGTCGGAGTAGATTCTGCGGCTGCAATGTGTGTCTGGAATTTCACTGCGTCCGCTCCGGCGGCTGCCACCGCATCGATGTAAGCGTGCGCCAAGCCTAGACTTCCATCGTGGGCTTGGGCTATTTCAGCCACAATTAGGCACCTTCTTGAATGGCCTATCGTTGCCCCGCCCGGAGTCTGGAGAATGTCGTTTTTCATGTTATCAAACATCTGCGTGTCGGCAGAACTTGCCATTACACGAGATCTGCAAACCGACGCTCGACGCGTCGGAAGTAGAAAGCGCCACTAACCAAGATCAAGATCGATACAACCCCCGACACGGCCATCATCCAGCCTGGAGCCGAGTCGGTTCCCAGCAGTGCCCAACGAAACCCCTCCACGACTCCTACCATCGGATTGATACCATATACGGTCTTCCAGGGCTCGGATAACAGACTGCTGGGATATGCGATTGGAGTTGCGAACATCCAAAACTGGGTCATAAACGGCACCATATATCGCACATCGCGAAACTGCACGTTGAGCGCTGACAACCAAAGGCCCACCCCAAGCGAACTGGATAGCGCCAGTAGGAAGAATACGGGTAGCCAAATCACGTTCCAGGTAGGCACGATCTGGAACCCAAGCATCATCAACAGCAGAACTGCAAACGCAATGACAAAATCGACCGCCCCAGAAAGCACGCTAGAAATAGGAATTGCCAACCTTGGGAAGTAAACCTTACGGACTAAGTTGGCACTCTGCACGACGCTGTTTGATGATTGAGTCAGCGAATAAACAAAAAACGTCCAGGGAACTAATGCAGCAAACGAGAACAGCGGGTACGGTACACCGTCGGATGGAATCTTGGCCAATTTACCGAAAAACAAGCTGAATACCAACATCGTCATAACCGGCTGCAGGATCGCCCAGGCAGCTCCCAACAATGTTTGTTTGTAACGCACCTTAACATCCCGCCACACCAAAAAATACAGCAGCTCGCGATAGCGCCACAGTTCGCGCAGGCCGAGATTCTTCCAGCCTAGTACCGGTTCAATTCGAATGAGCGGGGCATCGCTGGATGCGTCCACCTGCCAATTCAAATTTGGTTCGTCCACGACTGTAGATTGGTGCCCTTCGGTCTCGTCGAGCAGTAAGGGATTCGTCGTCATTGTTGGTTCAGGCTTCTCGGAGTTGATCTTGAACGCATGCTTTAAACAGATGCCTTGGTGGCGACGGAAGAGGATTTGGGGCGATAATCAGGCGAGATCTTCACGAAAATCGAGCGGATATTCTCGTTGGTCGTGTGCATCGCTAACTGCAACTCTTGAATCGATGCCAATACTTCCTCTCGGTCATCCGGTCGGTGATAGGCAACACGCACGCCAGGGTGCTTGGTTTCCATCGTTGTCTCTTCGTCGAAGTAGAGTTCCTCGTAGAGTTTTTCACCTGGACGAACACCAGTAAAAACAATCTTTATTTCGTCTGGACCATATCCGGACAGACGGATTAAGTCGCGTGCTAGATCAACAATTTTTATCTGCTGTCCCATTTCCAATACAAAGATTTCTCCACCATTCCCCATGGTCGCAGCTTGCAAAACAAGCTGCGAAGCTTCCGGGATCGACATGAAGTAACGTCGCATTTCCGGATCGGTAATTGTAATCGGACCACCACGGCGAATCTGTTCTTGAAAAATGGGGACAACAGAGCCGGCCGAGCCGAGCACATTGCCAAAACGGACTACTACAAACTTAGTGCGAGATCTCTCCGAGCTAGCGTGCACGTAACGTTCGGCGAGTTGCTTCGAAACCCCCATGACGCTTGATGGATTAACTGCTTTGTCAGTGGAGATCATCACAAACCGTTCGACCGCATACTCATCTGCGAGATCGACCATGGCCACTGTGCCAAGTACATTGTTCTTCACCGCCTCGCCCGAATTGTATTCCATCATGGGAACGTGTTTGTGAGCAGCACAGTGGAAAACCAGCTGAGGTCGATGCTTCTCGAAAATCCAACGCATCCGTTCTTCGTCACGAATATCCGCGATGTACGGAATGATGTTGGTTGTGTCAGACGATTTGGCCAGCTCGCGGTCAATCAAGAAAAGGCTGTTCTCTGCACGTTCGACCATTAACAGTGAATGGGGATCACACTTAAGCAATTGCCTACAAATTTCGGAACCGATACTTCCGCCCGCTCCTGTAACCAAGACTCGTTGCCCATTGATCATCGCAGCGATCGCGACAGAATCTAAATGGACCGGTGGCCTCCCCAACAGGTCGTTAATATCGACATCTCGAATATGGATCCGATAGTCGTTCTGGAGCAGCTCATCTACGGGAGGAATTATTTTGAAGTGGATGCCTGCCTCTCTGCATGGGCCAATAAATTCTCTAAGTCGCTCGGTCGAAATACTATTGGCCAGCATCAGGATTTTGCCGATATCGCGCTCCCTGCAGAGCGTAACCGCGACATCTAGGGCTCCAAGCACTGGAATACCGCCGAGAAACGATCCCCAATGATCGCTATTCTCGTCCAGGAATCCGACCACGCGATACCGTAACAAGGGATGTGAATGAATTTGTTTTGCAAGCGCCGACCCCTGCGGCCCGGCGCCAATCAGCAGCACTGGCTCGAGTCCTTTGGTCGCATGCAATGTGGGCATCACATGCTCGTCAATCAGTCGCCAGGTACTTCGCAATCCACCTACAAGCATCACTCCAACCCCAAAGTCAATCAGCAACACGGCTCTTGGGATCTGCACGTTGGGTAAGAAAAAGTAATCCAAACAGGCTATCACAATGGTCGAAAGCGTAGAAACCTTTAACAACGAGGCCAGGTCACTGAATGTGACATATCGCCACCAGCCGTGAAGACTACCGAATGCCCAAAAAAAGAGGAGCTTGGTTGCGATCACGAAAGCAATGCTCTGCCGCAGCAAAGCTAATTCGTTGGCTGGGATATTCCAATCAAACCGCAGCTCATAGGAGAGCCAATAGGTTGCCAGGAAGAATATCAGGTGGGCTGCGATCAACAAGTAGATTCGCTTGCGCAGCAATAGCTTGGATAGGTATCGATTCATCAGAGATCAGCGTGCTAAAGTAGCGTTACTTGGGTCTTCGAGCGGTTGTGTTTGTCGGGTGAGGACGCTTGGCGTTTTGAATTCGCCGGACTCTAGCCATCTTGGCAGCAGCATTGTCCAAAAGTCCCCCGCAAGTTGTTGTTCGACATAAGCGTAGGGTAGCCAACCGCAACCGTGCTCTCCCCAATGAGCACCCCATGAATTGCGTAACAGTAGTGCTCCGCGCGAATCGCCGGGTCGTCGGTCGTCATAACCGATCGCCAATGCGGCTTGCCCGCCAATGATCGAATCCACGGTAGGACGAAACGGAATATCCTCATCCATCGAGATCGAGCAGGGAACAGGAAAACCAAAGGCGACGGGAAAGCCCGCAGCCAAAAAAGATTTCACCTGCAATAAGGTCTCTGTTCCCGACTGGTTCCCACAGTCAAGTCGGAGATACTTCGTCGGCTTGCATTCGATACAACTCGAATACAGAAAAGCTTCGGGAGCAACATCAAATAAACTCGGGTCGTACTTCAAATAGGCTTCCAGTGGAACTCCGAAACGAATCAAAGCTTTCAATGTCGACCGTAAGTCAGCGCCGCTGTCGCCGCTTAAGCGAGCTACTTTACGGGCAACGTAATACAAGAACAAACGCGAAAGTTCAACTACCACTCCGTTAGCTCGACGTTCAAAATATTCAACCAGAGACAACAAGGCATGAGCCGTAGCTGAATTAAGGTTTCCCTGATCATGAGGCTCGGGAAAATACTCTCGCAAATCAACGGAAACAGGTTGTTCGGTCGCAGCTTCTAGCTTGCCTAAAATTTCTTGAATCTCGGGAGAGCGGATGGAAAAGTCGCGAAAGTCTGGTAGCGCTCGATTCCACCCCATTCCGATTGTAGAAAATCTATCCAAGGTCGCTCGTGGTCAGGTCGAGTAGTCGTATCGACCGTAGGTGTAAGCGTATCGTCGAGCAGCAACAGCACTGAGTACAACACCCACAGGTCGAACTCCACCTGCAATCAGGTACTCATAAGCCAAACGTACTTGTCTCTCTCGACTGCGATTCAGCTTGGTGCAAAAAATGGTCTGGTCGGCCAGTTTGGCGATAAACAGTGCCTCCGATGCAGACAAAATCGGCGGCGTGTCCACAATGACGTTTTTGTACCGCAGTTTCAAATCCTCGACGAGCTTTTCAAGTCGTCCGCTACCCAACAATGCATGTGGACTCTTTACTAGTTTACCCGCGGGCAGGATATGCAGGTGTTCACTCCAATGCGTAACAATCGCATCATCAAGACTACAGCCTCCGTCGAGAATGGCTGCTAGCCCCTGGGGACGATCGATCTCGAATATTTTGTGGATACTAGGGGCTCGCAAGTCGGCATCAACCAAGAGTGTTGGTTGACCGGTAGCGCGCGCCACACTCAGCGCCAGTTGCGTGGCAACACTGGTTTTGCCTTCGTTTTTTACCGCGCTCACTACGGCGAAAACCTGTGGCATTTCTGCAGTGTGTTCGCAAAGCTGCAGGCTTACCCGCAATCCATCGATGCTCTCTTCAAAGAGCATTGACCCCCGACCTCGGCTGAGCATTCGCTTACCACCAATCTTCGCGACTTCGCGCACGACGGTGCTCGGTGTCTGCTCAGACAACTGCTGCAAATCGCAGATTCTCCGCTGCGATAATTCCCACAGCAGAATAAGTCCGAATGGAAGGCATGCGCTGGCCAGGCCCGCCAATGCCAGGTTGCGAACGGGGATTCGTTCAACAGGATATCGAGGAACATCCGCCCGTTTTAAAATCGACACGCGTCCGGGAGCCCGCAACTCAGTTGCTAGAGCCATCAAACGCTCAGCGATCAATTTGAAGACCTGCTCCTCGCGTTCGAGCTCTGATCGAACAAATTCCAGCTCTAGGGACTTGTCTCCCGACTTGCTGACCTCGGCGAGCTTCTCATCAAATCGCTCACGATAAATGGTTTCCAGAGACTGCTTGGCTTCCAATTGTGTCTGAAGGCGGTTGAGCGCATCACGACGGTCCATCGCGGCAATCGACTGCAGTTGGTGCACTACATTCGGCCGAGTTTTCAGCGCGGCATTGTCGATATCCCGTTCATAGCCTGCGATTTCGCGTTCGAGACGCCGGTATGCTGGATCCTGTTTTCCATATGCCGAGACCTTCTCAAGCCGATGCATTTCGATCTTCTTGGTTGCAATCAAAGCCCGCAAATCACGCACTTCGGCGCTTTGATCGAGAGTCAGCTCAACTTGCACATCAGGAACAGTAACTTCAGAATTCGACTCTATTGCTTCTGTGAGAGCTTGAATCTCGACCTCTAAAAGTTTGCGATCCACTTCGGCTCGAGTGACCTGCTCCTGAAGTGTCTGTAACGGATGTCGACCATCGCTGGGGCCCAGCGGAAGGTCCGTAAATGGATCGCGGCCAACCGTCTCCTTGCTCAAAGTTCGAACCTGCTCACGCAGACGCTGCACTTCCAGAGCTCGCTGCTGTTTCTCTTCCTGAAGCAATTGAACAACACGGTCCGTGCGTGAATGATCATCTCGATTGCGAACATCAAAATAGGCGTCGATGACTTTGTTCACAAGCATCGCCGAAACCTCGGCCTGAGCATCATCGATTGATACATGATAGAGCTCAGAATTACCAACTTGGTTGATCTTCACGCGGCCGACCATCCATTCCACCGGATTGCTCTGCTCTTCGAAAGTCGGCAACGCGGAAATTTCTGGGTTAGCCAGGACCAACTCCAACACGATCGGACTGCGAAGCAGTTCCACCTGCGTTTCGACGAACTCCTCGGTCGTTAGCGGCGCCTCCTCAGCTTCATAGGCAATGTAAGGCGCACGACTGGCAATCTGTATGACAGACGTTGCACGATAAACCGGTACAAATGAAAAGAAAACCAGCGCTGCGGCAAAGCAAGCAAGCAAGACGCCAGTTGGAATTGCAATGTACCACCATTGCAGCAACACACGCCATACAAAATTCGGCGTGATCAGATTTGCCTGACTCTGATTTTTGCTACGCAATAACCTAGGACGAACATCCAGCGAGACGTGCTCGCTACGACGTAAGGCCACGTCCGACGTAGGACGGGAATGGATCAAATGATTCTGAGGTTCAGGATTCACGAAAACTGCGTCAAGACGGACTCCGTCCCCGTCAATTGCGCAAACAATTGATTCGCGGGCAGAACTATAACAACGTCCCTACGTTAAACACCGAGTTTGCAGAGTCAACACAGAATCCGAAAAAAAATCGAGATTGCACCAGTGTACAACTGTCGATCCCAACGGGGCGGATATGTTTCAAACCAGCGAAAATGCCAACGACTATTCCGAAAAAAACGACTTTTACTTTACAACTCAAACTTTTAGTGAGCCTATACGGCAATTACCATAAGTGGCAAGAACTATGCTCCCTGTTGTAGGGGAGCTTCACTAGCGGAAGGAGCCAATTGATCTTAAGTCAGTGTATCCACGTTAGCGTGATGACCAACTTAGATAATATGTTTGACACGATAAACCTCTCGAGCTCTGCATATCAAGACATCTTTCATGAGTTTGCAGCCGAAATCGAACTGCAATGCTGCACAGAAGGAAAGCCGCTTTGGTTTGCGATGGCGACTTTACTTCGCGCTGCCGTCTATGCGCATGACTCAGGTCGCAATGTGTGGGAATTCGCCATCGGCATCCACGAGCTTGAAGAACATGGTCTCGCACCATCTGAATTTCGATGGCTTATGCACAAGGGATTTGTAATTCACGCGATAGAGACTACAGCCAACGGAGAAACCACCCGTGCTTTCAGAAATTTTGATAGCCAGTGCCTCGGCAGAATGTCTGTGTTCGTTCTTACCGAGCTAGGTCTGCGAAAAGCGTTTGATTGGAAATGCGTTCCAAGAATAGGGTCATTGACTCCGCTTGACAGTGGCGGGGAGGAACGGATTGCGCCAGCCGCACCTCGCATCGAGGAAGAAGTTTTACGACCGAAGTGGGATCCATTGTGCAGGTTGGTTTCTTTCAATGGGGCGATTGTCAAGCAGTTCAAGCTCCCGTCTCCCAACCAAATTGCAATCCTTTCCGCATTCGAGGAAGAGGGCTGGCCGCGCCGAATAGACGATCCCTTGCCGCCCCGCTCCGACATTGATCCGAAACAAAGATTACACGACACGCTGCGAAGTATAAATCGCAATCAACGCAATCGCTTGCTGCAGTTCAGCGGTGATGGAACGGGCTGCGGCGTTGTGTGGTCGCCGATACCTGTGGGAAGTCTGGGGGAGCTCGACGACCCAATTGCGACAGAATAGTGACGGTAGCTCTCCCTGATTTGTTTCGACAGAATACTCTGGTCGCTTGTGGGTGGCACGCGGCACGCAAAGTGTTTCGCCTAGACGCTCAACTCGAAAATCAAGGGTATTGTTCCGTGATAGCTAAGCCCACTCATTGTGATTTTTCGTGCTTTCCTGAGAACCTGCTGGACCCAAACGAGGATTCACCAACCCAGTATGGTAACTCCACTGCGCTGGACGGATTTTGGGAGCAGGATTCCCGTTCTTGGCGTATCGTTTACACCAAACCTCGTCAGGAAAAGTCACTTGCACGAGACCTATGTGCTAATAATATCCCTTTCTACCTGCCGCTGGTCCCGCACGAAAACTACATTCGCGGAAGGCGATTTGCGTCTTTCGTTCCGTTGTTCTCAGGCTACTTATTCCTGTATGGGACAATTGAGGAACGCCAACGGTCCTTTGATACCAGACGTATCGCTCACGACATAAGTGTTGGCAATCAGTCTGAGCTTTGGCGGGAGCTACGCCAGGTCAATCGGCTGATTCATGCAAACGTGCCGCTGACAGTTGAACGACGCCTGTCCGTTGGACAGAAAGCGCGAGTTAAGTCGGGCCCCTTCAAAGGTTTCCAGGGAGAGCTTGTTCGCGCGGGTGACGTTAACAAACTCCTGATAGCTATTTCCTACCTGGGGCAGGGGATTACACTCGAGATCGAACCTTACAAGCTTGAACCCGTATATTGAACTTGTCGATCGGCTCGGACGGCCGTACCTACCGCTGCCAAGCGGTTGGCCGCTCGATCGATGTTCAACGGTCTCCAGTCCAACGTCTGGCGACGGTAGCTACGATTCTCGGGCGGCTGTAGCTACCGCTGCCAAGCGGTTGGCCGCTCGATCGATGTTCAACGGTCTCCAGTCCACCGTCTGGCGACGGTAGCTACGATTCTCGGGCGGCTGTAGCTACCGCTGCCAAGCGGTTGGCCGCTCGAGTTGAAACCCGCGCACATTGAGTACGGAGGGTACCGTTTCACTTGCCTCGCGACTGATTGCTGCCAGTCGCATCAATGTCTATCGGCTCTCGTTTTTGCAGCATCCGCAGCAATTCGGAACGCTTGATGTCCTTCACAGGATGCGCTTCCGCATTAGGCGACGAGACTTTGGATTCCCGAATTTTTGCGAAGTGCGTAGCGGATGCCCGCGTTGATTCCAGTATTTTCTTAAATTGTCGCAGTCTCTCAACTGCTTCCACGTTCGCTTGCGTATCGGTGGGCGTGGAGATGGTCTGAGCTGACACTTCTGCCGACGCCGCAGTAACCGCTTGAGGAGTGGACTCAACATCAATTGGCTGAGACTCGGTGACAGGTGGTGACGACGTAGCCTCTGCACTCGCCTCACTCGATATCTCGATCGCAACTCCCATAGAAATCTGAGCCTCCGGCAATTTTTCAATTAGGAGTTGTGGGGTGGTGTCTGCCTCAATCTGCTCCCAATCGCTGCTGGAGAAATCCGGCACGGTTGGGTTTGCATCGCTCGGCGACGCGTCTGCAGATGGCTCTGGAGAGTCTAACTCTTGATCTTTCGTAAGCGTCTCTGACGGCGTGTCGGGCGTCGCATTCTCTGCGGCAGACTCTTCTAAACTTGTTGGGCCGATGGAGCAAATTATTTCAGCTGCGACCGGCTGCGCTGGGGCGAGATTACTGGGAATCGCGTCCTCGGAGAGCATACAACCAGTTAAAGGCGACTCTGGACAGGCTATCCACCCCTCCGGCCATGCCGCCCAGCATGTTGCCTTGTATCCATAGTACGGCTCAACCGTTGCACAATTGCCACAGGAATGCTGTGACTTATTCATGATGATTTGGCCACAATCTTCGCATTGGCTATAGGGCTCTTGGTGTCGCGCGGTCAGCCGGGAAAACCAGGAGTGCTTTGCAACATGGTGATTCCAAGACCCGCAACCGGTTGCCCACATCGAAAGGCCAGAAATCAACACAATCCATTGGGTTCGTTTTGATCGACTATTCATTGAATTTTCCGTTACTCGACACGCGTTTCCCGCTAGAATTATGAATTTGCTGTCCAGTTCCGACTTGCCGTTCTAACTTGGACACACTTGTTAGAATCCGCTACCACCGCCGCGTGGATTGCCACCACCCTTCAGCACTGGTCCGCTGTAGCGTGTTGCGGTTCCTGCGCTAAGCAAGCTGAAGCCCATGATTCGTTCCATCGGTGCAAACAGTTTTGCTATCTTGTTGTCGAAGGCAACCATGCGATCCTCGGCAACAAACACTCGGTCGCCCGGGAAAAGTTGGTAATTGGTCGGTGACATACCGAATTCGGAGATGGCACACCAGTCAACCAGCAAGACTTCTGGCTCGCAATTCCGATCTGCTGCCCGCGCTACCCAAATCTTCTTCGAGGAGATTTGTTGCAGACCATTGATTTGCGAGATGGCGTCGAGAACTGTTTCGTTACCAGTAAGTGGATAACGGAAGACGGCATCTCCTAAGTTAGCACCCTGCAGAATGATGTAGTAGAACTTACTGTTGTACGCATGAACATTGATCGAGATGATCGGTTCCTCGAGGTATTGCGTGAGATGTTGTTCGATCGAGAACTTTGCTTCGTCCAACGTCTGCCCAACCACAAGCACACTGCCATAGCTTCCCAACCGGACCGTTCCGTCTGGTCCGACCATGTACTGGCCAGCAACTCGTTGCGATGCTCCGAGCTCTACCAGTGCCACGGCCACGCTCGGTTCCTTGAGAAAGACTTTCAGATGCGCCACTATTTGGTCGCTGGCCTGCTGGACAGTCATACCGGTGACCTTCACCACTCCATAGGGCGCGCCGAGGTTGATCGTCCCTCCAGGTTCGATCGGGTATGCACCCGCAATGGGCGCCTCGGGCAGAGTCCCTAAGGCGCGAACCGAAAGAATATCGAGCGTCTTCAGCGTGTACGGTGACTTGGGGACTGCATGAACGGTTTCTATATTAAGTATGTCTGGTGCTTCAATCGTGTACGGTGGCATGACCGTTTTCTGCAACTCACGCGGCATCGTCTGAGCCACAGGTGGAACGGGATGAAACTCGTGCGTCTGCTTCTCATGGACGAGGCTACATCCAGAAAAAAGTGACGCGCAGGCACTAGCGCAGATCGCTGCCGTTTGAAGAATTCTTCCTTGAATTCCGTTCATTATTCGATTCCGTTCTAAGTGACTTTTCCGATTCGCGATGAAGGTCTCTCGTCAATCCTTGACTACAAACCTACGATTCAGCGGGCTCTAGCGAATCAAACCTATAAAACTCACGCATTAGATTCACCCGGCATCTTTTTTTCGCTGTTGAATTAGTTCGAGCGAGACCGGAATTGGGTGTTATTGCCCAAGATTGGTGGATAGTTCGTCGCGTCGCTGCATAGTTCTGCCGTAATTTCCGAAAAAACAGCACGCTATCCAAAATGCGAATTTCGGTTTTTCCGTTTATTCGCTTCCTTCCGCCATTGGCAATTCTGCCTTTTTCGTTGAGTTTGCGGCATAGGATAATTAATCGGTTGCCTGGCTAGGACGTGAACAAGCTCTATCAAGTCGGTAAGATATGACGACGAGGTCAGGCTTTCACGTCCAATAATAAAAGTCGATTTCTGATCGCATTTTGAGTCGAAGACCATTTTCGTGTGGGGCAGCAGCATAGCAACGTCTAGGAGCTAAACGATGAAGCTAAGATACCTTCTATTACCATCATTGATACTCTTGTCGCTACTGCTTGACAACGCACATGGTCAAGGACGTCTGCCATCTCAGTATGTCCCCGCGCGTCCAACAATTTCACCCTACTTCGCTTATTCAGCAATCAATACGACGGGCTTACCGAATTACTACACGTACATTCAGCCACTTCAACAGCAAAGCCAGCTTGGCTATCTGGCTCTTCCTGCTTCCCGCGCGCCTCTTGCATACGATGGAAGGATGACGCTTACCGAAAGTTCCTTGAGCGAACTACTCGATCGGCAACTGCGTCAAAGGCTCACGACCGGTGGTGGAGCGCCCGCCACTGCGTCAACCTTTCAGAATTACTCGCACTTCTACCCAAGCCTAGCACCCAGCCCCGGCAGGCGATAGGGACCGCGTAGGAATAGGGACGGGATAGATAGCTCTGCAACGATTGCAATGCAAGCTACTTCACTGACCAAGAGGTTATTCGCCTTGCGGCTCCTCTTCAGTACTAGGCGTGTCAGAATTCTGTTCTGTAGTAAAGATATTCATTTCGAGGCGGTCTAGGTAGTGTTGCCACTGTATGGGGTTTCTTTGCACTTTTGCAAAGTAGTATGCTGTTCCTAGTGCGGCAATCAGCACAAGCCCTATGATTCGCAGGCTCACGTACGTGAACGTTGATAAACGCTGCCTGCGTTGATGTCGTGCCAAGGCAGCCGATCCAAGTTCGACCATACGATCGGCGCTGATTCGCGACGCCGCCTTACGGCGAGATTTGCTACGATTCATCTGTTTGTTCATCAACAAGTAATGGGACTGACAGTGAGTTTGCAGTGGCGCGTGACCGCTATCAACTTGCCAACCAGCCTCTCGAAACTGAAACACACGAGAGCTATTTTGGCGCCATCCACTTAGGCTAGGATGAAACTTGATTAGCTTCGGCTGCAACCAGCAACCATCGAAATTGCATCGCTCATTCTAATCAAAGCTTGCGCCGAAAACCAAAATCGGCACCGATGAGAACGTAGAAGGAAATCGCGGCCTAACCGTCTGGCGACGGTCGCTGCCGTATAACTGAAATTCGTAGCCACCCGCTGCCAAGCGGTGGACGCGTCAAGTAATAGCCCTGAACCCAAACCCCAACCGTCTGGCGACAGTGGCTACCCCAACCGTCTGGCGATCTGGCGACGGTGGTTACTGTAAAATTGAAATTCGTAGCCACCCGCTGCCAAGCGGTGGACGCGTCAAGTAATAGCCCTGAACCCAAACCCCAACTGTCTGGCGACAGTGGCTACCCCAACCGTCTGGCGACAGTGGCTACGGAAAGACCGTCTTGCGAATCTGGCGACGGTGGCTACCGTAAGACCGTCTGACGACGGTAGCTACTCGTAGACGCTTACGTGGGGAAGTAACCAGTCGCCGCTCCGATCGCCTTCCGTTCGAATTTGACATTGAGATTCATCGTCGTTTCTGCGCCACCGAGGAACAGTACGCCATCGCTGTTGAGCGTACGATGTACTTTATCGAGTATCTGTCGCTTCGTTTCTACATTGAAATAGATCAAAACGTTTCGCAAGAACACGATATCCATTTTGGGGAAAGTGGTTGGCCAAGGCTCAATGAGATTCAACAGCTTGAAGTTCACCATTTGACGAATGTCTTCGCTGATCCGCCAATGAACTCCCTCACGCTTGAAATTCTTGAGCACGAGAGGCATGGGCAAGCCGCGGTTGATTTCAGTTTGCGTGAACAATCCGGATCGGGCTTTCTCCAAAATCTGTTTTGATATGTCCGTAGCAACCAGGTTGACTCGCCACCCCGCTAGCTCGGGAAAATGCTCGCGAATCAGCATTGCAATCGAATAGACTTCCTGACCGCTCGAACAAGCATTCGACCAAATATTCAGTACGCGATCCCTGGATCGCTTGGCAATGAGCTCCGGCAGAATATGCGATTTCAGCGCATTGAACGGGTGCAGGTCGCGGAAGAAACTGGATTCGTTTGTCGTCATGGCATCGATGACTTCGTCTACCAACGATGCTGATCCGGGTTTCTTGAGTGCGCTCACCAATTCATCCAACGTCGAGCAGCCATGAGCGCGGGCGATTGGCATCAGTCGCGATTCGACCAAGTACTGCTTTCCTGGTTCCAGCAGAATCGCTGATTTACGCAACACAAGCTCTGCGAGATAATCGAAGCTCGAAGTTGCTGAGTTAGGTAATGTGGCTAGCGACATGACAGGACCTCCTTCACTTGGCCCCTGCCGACCGCAGCGCGCTTGATAATCTCATCTGAAATTTGGGAAAGAGGCAAAGTGTTGTCTGCCAATCCTGCGCGAGCGACAGCTCCGGGCATGCCCCACACAACCGAGCTCGCCTGGTCCTGAACCAAAACATGGCCGCCCGCGTCGCGAATCGACTCGCAACCTCGAGCGCCATCCTGTCCCATACCTGTCAGCACTACGGACATCAGATTGCCGCCGTAGACACTGGCTGCGGACCTGAATAGTACATCTACGGCAGGGCGGCACGAGTTTTCGGGCGTACCTTGGTTGAGTCGGACCCGAATGTCCGTTCCAACGCGTCCCAGTTGCATGTGAAAGTCCCCCTGTGCTAACCACACACCACCCGCGTGAATGGAATCTCCATTAGAGGCCTCAATGACGTTTAGTTCCGACAGTTGATTCAGGCGCTCAGCGAGATGCTTGGTAAAAATCGGCGGCATGTGTTGAACGATCAAGATGGGCACTGGAAAGCTGGCCGGTAACCGTGTTATCACAGCTTGCAGAGCGTTTGGACCTCCGGTCGAGCTTCCGATGACAACTGCATCAATTCTCTTTGAAGCCGTGGCGAGTCTACTCCGCGGCGTTTTTGTTTGGATTGGCAGAGCATTATCCGGGGCAGGGCAGGCCCAGCCGCAAAATGCCTTGATGCGCGGCACAAGCTCGTTTCGGACGCTTTGCATCGCAGCGTTGACACTACCAACATTCGCGGGTTTGGTAACGTAGTCATTTGCACCCTTGGACAATGCATCCATCGTGGCTACAGCGCCGCGTTGTGTGAGCGTGCTAAACATGATCACTGGCAGTTTTGGATATAGTTTGCGCAGCTCGACCAAAGTGGTGATGCCGTCCATCTCAGGCATCTCCATGTCCAACGTGATAATGTCTGGGTTAAGCTGTGGGATCTTGGCCAAAGCGATCTTGCCATTAGCTGCAGTACCACAGACTTCGATTTGCGAGTCAGTTACCAGGGAGTCGGACAATAATCGGCGAATGACGGTTGAGTCATCGACGACTAGCACTCGAATTTTACGCATGGAACTAGACCCCCACGCCCAACAACTGCAGCTTGTCACTGATCGTTGCTTGATCAAAGGGCTTCATCACGTATTCATTCGCACCAGCGACAAAAGCCTGGGCCATGCGTTCCATTTCTGTTTCTGTCGTAACCATCATGATCGGCAGATTCCCATACAATGGATTGGCTCGAACGGCCTTGATCAGCTCTATGCCGTTCATCTCAGGCATATTCCAGTCTACGAGCAGCACGTCGGGCGTCTCGATTTCCGACAATCGCTGGAGTGCTTCTATGCCGTGGGAGGCCTCGTGAACTTCATAGCCTAGCTTTCGCAGCATGTCGCCGATTATTCGGCGTATGGCACGTGAGTCATCTACAACCAGAGCTCGCATGACTTAATTCCTATGACCGTTGGGTAGTACTAGTTTATTAGTTAATTAATTTATTTCCGCGATTCGCAGTGCTTTTCACAGCCCGACACGCAGTTTTGATGCTTCGATCTTGAGTACCGAAGGCACGGCAGTCCCGAGCCTGGGACGCGAGTCCCAGGGAACAAAACCGCTCAAGATTCTGTCTTTGCAGCCGCGATCGATCGCGCCGCGACTACGGTAGGACTCTGGCTAACGAAAACCTGGGACTTGCATCCCAGGCTATCACGCCGCTCTGCGACCAGGAATCGCGATGCTTCTAGACCGATTGATAGCTATTTGTAGAATAGCTCGTGCTCACCGGTGCAATGCGTCGTGTACTGACCGGCGACTTCTCGAGTTCATTCTTCTGGTACTTGAAGCGATTGACCAGATTCTGGAGATCAGCCGCCATGCGACTCAATTCTCCTGCTGCCTGCTGGCTGTTGGACGCACCGTGTGTTGTACTCTCTGCAGCCGTGGCCACCGAGGTGATGTTCCGGGCAATTTCGCTGGCTCCGCGAGCTGCTTCGCCAACGTTGCGTCCCATCTCGTTGGCGGTTGCCGTCTGTTCCTCTACAGCGCTGGCAATCGTGTTCGAGATGTCGTTGATTTGGTTGATAACTTCGCTTATTTCACGAATGGCTTCCACGGCACCCTGAGTATCGGTTTGGATGGCATCGATCTTCTGACTGATGTCTTCGGTCGCCTTGGCGGTCTCCTTAGCCAGTTCCTTGACCTCGTTAGCTACTACGGCGAAGCCCTTTCCAGCTTCACCTGCTCGGGCCGCTTCGATGGTTGCGTTCAATGCCAGCAGATTGGTTTGTTCAGCGATCGAGGTGATCACCTTAACTACCTTGCCAATTTCCAGACTGCTATCACCCAATTTGGAGATGGTATTGTTGGTGCTTTCGGCCACAGACACCGCTTGTTGAGATACTCGTGCTGCGTCAGAAGCATTCTTGGCGATTTCGCGAATCGCTGCATTCAATTCTTCGACGCCGGTTGCCACAGTCTGCACATTCATGCTTACCTGTTCCGATGCGGCCGAAACAACATTGGCTTGAGAGGATGTCTCTTCAGCGTTCGAGCTCATCTGTGTGCTCACGGCCGACAGTTCTTCGGAAGCACCAGCCAAAGCAGAAGCGTTCTCAGACATTGACGCAATGCTGTTGCGCAGATCGCTGAAGAATTGATCGAGAGCAGTTCCCATCTGCCCCACAGCATCATCGCCCTGGACGGTGATGTCGCGCGTAAGATCTCCGTTGGAAGCCGCCTCTACGACCTCCAAGATGCTATTCACTTTATTGCGGAGCTCGATTTCCGCTAGTTTCTGAGCTGTCGTGTCGGACGCGTATTTAACAACCTTTACTGGTTTGCCATCAGGACCAAGAATCGGATTGTAACTGGCTTGAATCCACAGCAATTTGCCACCTTTGCCTATTCGCTTGAACTCCCCTGTAAAGACATTGCCCTTAGCCAAATTTGGCCAGAATTCGCGATACTCAGCGCTGTTTCTGTAAGCTTCCTCAAGTAACAGGCTGTGGTGTCTACCTTTAATTTCCTGCATATCGTAACCGAGTGTCTTCAAGAAATTCTCGTTCGCATTCAGAATATTGCCCTGTAAATCGAACTCGATCACCGCTTGCGAGCGGTTGATAGCCTGAATCTGAGAAGCAAAGTCGGCATTAACAATCTCTTGTGCCGCGATTCCTCTGCGTAGCCATAGAGTCAGACCCGTCACCGCCGCCAAGATCAAGGTACCGATCAAGGTCAACAGCCAAAATCCGCGCGAAACTGCCGTGTCCGCCGTGTTCTGGGAAGTTTGTTCAAACTCCTTGGTCAGAGTAACGACGTCTGCCATAGCGGTCCAATGCTTATCAAACAAGTCTGGCAGTGCGTTATCGATTAAATCCTCCGCCTTGGCGAGGTTATCACCGCGAATAGCCGGAATGATCTCATTCGCCGCCAGACTGAAGAATGCCTCAGCGGGTTCCGTTGCATTCTTTACCAGCTTCGTCTTGAGCTCTCCATCGGGGAGCTTGTTCGTCCAGGTGGTAATGCATGTTTCATGTTCTTGGCGTAGACGTTCGAAAGTTGCAATGCGTTCGGCCAGTTTCTCTGGGCCATCTTCGATCGAGTCGATCATCAGATGCATGTTGAGATAAGTTTCAACAATCAACCCTGGAGGAGGCAGCACATCCGCCAGCAGAGCCTTGCTGTCAACGATATCGACATACAAGGGGCCTCCGATCTTGGCTGTTTGCACTACGTTGACGGCAACGCCACCGAACAGCAAGAAACCAGTGGAGAAAATCCCTGCCAGCAGCAGGACTTTGGCGTTCATGGAAAGATTGCTCAGTTTGGACATTGTTGACCTCTTGATTTTTGGATGCAATTCGAAAAAGTTGTGGTTATGGTTATGGTTGTTGAACTACTCGGCGCATTTCTCATGGATCGCGTCTTCGGTGTTTAGCACCAAAAGCAAACGATCTTTCAGTTTGTAGGCTCCTCCAATCAAATCACGCTCCGCTCCTTGAAGCGTGTCTGGAGGAGTTTCGAAGCTGTCCTGAGAAACTTCGATAACATCCCCAATGGAATCGACCAGCAAGCTCACAGCGCCTTCCTCCGAACGGATTACTACGTTCATGGGCAGCTTGTCCTCTGATCGTTCCGGATACCCCAGTCTTTTACGCATGTCGATTGCTGTAACAATCTGCCCACGCAGGTTGATCAAGCCACTCACCGATGGCGGCGTCAACGGAACTCGCGTCATTTCTTGATATCGAATCACTTCCTGAACCAGATGCGCATCCACTCCGAAGATATGGTTACCCAGAAAGAAAGTGCATAGTTGTCTAGTTGCTGCGACCATAGGTAACTCTAGCTCAAAAACGGGTACGAATTGATTTTTATTACTTCTTTGGCTTTTCTGACTAGTGAGCGGCAAGGCGCTCACCACCGGTTTCTCTAGTCAGTAGCGGCGGCTAGCGCCGCGCCGCACTCAATACTCGCGTGGTTAGGGACATTGGCTCATGATTGCCGGTAAATCGATGAGATCCGTAACTTGTCCTTGAATGACTGCCGAGACGGCGCGCCCATGCGAATGTGCATCCTTGGTGATCTCAATTGCTTGGTCGACGATGTCAATGATTCGATCAACGACAACCCCCACGGTTCGATTCGCTTGGGTATAAACGATCACATCGAGCAATGTGTTTTCAGGATCGCGAGAGCTGGGCACACCCATGACATCGCTGAGTCGGATCAGCGACAAAATTTCGCCGCGATACTGTACCACCTCTTGGTTATCAGCGATTTCGATCGAGCCGACGTCAATCTTCTCGAGGCGAGTTACCTGGGCAAGTTCCACAGCGAATCGATGCGTAGCGCCAACTTCGGCGATGAGCAATGTATGGTGATCTTGGCTATTAGCTTGCGATCGATCTTGGAACTCCTGCTTCTGCCCCTTGCCCGAATGGGAGATAACCTTGGCCGTGTGCGCGAGCCCCATCACATCCAGGATTAAAGCCACTTGGCCATCACCCATAATGGTCGTACCCGAGTAAACCGAGATGCCCTTCAGTTGACTGCTCAGTGGCTTGACGACGATTTCCTCGCTATCGTTGATACGATCAACTACCAAACCAAACTGACGATCGTCGGCTCGCAGCACAACGATATTCAGCGCTTCGTTCTGTGCCGTACTTTGTACTCTTAGTTGCTCCCGCAAGTAGACGAGTGGCAGAAGACGGCCACGAAGGCGATAGACGGGAGCCGATTGAATCCACTCGATATGGCTGGCGACTTGATCGCCATCGAGCCGCAACAGTTCCAGTAAGTTGACTTGAGGAATCGCATACCGGTAGTTATCGCAGGCGACGATCAGCGCTGGAATAATTGCCAGAGTAAGCGGTATCTTGATTTTGATTACAGTACCTTGCCCGGGCTGACTTTGGAGGTCTACGGTACCGCCAATTTTCTCGATGTTAGTCTTCACCACATCCATTCCCACGCCGCGTCCCGATACGTTGGAGACTTTTTCAGCGGTTGAGAAGCCAGGCAAAAAGATTAAATTGCCAACGTCGCGATCAGACATTTTAGCGAGCTGCTCTTGAGTCATCAGACCCTTCTCCAAAGCCTTCGCCTTGACTCGCTCCGCATTGATGCCTGCCCCATCATCGCAGATCTCGATATTGACTTGCCCGCCCTCGTGGTACGCACGCAACGTTAAGCAACCTTCGCGCGGTTTGCCAATCTGCTCGCGGACTTCGGGACGCTCGATACCATGGTCAACGGTATTGCGAACCAGGTGAGTCAGCGGATCTTTGATGGCTTCAATAATCGTTTTGTCGAGTTCGGTTTCCTTCCCTTCCATCTCAATGCGGACTTCTTTTTGGCAGATCCCTGCCAAGTCGCGCACCAGCCGAGGAAACTTACTCCACACGTTGCCAATTGGCTGCATGCGTGTCTTCATCACACTCTCTTGCAGTTCGCTCGTGATCAAGTTCAAGCGTTGGCTTGTTCGATGTAGTTCGCTGCCTACATTTTCATTGGCAAACTGCAGAATCTGATTTCTTGCCAAGACAAGCTCGCCAACACCGGTCATCAGTTTTTCGAGCAATGCGACATCGACACGGATTGTGCTTTCCGCTGCGCTTATATCTGTGGCCGCCGGGCTCTTATTCTGAGTCGATGCGGCGGTTGCTCGAGGTTCCGACGGAGCGGCGGGCGTCGTAGCGGACGCAGAGGGAGTAATGGATTGAATAGGCGCTGGACTTACGATTTCTGCGCTCTTGGATTTCGCGGCTACCGGCTTGGCCACGGGTGCGTCCGCCGATTTTTTGGTTGATCTCTTGGCGGGCTTCTTGCCTTTTTCTGTGCTCGTGGACTTCTTGGCATCCGTTGGCAGCAGAATTTCATGCAGCTTTGTGAGCGAGTCCGCCAGCGTTTCACTGCCACATTCTGTTTCTTGCCCGGAATTCTCGATTGCGGCAAGCAACTCACGCACCTTATCCACTGCGAGCAACAGGGCACTGCCGATCTCTGCGCCCATTTTCAGTGTGCCACCGCGTACATCGCCCAGAATATTTTCGGCAACATGAGTGAGTCGCTCCAGTTTGCCGAATCCCAGGAATCCTGCCGTTCCTTTGATCGTGTGAATATTTCGAAACACGCCATTGATCAATGTGTCCGAACCAGGTTGGCTTTCGAGCGACATTAGGTCGCGCTCAAGTTGGTCGAGATTGTCAAAGCTCTCAACCAAGAACTCGCGCAGAGCTTCATTAGACAATCCAGCGTTGGACTCTACGGCGATGGGATTCACTAGGGACGATTGGTCGGAAACCGTCTCTGCTGGTGTCTCATCCATTACGCCACCATTGAGAATCAACTCCAATGCAGCTAAATGGTCTGATACGTCTTGATCGTTGGACGAATCGATATCATCCAAGAGTCCCTTCAGACGATCGGTAGCCTTCAAAAGGCTGTCGATGACAACCGAAGTCGGCCGTAATTCATGGTTGCGAAGTTTGTTGAGAATCTCCTCTTCGCGGTGAGCCAACGCCTGCAGCACATCGAGCCCCAAGAATCCAGCAGCTCCCTTAATCGAGTGAATCGCTCGAAAGACGGTGTTCACCAATGCGACATCCATCGCATCGCCCTTTGATTCGAGGGTTAGCAATTGCTGCTCGACATCGGCAAGATGCTCCTGAGATTCAATTACGAACTCATTCATCAGTTCCTGGTCTTCAATGCTCATTTCGCCAGTCTCTCCTAGTCGCTACGAACCACCAAATGCTCCTTATTCATGCCATATTCTTAGGCTCTGGGAAAGGAATTTGGGTGTAAATCCGTAGGGTTCAGGAAGATCTGAACGAATCTACCGGCGCGGTCGTCGCAATCGTTAAAGTGCTTAGATAGAGACACTTCTCACTGTGCGTTAACGCGTTCGAATTGGATTACCTGATGTCCCCATTAAACTGCTGAAATGGTTCCGCGTTCCATGGGCTCGCGTCCATTGGCTACCAACTACCGCCGCTTCGCGGCTGCCAAGACCAGTCCAGCCTGGGAGGCGGGTCGGAGCGAGTACCTATAACGTAACGGCCACTGTCCATCCGGATCTTCACCCAGCGACGACATGAGTGCAATGCTTAAATTTACTCGTGACGCTACGCCCCAGTTCCCGCCAGCAGCCCGCTGTGCTGACGTATCGAAAACTAGCGGTTGGGACAACCGCAGCCACACTGGTTCGAAAACTAGCGGTTGGGACAACCGCAGCCACACTGGTTCGGAAACTTGCGGTTGGGACAACTGCAGCCACACTGGTTCTAATCAACAGCTTCAGGCGGAGGATTTTCACTAACCAGTTGCGCAGTGTCGGCACGCCTCCTGACCGCAGGTAGTGCCAATTCGCGAAAACCGGCTGCAACCGCATCGGTCCCTGGCTTTAACTCGAATCGGCCGGAAGCGGTACGGGTCACCAGTTGGTATGCATGGCCAAAATTATCCTTTGTTTGCACAACTTGACCGTTAAGTTGGTCATGCAAGTCGATACCAATTTGCCCATCGAATAAGTTGCGTTCGATGCGATTCCCTTTGGCAATCTGTGGCTCATCGTGCAAGGCAGACGCTAATTCGGGATAACGTTCTGCATAGATGCCCACACCGGCGGAAACACCGTCCCACAGTTGCGCATAGGCTGACGGGCTTCCTTCAAAGAAGCGACTTGCCCACGTCGTGCCGCGGCAGTCTATCTGAACTGCGGCCAAACATTCCACAAATAAATTGTTTTCTATGATGTTGTCTCGACCGCCACCAATTGCCACGCCTCGTCCAGCCCGCTCGAAGATATTCTCGGCGACGGTGGTGCCACTAGCGAAATCGTCCAGATAAACACCCACTACTTCCGATTTACTAAAGCCTCCCAAATCGTGGATATAGTTGCCGCGAATTTGATTTCCGCGAAAGGTCGGATCCTGTGCCAGGTAAATGGCTC
The DNA here is from genome assembly GCA_041736515.1 of Pirellulaceae bacterium. Classification (GTDB taxonomy): domain Bacteria; phylum Planctomycetota; class Planctomycetia; order Pirellulales; family Pirellulaceae; genus Aureliella. Next base: position 48,471 of record JBGSTP010000213.1, read on the forward strand.
CAACATCGCCTGTTTGTGTACAAACATGATGTACTTCGTTTGCAAGAACCAAGTGATCATTGCCGTGCAGGATGATACCAGCGTGCGGGCCATTGGAGATTCGGTTCTTCGCGATTGTCGTGCCCACGCCGTACACATTGATGGCCGGCCGATAGGCCAACTGCAATTCGGCAAAATCGTGTAACCAACAATTCTCGACCAGGAACTCGCAGGAGACGAGGTTTTTACGATCGCCACCCTCGACCCGAATCGCACCGGCACCCGTATTGTAAATTTCACTGCCGATCAGCTTATGCTGATATCCATGAAATACATTGACACCGACATTCCCAATGTTTCGAATGGTACAGTTTTCGATGGATACATTGCGACCTCCGGCAATCTCAACACCACATACCCGCGCCCCCTCAATCGTCAAATTGACCAACGCCAGATGTTCCACATCGTACAACGAAATGGGAGTTTCCAAGAACGATAGATAAGCCGCAACTCCCGGTTGCGAATCCAGCGAGTAACCATAGAGTCGCAGCTGCTCGCGATCTAAATAGTATTCATTAGGAGCGTCCAACTCGGAAAGCACATTTTCGATCCGAAAGCGGGCTGACAATCTCAACTCATCTGCTTGTGACTCGGGTGTCAGGATTCGAATTTCATTAGCCTCATGGGGAATTACAGCGATTTTCTCAAATCGGTCCTCCCAATCGTTGGCCAAGAATCCATGAATCCATGCGTGCTTCAATTCGGAGGACGGCCTTAACCCCTTAACAATCCATTGCTTCTGAGCGGCATCGATGGCCTCGATCGTCGCCCAATCAGAATTCGGCCATCCGGCCAGTTTGCCTCTTTGGCCACCCACAAACAACTCAGTTCCAGTGGGATGCATGCCCTCATGTCGCATCCGACGCTGTAATTCTGCGATTTTCTCAATTCCTAGTTCGCGTAGTTCTAAACAGCGAATATTGGTGCGAACGGATGGTGGCAGTGAATCTAATCGCGGGTCATTGGGACAAGCCGTTAGCAGAGACAGGTCCAGTTCGAGTCCACCACATATCACTGTCGGCTCAGACGTTGAGCCTATGTACGCCACCGGATTTACTGCTGTCCCAGAATCCTGGTGGTTGAATTCCAAGGGTTCATTCAAGTGATATCGACCACTTGCGAGGTGCACACGAATTGTCCCCAGTTCGGCGTTGTCCGACTCGTGGAGCGATCGAACTCGCCGCTGGGCCTCAGCGATTGTTGCTAATGGTGCGGTTGCATCTCCGCTTCCATGGTCGTTGCCTGTCGGAGATACAAAAATATCAGTATCCGCGAATAGTGTCGTATTGGGGACAGCGATCAGCAGAAATACGAAGCTGCAGAAATGGGGAAGTCTCATGGTGGTCCTAAGTGCTGCATGTGAAAATACACTGCCACTCGTGCCACTCCAGCGCGTCACCGTGTTAGACGCACCGGTTCCAGGTCCCCTTTCGCTTCCCCAAATCAGCGACAACCTGGCATCGAATGACGTCGCATGTTGCGTTTTGGCAACATTATTAGGAACATTCGTTCCAGTGCGACTACATGCAGAATCCTAGCTCGCACTTAGAAGCTGGCCAAAGATTTTCCTGAAAAACCTCATCTAGCCGCACACCGTCTCAACAAATCGCTGATAGAAAGGCGACTTAGGCGACCGCAATCATGACTTGCACAGCCTGCACAAACCCCCAATCATGCTCCTTTGGTATGCAGCTTGCTCAATCAGGGTTCGTCCAACGCGGCAGCCTTTGTCTGCCAGATCTAAAGGCAACAAAACCACGGAGAATACAGAATGTTTATTTCGCTACGAATGATTCGAGCAAACGCGGTCTTCGCACTCTTGTTAGTTGTCGGAGGTTCGCTGTGTTTCAGTCCCGTCGGGTTGCGTGATCAGCATTCCAGGCTTGGCCCCAACGAGCCTGACGTGATACTAGCTTCGCGATACCCACTGCGCCAACGGACTCCTACCTTTTACAGTCGCTCTAGGATTTCGTACTCGCGTTCGCGTTAGCAGTAGAGCCTAGCTAAAAAAAACACATCCAAGAACTAATGCAGCTAGGCATCGGATCTCCTGGTGCGCCTTAATTCTCCGTGTTCCTCCGTGCCTCCGCGTTTGGTGTAAACTCCGCAACAATCGTGATGCACGTACCGTGGCGTACGAACAAGTCTGGCGCTATCCAACTAGAGTACGATTTCGAAACGCAAGCCAGGCACAAGCGCGTCGCGATACTGTCCGCTCGGATTCGCAATGAACTGCACATCCGGCTGCACCGAAAAATAGGGCGAAGCGATGACCTTGTAGAAGATTTCCAATGCATTCTCAAAGCTGCCCACTTCTGTGCCCTCCGCCAAACTGGCCTGACGGTACGGACTGCTAAATAAGATGTTGGCCATGCCAAACCCAAACACGTCGCTGTCGCGATTCGGCAAGAGTCCTTTGTAAACAACTCCCCAACCGTAGGACTCCTGAATCGCATTCCGGTTTCCTGGAGCCCAACCGAACATGCCAAAGATCCCTAGACCTTGCTCGTCGTCAGTACCGTACTGCTCCTTCCAGAGTAATTGATCCATAGTCGCCCAAAACCCATAATTCTGAACAAAAGTGCGCGGATTCGGATCCGTTGTATACTCAGCCCACACACTGGAATCCGAATGGTGCCATATGCCAACTCGAGTCGAGTTGGGCAACTGACCATCCGGCCCTAATTGTGGTTTTAATTCAAGTTGAAACAACGAAATCGCGCCGTTATGTCCCAAGGTATCGAATCCCCATCTCACTCCCTGAGGTCCATCGGGAGCGGTTCCGTCATAGACTCCGACACCAATGGCTGCACCTTCGGTCAAGTTGTAGAACGTTGCAAAGCCAAGCGCTTGGCTCGGAAACGTTGGTAGAGGGATCATTGGCGGTAGGCCAAATGAAGAATGCACGAATTCTCCACCTAGGTCGCTCAACGCGAAATCTGCATTGGCGTCCTGTTTACCTATTTTGAATCGCCAACGATTGTCTCCCGTAAAGTGCTCATACCAATATTCTGCAACGGAGGTAAAGTGTGGCCGAGCATTGTCGCTGATGGTCGAGTCAAGATTGCTGAATAACTGGGCGTCGCCAACGTGGGTCGCAGAGAGCGTTTTCCCAAAAAGGTTTTGTCCGTAGACAAAAAAACGACCTCCCTGCCACCAATCCATACGCTCGGTATCAATGATACTTACGATGTCCGTGTTACTGCGGTAATTGGTCGAGGTATCATTCGAAAGCCCACCATGAGCTTTGGTAAAAGACTCGCCAGTGTAAATGTATTCCCAGGTCCAAGCGCCGCCGCGCAACGAGTGTGGCAACCTACGAAACAATCCCAATTCTTCGGCATCCAACATTTCGCCGCCAGCGGGCGACTCCGCTTCTTCGAGTCCAACCGGAGGCAAGTTTCTGCCTGGTTGACCAGGAATCGGACGTCGCACATTCGGACCGCGAGAAGGTATCGAGTCTGTACGACGAGCCTCGCGATTTGGCTGAGCCTCGCGTGGTGCGGTATTCTCAGACGACTCCAAAAGTCGTTCGGGGTGTGCTGGCAATGGCAGAGTGGTTTGCTGCGCGAGTGCAGTAGTCGCGGACGCCGCACAAACCAATAAAATTAGCAATTTCGAATGGCCACTTAGCGATTGCATGCAAATTCCTTTTCGCCGTCAATCAGATTTCCCAGACTTCTGATTGCTTTCGAACCCACCGAAACCTGGAATTTACTCAATCGCGCGACTTTGCACACACCATTGCTAAGCTCATCCACAACGCCTTTTCAATCAACACGACCGTCAGAACTTAACCCTGGCAATCAATCGAGAAGTCGCCGGTCCGTGGTTTCGTTTCCTCTGCGCGAAAAAGGCTAATTACCTCGATCCGTGTTGGCTACGACAGCAAATAACTGCCGCACGTAGCTGCACGTAGCTGCACGCAGATTTCTAGCTGCCCAGCGGTTTGGACTGCTGAAGGATGGTATTCCATTTTTCACTTGCCCAACGATGCAGTGCATCCAGCAGTGTTGCGCGATGCCCGGGCAATTTAATCCAGACCATTTGTCCTGGTATCAGCTTCGCGGCCAAGCTCGATTCGAGGCTCACTTTCATTTCAAAACGTGGCTTGGATGTTTTAAGTAGCTCCTGTCCGTCTTGAGATTTTTCCATTTGCACCGCAATCGGTCCGCCGTAAACGGCCGCCAAGGTTGGTTCGCTAAGTGTATCGCTGGCCCGCGGTTCCACTTTCTCAATTACGCCTTCAAACGCAGGTCCACCATGTACGCGTGCCTCGATGCGCTGTCCCACGGCTGCCCGCATCGTTTCTACATCATGCTGGTCTACAGAGGCAACAAGTTCGTAGTGTTCAGGCTGTGCGATCATCGCCAAAGGTGCACCAGCGGAGACAAAAAGTCCGACACTTCGAATCAGATCGTTCTGCACAAGCTGACCGGCAGTCGGACTAAACACATTCAGTCCTTCGCATTGCTTTTCAAGCAGCGAAGCCTCCATCTGCAGTGACACGAGTTTTGCTTGGTTCGCCTGTAATTCCGCCAAATGTCCTTGCGCACGCTTGAGCGCGATTGATTCCTGGACGGTCTGGATTTCGTTGCGTTTCAATGCCAGGTCGAACTCGAGCTCCACATTGGTTAGTTTGGCAAGCACTTGACCTGACTCGACCTGCATTTCGCCCTGAGTCAATACTTCCGTCAAAAAGCCCTCTGTTTCACAGCGAATGACCTGCGCGTCGCGTATTGCAACAATTCCCGGAACGGTAGGCTGCATCGGTGCTGGAATTGCATAGAGCAATCCGCAAATTGAGGCAACAATCACTCCTCCGGCAGCATTCTCCCAGTTCCAAATTCTGCTTATCCAATTGGACGAACTTCCCGGTGCGTTCTGCTGATCGACGCGCTTTGAGCTCAGCGATTTTAGCCAGGGACTAATCACTATTGCATAGCCGCCCCATACGACCAATCCTACACCGACGCCCTGGAGCACCAGAATTGTCCCGAGCGCCAGACTGAGCATCATGACGAACCGATATTGGTAGCACGCCAAACCATATAGCACCAATCCTATCGTTATTCGACCATGCATCGGTCGCCAGGGCTGCACAATCCTAACGGCCATTTGCCGCGCTGCGACCTGAGAGTCCGAGTAAAGGTTGGGATAGTTGATCAAGTCCGAGAGGATAAAGTAACCATCGAAGCGAATCAGTGGACTTGCGTTGAAGGCCAGGGTAGTAACGGTTCCCATCGTGGCGATCGCACAGCAGAAATACTGCAACGATTGATTTTCAGTGGAGACGGCAATCAAGGCTGCGATCGAAGCCACCGTCATCTCGAACAGCATGCCTCCTGCACAGCATAGGATGCGTTGCCATCGACTGGGGATCGCCCACAAATCGGACAAATCGACATAGGGTACAGGAGCCATGAAAATCAGACTAATGCCGCCTGATCGTATTCGGCTGCCAACATGCATGGCCATGACGGCATGCCCAAGCTCGTGTACCGACTTTAGTAGCAGCCAAGCGAATCCCCACCAGAAAACGCTGTCTGCCACAAACAACTGACCAGTCGTCGTTGCGAACAGAGTCCAATTTGCAATCGTGCAACCGCCGGCAATTCCATAAAGTAAGAACATGGCCATGATCGTAGGCCAACCGATCAGCCGCGCGCACGGCGCAGAGACGCGTTCCAGAATTCGCCCGCTAATTAGCGGAAGTTTCATATAAACGGGATTGAACGTCAGCACTGGAGCGCGCGGTTCTGCGCTGGGTGTAGTCGAAGTGAGTAGCAAGCCCGTTTTTGCCAGCCAGGTTGTCACCTCTACGACATCCTCAGGCGAAACCTGCGTGGACACGTCAATCTCGGCGACTGCTCTGGCGACTTCGTCGGCGGTGCGTTTGCCATCGAGCGCACTAGCGATCCAATACTCGTTTTTACCCAAACGCAGATAGCGATTGCCTGGCGATTTGACTGCGTACCATAGGTTAGCACCGAGGCCGTGAACGGTAAATTGAAGGTCTGTTCGAATTGCGGGAAGCGGTTGGTTTTGCATGGTCGTTTCCTAGCTACCAAACCAGTTTCTTCATTACCCACATGCTGGGGCGATGAAAAAGAAGCCAACCAATCGAATGCGGTTCGGCCGTTATCCTGGCAGTCCCCTTCATGCCTGGTCGCAACAAATTGCCTTCATTTTCGACTTCGATGTTGGCTACAAAAACAACCTCCGAGTCGATGACTTGACCGCGAGGGTCGATGCGGTTTAGCTTGGCCGACCAACTTTTGCCTGGCGCTGCATCGACGCGAATCGTTGCCAGTTCGTCGACGCCAATCGTCGCCAAATCGTCGGTACTGAGATGAATTTCAACTCGCATTCTATCTATCGGCGCAATTTCGAAGAGCACGTCGCCTCGTGCTACGGGAGCACCGTCGCTTTGAAACCAATCGCCTTGAACGACGATACCGGCTGATGGGCTATGCAGTTCCAGCTTGGCTAGTTGAGCTTGCAGCGATTCGATCTCGAGGGCAATTCGTTCTTGTTCCAATTGCGCCAATCGCATTTCGCCGGAAGCGCGCGTGGCCAACGCCGAGTCGCGTCGCTTACCAGCCGCCTCAAATTCGGCTTCCGCAGCCGATAGGCTACGACGCAATTGCTCATCATCCAACCTCGCTAGGAGCTGTCCTGGCATTACGGAATCTCCGGGACGCACCGTAGCCTCGCGAATTCGTCCATCGATGGGACTCGATACGAAACTCTTCGACGCGGGCTCGACAACACATGCTCGCTGCGGCCAATAGGGTACCGGAATCATCAAGCACAGTAACCCAATCAACGCTGCTACACTCGCAATCCTCCCCTTGCGACCGCGAACAGCCTGCAGCCGAGCCTGCCAGCGGTTGACGCTCGCGCCTATTTGGCAACATCGCCATGTTTGCAACCAGGGCTGTAGTTGGTTTTGTGTTCTCGATATCAGCTCGGCATAGATTTCTTTGGTTTGGAGTGAGCTTGTATCATTGACGGAGACGATGACTCCAAAGCTGCACGGCGTTTTGGAGTTCACCGATGAAGCGGCGTTACCAAACCCCATTACCAGACTTGCATTGTTGGATTCTCGGGTTTGCTGCAATAGCAGCGAGGTCTGTCCGCTGCGAGTAGCAAAAACACAGGCTTTACCTGTTGCCATGGCTTCGGTAATCGCAGAGGAAATCAACGCCCGTCTTGCTGTTTCTTCGAGCGTGCAAGAGCTCGTTAGCTCGAGCTTTCCTGATGGTGAGTGAGTTCCCACAAATACGTCGCCGCAGAATGCCAGCGCGAGCTGCGACACAACACTTTGCAATGCGGCCCGTGTCCCATCCGGTTGGCAATTATTCCAGTCAATTAATGTTTGCGGGGCCCGATTCGGCGCAGACGCTCCAGTCGGTTGTCCGGCCTGAATGAATGGCGTAAATATCGGGTTCGTGTTGTTTATTTGGCTTTGTAAGGTAACCATGGACTAGTTCGAGTTCCGATGCCGTGCACCGCTGCAGTTGCTTTGAATACTCAGATCGAACCCGTTTTTTCGGGCGTCGGAGTTGTGTTCGCATCCAGTAGAAGTGCACATCGCGAGCCCAGGATCTTCAACTCGGGATTGTCAATCAAAACTCGAACTTCGATTAGACCGCTTTCGCCATTCGCTACCGGCGAAACGTGCTCCACCGCTGCTTCAGTAACATGGCCGTCGTTCAATCGGACCCGCACCTTGCCATCTGTCGGAAGTCCGAGGACTTCATGCACTTGCAGAAAGAAACTCGCTCGCAAACGAGAAACATCCACAATCTGCAGAACTTCGGGGCTAGTTGGTGACACGAACTCACCTAGCTCTTTGTGAAACTCGACGACAACACCATTGATCGGGGCAACCACGGTCCGCTGCTTCAACTGTTGTTTCAACCGTGCAACTTGCAAACGGAGAATCTCTTGCTCTTCAATCTCGGATGTCAGCCTACCTTCAGAAACTTGTAGATCGACTTGTGCGCGTTCGAGCTCTGTTTGCGAGCTGTAATTGTTCTCGCGAGCTTTCTCGATTGCCTGCGCACGCCTCGTATTGAGTTGCAGTTCTGCGCGTGCCGACATTTGTCGCCCCATCGCTGCCGCCTGAGCTTCGGCAATCGCTAGCTGAATTCTAACAGCACTCGACTCGATCTCAGCCAACGGCTCACCAGCGGAAACGCGATCGCCCAGCTTAACGTGAATCTTTTCCAGCAAACCGGGCTCGATACTCGCGACATTGCTAATCTTCCAGGGTTCTAAAACTCCGTCCGGCGCAACCCCGCTCGCCAGCGGCACTCGTGACGAGCGGCCTTGAGCGCTTGCTGTGCTGCAAAATAGCAGCATCGCAAGGGCAATTGCGACTTTTTGGCAAGTTGTGAATTGAAACATGGGCTGAACTAGTAGTAAAACGGAATTCAGAGAGTGGGCAGTTGAACTTTAGGACAGAAGATCGGGAGTCCAAGAGGGTTTGGCGCAATCGTCTCGGATTTGACTGACTGGCGCACGAGTAAATCGTTTGTAACGACTATACGAGCCAGAAATCGCAAATCGGTGCAAACTTCGAGATACAGCCGCAGTTGGGGCGTAGCGGCTTGGCCCGTCCCTTAAGAAGTGCAATATCCGCGCGGTATTGTAACCGACGCCAGTTATTCTGGTTGAGCCATAGGTAGCAGCGAGCCTGTCGCCAGCTTTAGGCGGGCAAGGGCGATCATATGGTCAGCCTGCGCCCTGGCCCAAGCGTTTTCGGCTTGAATGAGTTGAATCTGTGCATTAAGCAATTGATCTAACAATAGGCTGCGTTGGGTTCCATCCAGAAATGCGTCCTTCCAGCGGGCAATCAGGTAATCTAATTCTGTGTTGACGGCCAGGGTGGCGCGGACTGAAGACTCAAGTTCCACGAATGCAGCTTCGAGTTGCACAATGGCCGTTTCCACCTCAGCGCCCACCGTGAGCAGGGTTTGGTCTAGTTCCAAGAGGGTCCGGCGTAGTTCGAGACTACGCTCGCGCAATATGGCTTTTGCGGCCGTGTTGCGATAGGGCCGCAAGTAGGAAACTCCCGCCGAGTAGCTTGGGGCGCCTCGCGAAAACTGGTCTCCAAACGACTTGGCAGCGTCAAAATCCCCGTTTAGTCCGCGAAGATAGCCTTCCATGACCAGGTTGAGCGTCGGGCGAAGCTCGTTCTCTGCGACTTGCAGACGAATTCTGGAGGCTTGCAAATTAACGCGTACTGCTTGAATTTCCGGATGACAATTCAGGGCTGTACTCAGCTCATCCTCTCGCGAGATGGTTGCTTTCCAATCTGCGGTTGGTGTCAGTGGCACCAATTCGGTCGACGTGTTGTCTCGCAATTCGGGTGCGGCCACGGCAGCACGCAAGTTGGCCTCTGTGGAATGCACCTGAGCCTGAGCTTTGGCCAAGGACGAACGTTGACGAAAAATGGCTGAATCGGCGCGCATCAGTTGGCTTTTTAGGCTGTCTAAATCCGTCCGGCCCGCAAGCTGCGCACGCAGGTCTTCGAGCTGCGTTAAACCGCGTTCTATTTGACGACATGTAGCCCGCGCCGATACCAACTCCCAGTAATTGTTGGTAATTGCAAACGCATGTGCTTGAATCTGCTTGGTGGCTTCCTGCAGACTCTCGTCGGCTGCTAAGCTCGCAACCAGGTAGGAGGAACGATTATAGGTAATGCCCGCTCCCCGCATCAGTGGTTGTGTGTATCGAAGCACCATCTTAGTATCTGCTTGATTCGTCGGTACGAAGAAAGTCGAGTTACTGTCCTTGAAGTTGAAATCTTGGGCCAACTCGGTAAGACCACCGCGGGTATTCTTGGCTCGAATCCCGGAGCTATTATTCCAGAGATGATCGTTCAACCGTTCGCCAGTTCCCACCGTGAGCGTATTGCCCACGGGATCCGATGTATCTTTAAAGATCGATTCCACAAAAGCGTTCGGGTCGAATTGACCGTTCGTCGCTGCAGCTCTCGCTTGTTGGATCTGTGGTTCTACCAAGACGGCTTGCACCAACGGTGAGTTTTCTACGGCCAGCCAAATCAATCGATCCAGGTCCCATCCCTGAGAGGCCTGTTCGGCAGACTGCGATGCCAGCTCATCTGCAACCCACCAGGGCTGTGTCAATGCCGCATCTGTCGCAGCCGTTGCCAGGGATCTGTCGACTAGGCTTGGTTCAAAATCTCGAAAATCAATATCGACCGCCACAATCGGTAAGCCAGATTCCCCGGGCAGCTCACCTGTTTTCTGTTCGGGAGCAATTCGATCCTGGAAGGCGAAATCCTGCGGAACAGTCGGAATTGTCGGCCACGGAGCCTCCTGTCCTCGAATCGTCGCTAGTGGGACGAGCGCAGCCGCGACCAGCGCTAGCATTGCAATGGCTTGCGAGTCAATGCACAGAGTAATCTTCCTTGACCACTCCACCCTTGTTCCTCGTACGCTGCGGCGAAAAGCTCGCCCGTGGAAGTTCGGTTCATCCGTGACCCGAACTGTTACCTGTTGTCTGGTATCTTGGGAACATCGGTACGCCGTTGATCGAAGCATCAAACTCGCACCATCACCGCAACCAAGTTTGCGTCTTGGAGAATGAACTTAAAGAACCAGCCGCGCGATCCCTACAACCGACATAGGTTTTCTGTTCGGGATTGTGCCTCATTGGTTGCCTAGCTTGCCCTCGGGGAGCGTCTCCAACTTTGTGCTGTCATCATTTTCGATGCAATCGCTATAAACCGCCAGATGGTTCGAATTTGTGTTTTCCCAGTCGCCTAACTTGGCCGATACGGGGATCGCGTTCGTCTCGATGAGCAAGACTTGTCGGGCCGCAACTACCGGTGTTGGCTTTAATTGAACCGCGTCACTCTTGTGAGTCTAGCGTCGGTAGTTATCAAGCAGGCGGCTTGCGCACGCGCTACTCAGTAATCTGAAAAGCCAGCATTTCCCAGGGTTATCCTCTGAGAGTACCTGGCCGTGAGAGACCAGCAAGTCACCACGCGTAGAGCAAAACAATGGTAACGATTGCGCTGGACCGAATTGTTGAAGAAATGGTATGCAACGCCTTAGTATCACCTACAAACTAACCGCTTTGCTTGCGTTACTTTCGACCGCCCCCATTGTCTATTGGGTCACTAACCACACATCAGCCGCAGTAGCGGAAAACACGCGACACCGATTTGTGGGGAGCGAGCAGCTAGCGTTGGGATGCTCTCTTCAACTAAAGCACCAGGATTACACTGCCATCGAGCACTTGATGGACCAGTATATGCAGCGCACTGAAGCGTTGGATGGTCTGAGGTTGATCCGATTCGACGGATTGATAGTTCATCAGCTTGGTCGAATTGAAGAACACGTTGAGGCGGAAGGCAATACCTCCCAGTTCATTCGGGTCCCCATCGTTCGTAACAACCGCCAATGGGGAGCGCTCGAAGCGAACTATCGTGACTCGCTGGGCTCAGAGCAACTGTGGCAGATCGGACAAGCGCTGCTGGCGACCATCTCGCTTAATTTGTTGACATTTGGTTTATTACTGCGACGCTCTCTGTCTGTTTTGGATTCAGGTAACGCTGTACCGCGACGAGTTCGAAATACACTAGACACGATTGTCGGTGGCGTCGTAATTCTGGATGCCAATCGTAAAATCGTGATGGCAAATGAGGCATTTCAAAGTAGCTGTAAACGCACCACGGACTCGCTACTTGGAATTCCGCTCAATGAAATCCCATTCCGTTCAGAGGACAAATTGCTTCCTTGGGAACAAGCCGCGATCGACAAAGAACGTAAAAGTGGTGCAACGTTATTCCTGCGCGACGATGATTGCGAGCGTTGCTTTGTAGTTAACGCGACTCCCATTTTTGATTCGAAAGAGGCAATTGCCGGAACGCTGGTGAGCTTTGAAGACATCACCACTTTAGAGCAACAGAAGCAATCATTGATGACCGCGCTCAGCGAGCTCGAGGTTTCCAAGGACCAAATCCACCAGCAGAACTTGCGTCTACAGGAACTGGCCTCGCGGGACGTGTTGACAGGCGCGTATAACCGGCGTTCCCTGTTTGAACAACTTGAGAATCACTGGAACGAATATCAGTCTAGCGGCCAGCTACTTAGCTGTATCATGTTCGATGTTGATCATTTTAAGAAGCTCAACGACAACCACGGTCACGCAGTTGGCGACCAAGTGCTCCGCGACGTTTCTCGAACAATCCAGGAATCCGTACCAACACCGGGAATCGCAGGTCGCTACGGCGGAGAAGAGTTCTGCGTTGTACTACCCACGTTTACTGCAGAGCAGGCTACCGAAGTTGGTGAGGTTATTCGCCGCGCCATCGAAACCAGGCTGGCAGAGCCATACGCTGTTACGGCTAGCATTGGGGTCTCGAGTTGCGAATTCGGTGCCGGCAGTTTCCAGTTGATTATCGAACAGGCCGATCAGGCCCTTTACGCCGCCAAACACGGTGGTCGCAATGCAGTGCGATGTTGGAGTCCAAGCCTGGCCGCAGATGAAGCGGCCGTTCAGAAAGTCGTCATCACGACTAGTTGCGATCAACCGATTTCCTATCATGCGGTTGCCTCGCTGCACGCTGCGCTGGCCTACCGCGATGCAGATACGGCGCTTCACAGCCAACGAGTGGCTGAGTTTGCCGTTTCACTCGGACGCGGCTTGATGTCTGTCAGCCAGTTGTACATTCTTGAAATCGCAGCCATCCTGCACGACATTGGTAAGGTCGGCGTACCGGATTCGATCCTGCTCAAGCCAGGTAAACTGACCCCTGAGGAATGGAAAGTCATGGAAGCCCACGCGAGAATGGGCGTGGAAATCGTCGAATCCTCGTTCAATTCGAAGCCGCTTTCCGACATTGTGCGCTATCACCATTACCGGTACGACGGCACAAATACTCCCCCGGGTGAGCCCGTCGGCGAAGACATCCCAATCGGAGCGAGAATCGTTTGTATCGTCGACGCGTTCGATGCCATGATCTCCAATCGTGTTAATCGGAAGGGCCGCTCTGCAGAAGAGGCTTTTGCCGAGCTCAGGCGATGCGCGGGCTCTCAGTTTGATCCTCAACTCGTCGAGCGATTTATCTCTGCGCAAGTCGGCTGGCGAGCTGACAGTAGGTTTATGCACTCGGATTTAGAGGACAAAATGGCCATTGCCATCGGCCACCTCACAGAGCGCACCATGCATGCGTTCGAAGCTCACGACAATAAGGTGCTGGTCGACTCGCTCGAGAAAATGACCCAAGCAGGTGAACAATTCGACTTACCTGCCATTAAGCACTTGGCGTCGGAACTACAGAAAGCAGTGGCGGATTCGCGCAGTAAGGATTGGGAAGAAGCGGTGCCAATTCTGCAAAACTTGCTCGACATGTGCCTTATGGTTCAGCGAGCCCACATTCGTGGCGTCGCCTGCAAGCCACAAGACACGCTTAACTGCCCACAACAAAGCTACTTCACGGCAGCGCGAAGTTGGTGGGAGGCCGACCAGGTTTAGGGACTCGGGTAACCAATACCCCATAAACCCAAAGCCGCTATTTCTGAGCCTACTAAGTTATTAGGCAACGAAGTTATTACGTTTAGGAACTTTCAAGCTACAAAGGCGACACCACCCGGCGCAACTTTAAAGCTCCTCAATTGGCCACCCGTCATGTCGACACCACACAAATGGTAGACGACTTTTTTTGACCCAGACACTTCGATTGACACGGTCATCGATCCGCAGGTGGTCACGGTATCGTTGGCGCCAATCGCTGAACCGGATGCATCCAGTTCACATTGAATTATCGCACCGATCTTGACTTCCATGGTATATTGTCCGGAAGTCAGCGCATTGGATTCAATCCACGATTCCAATGCCGCCAATCCGGCTTCGTTGGTCACTACCAGCGAGCTTGAATTAGGCCTGATCTTGCCGTACAAATCCTTCTTCTTGACTGGGTCCGTTTCTCCAATCTGCGTGACGGAAGCTCCAGGACTCTTATTGCGGTCGCGCAACACTTGTTGACCTTCATTGATCATCTGATTGATATCGACAACCTTCTTGACTACATGCAAATGTTTATTGGCGAAGCGATTCGTGCTACCGTCAGCAAGGGGATCTGACCAAGAGACGCTCATATTGAAATCCTTTATGTTTCTCTACTGGAGTTTGTGTGGGAGCACCGGCCACTAATACGGTACCCCATTGAGAACTTGGTCTGCAGAAACTTTCCTTGCGCCGCAACTAGTGTGCAAGACGCACATCAAACACCAGACGCGAGTCGAACCACCCTTCGTCTGCAAACACAAATCCAGGAGCAATGCCGAATTCCACTAATCCGATTTCGCGTTTCGGTCCGAATACGCAGCGCATTCCAGGATAGAGTTCAGCGGCAAACTCCCCATTAATCCGACGCGTGAGCCCGTTGGGTTGCGTCGCTGATCCGGAGAGGAAAGTGTAAGTTGCCAGTTCTATTGTGGGCAGAATCGCAAAACGATCATCTTCACGCCATACTGTACTGAGCGCTGTACCAAGTTTGAGGACGTCGCCTGCCACACCGGGCGTGCCTGCGATTGGCAGCCAGTACTTTGCTTCACCATGAAAAAATGTGTGTTGATTAATCTGGCGACGTAAGAGAATTCCAGGCTCGAGCGACACATGCCCTGTCCCCAAACCGCGATCGCTGGGGCCGGTTTTCAAATACGTATTGAAAACCGTTGCGACCTTTGTGCATCGTCCATCCAGCACCGTGGCTTTTGCACCTATCTTCATATCACCAAAACCAACGGTATTGTCGTTGCGATCTGGATTCAGACTACGCATCGTGGTTTCAGTGATGGCTGCCATTTTTCCATTGCCAACCACCATACGAAAGACAGTATCGAAAATATCGACTCTGGTCTCCGCACTGGGGCCGCGCGAAGGAGTGGCCCAGATATACTCCAAGCGATCGGGAGTCGACAATCCACGGTCGGAGCGGAATAAAACTCCAGTGCTGGGGCTTTCGATTGCAAGGTCAACGACCATGGGAGCAAACATGACACGTTCGTGGCCTATCCCTATGTCGTTTCCCAGATGGCGTTGCAGGAAATGCCGTCCCTTCACATAGGCTTTCGCAAGAGTGTTGGCCACGGGATGGTACGTATGTTCCGTCTGGTTTGAGCCAATGCGAGCCTGCTCGTCGCTCTGCATCGAGAGCGCTGTCGGCGCCAACAGCACATCCTCGGCTAGCATTCCCAAATCGGGATTCGAAGTCAGATCCAACTCTTGCACTGGAGCTTCGACAGCTGGAGGCATCGTGGTGTAGGCGGAAAGCAGATAGCTTGCTTTTACACCCCGCGTCGGTTGCGCCGCAGAACTGTCCCACTCGGAAAAGCCCTTGGGAATTTCGGGAACTCCGTCCCACTCGGCTCGAAACGATGGCTTGATTCCCATGGACTGCGAGGTCTCTTGGGCTGGCTCCACCGGCAGTGTAATTGCTTGCCCCATTGACGCCGGCGCCGGCAAATCTGCGCGCACAGGGCTAGGGAACCGCGCAGCGGTGATGGTAGGCGCTTGATACGCCGAATCTCCAGCAACCTGCCCATTGGCATCAGTCAACTGGCAAATCAAAGCAATGATCAATAGCTGAATCAAGTCTTCGACTTTTGGAGTGAACTCTTGCTTATCTTCCGAACATTGAGAAAAGTGCGCGAAGCGACAAGTGCCATTTTTGGTAACAGAGCTGTAATCGCACGCTCTTTGAGTTTATCGACCGAAGTGAATGTGCCGATAAAGTAAATGCTGTGGGTTCAACGCTGAATCCCACGATGGCATTTGCTGGCATTATCGATTTCATAACGGTGCAGTCCCAACATGCAGTTCCCTTCAGTTAATTGGCACGAGGGTCTCTTTCTGCAACCGCACCACTTCCAGGCGTGGGACCGACATTGGACTGAGCGTGTCGCTGCTGGAGAACTCTGGCAGAATCCTTTTTTTTACGGGATTTCTGAAATTGGCATCAACTCTGCCGCGCTAGCTGCCGGTTATATCCAGTTCGATACGCTCAAAGCCCGGACTCCTGGCGGAACACTATTGGAATTGGCTACGGGACAACAATCGGAACGTCGAGACTTAAGAACGTCGCTCAACAACTCCAACGACGGAAGTGTTCGCATATATATCGGCGTCCCACGATTACAGCTCGGTGGTAACAATGTTGCCAGCGATCGCGAAGGCACCGGCAGTCGGTTCGTGTCCGAATTCTATGAATATCCGGATGAGACTGATGGATCCAGTGTTCAACCGGTGGAACTGAGACGCGTTAATGCCCAGATACTCGTCCAAGGCGATGACCTAGCGGGTTACGACACGCTCTCTTTAGCCTTAGTACGATTGAACGGCGATGGCGCCAGCTTCGAATTGGATCCAAATTATGTTCCGCCCTTGGTGGACTGCGCAGCCTGGGGGCCATTTCGTTCCCAAATACTTTCACCTATTGCCGACTTGCTGCTGCGTTCAAGCGAACAGGCGGGACGCGCCCTAGCAGATGCAGGAAAGACGTTGCATGCTAACTCTCCTACACAACTGCAGCGACTTATTCTTCTGCAGGCAGTGAACCCAGCGGCATCGCTTTTTCGTGTCTTCTCCCTGTCGCGCGGAATTCACCCGCAGACGGTCTATTTTCAGCTGGCGCAATTGGCCGGAGCGCTGGACATTTTTCTACCACAGCGCTGCGTAAATGAAACGCAGGGTTATGACCACGAGAATCTTGGTCCAATTTTTCATCACCTAAAAAAGCGAATTGTTACCGCGCTCAGCGCTTTTGATTCCCAACCGTACTACCAAAAATACTTGGTGGGAGTCGAGTATGGTCTCCAAGCGACGATCGAGTACACGCCTAAGACGGATGCCACCGAGTGGTTTCTCGGCGTCAACAAAGGAAAATTGCCAGTTGAGTTGTTGTTGCAAATTCTGGCTCCTGGCAATCTCGATTGGAAGATTGGCAGCGCATCGCAGGTCGAATCCTTATTTGCCCATCGGACACCTGGAGTCGAGTTGTCTCCCGCCACGGAATTACCGGCTAGCCTGCCGCGCAGCAATGAGTGGGCTTACTTCAAAATTCAACAAAGTGGCCCTGCTTGGGATGATGTCCTGGCGACCAAGACCATTGCCATCCGTTTGCAAGACACTCTTATCGCCAATGCAGGCACTTTAGTTGGCGGTCGGCAATTGGTGATTCGACATAACGAACAACCCATTACCTTACAGTTCTCGCTGTTTGGAGTTGGATAGCCGCAAACTCAGACCTCATCGCGAGTAAGAGCTTCCGCGACCATTGTTTTTAGCAGAGCCTATGGATACGAGACTAAATTCGGCAGTGGATCCAATCTTGGGTCGAGTCCTGGACGTTTTGCGTAAGCTGGAGAACGGGCAACTCAGAATGACGCCCGATCAGATTCACCAAGTCTTCATTGATGAGTTCGGACGTGGGCGAGCCATCATGGGAAGCGATCCGGGTTGGTTGTTGGCGAGTTATGCCTTAGCTGTCTGGATCGATGAAATGCTAGTCGATTATCCGTGGGAGGGAGCTCGATGGTGGCGCAACAATGTGCTGGAAATGGAGTTTTTTAACACGCGGATTTGTAGCACTCAGTTCTTTGCGCTTGCCGAGAAGGCGGCGAGCCTGCCCGACCATAGCACGTTGGAAGTCTTTTATTTGTGCGTGATCCTGGGATTCCGCGGTATCTATGCTCAGCCGGAACAGGTGGGGGCCCTCGCAGCAAAACTGAGTATTCCACAGAGCTTAGGCGACTGGATAGCGAAAACAGAGAACATGATTGCAGTACGACGGTCGATGCCAACCGATGTTCCAGCCACGATACGTAGCATCGCAGGTGCTCCACCCTATCGTGGAAAGACTGAGCTCGCCTGGCTGTGCGTGGCCGCTGCAATTCTGCTGACGATCAATTTGATTGCGTATCAACTCTGACTTCACCGATTAACGAGTCGAGAATTCATGTTCGCAAAGCTAAACAGCTTGATTCATTTATCTCAAGCCGCACGCGTTACGCTATGCTATTTCTTCGCATTGCTCGGTTTGACCCTGGTTGCTTGGTGCATGTACCAGTTCGATGTGCGCCGTGTCGCTTGGGCCGACTACATGACGCTTGGGAGGCTTGCATTGCTATTGGGCATGCTAATCGCCTCTTCGATTGCCGTGTATTGGACAGCCAAATTCTGGTTCGAGGAAGCTGCTGTCAGCGAAGACGAGGTACAGTCGGCGTGGATGTCGGGGCTGCGCGCGCTGAATCGGATGGGCATCCATCTGCAGGACCTACCACTGTTTCTAATGATCGGATGCAGCGGACGCCAACAGCAACGGCAAATCCTTTCGATGGGAGATGAAGTCGTCGTTCTTGAGACTCCGCAAATCGGTGATTCATCAGTAAATTGGTTTGTTACAGACAGAGCTATCTATGTATGTTGCAGCAGACTGGGTGTGCTTGGTCCCACCCTGAAGAAACTAGAACAACGCTTTCAACAACTGGCCGTAGACCGCAAACATTTTGGCCGCGACGCTGTGGTGCTATCTTCCGCTGAGGAACTGGCCGCTGCGGAATCGAATTCGGCAGCCCTTGAAGACCGACGCGTCGAACGCACGGAAATGGCCGTATCAGCAACTCGCCATGGATCAATGCACTCCGAGACTGGAAGCTCCAACACTGCCGTAGCAATACAATCAAAGTCAGACCCGGCCGCCAACGCCGCGAATACTCAAGAAGAAGTCGAACCAAGCACGATTCAAAAAACCGAAACCAGTCTTTCCAAGGTGGAAGAACTGGTTGCTCAAGCCGTACAGTCGCAGGCGTTCTCAACGCCGCGATTAGGTTCCGAAGTAGACGACTCGGAGCCGATTGTGCACTCGACAGAGGTCCTGCAAGGTCAACGGGATCTGTTGCAATTGGCCACACAAATCCGCAGTTCGCGGAGACCGACGGCTCCCGTGAATGGCCTAAGCGTTTTCGTGAACCTGGACGTGATTCAGACCGAAGCGGCAGCCCGTCACTGCGGTCGGGCAATTCGGCAGGATCTTGGTCTACTCGAATCCGTCTTTGGTATGCACATGCCGGTTTCTCTGGTGCTGAGTGGCGGCGAGAAACAACTGGGGATTTGCGAGCTTATCCGACGCCTCGGGCAGAGCAGCGCAGCGCGGCAAAAATTGGGGGAGGGATGCGACCCACGTGCTGAGCTATCCCATGAAGCCTTGCAGGGTTTCATCCGACGTAGTATGGGTACGATTGCAAACTGCATCTATGCAATGTTCCGTGATCGCGATGCTCTTACCCAACCACGGAACGCAGAGCTCGTGCAATTGTTGCTGGCCTCGCGGGGGCACATCGCTCATGTGTCACAGGTACTCTCCAAAGAGGCCTTTGAGGATCGCATTGGAAAAGTCAGTCGGCCGACATTCCTGTCCGGACTATTCTTAGTTGCCGATGGTGACACAGCGAGACAACAGGGGTTCGCTGTCCCACTACTCAATAGTATTTATGCGCAGCAGCAGTACTTGGAATGGAGCCAAACAGAGCTACGCGCCAGAGCGCGCACGAGCTTGGCCAGCTATAGCCTTGTGGGATTCTGTTTGGCTAACTTGGCCATCTTTGTTTGGCAAGTCATCAACTCGTAGTCGCATGACTAAATGCGAACTTTCTTGCGGAAACACGCCGTCTAGTCTGCAGTCAATTCTTTAATTTAGCTCGGCAAAGTTCAGAAGTGCGAACGTAAATGCCGAATAGCTAAACTGTGGCATGGTTTGTTATTTCTTTGTTTTCATTTGGCCGCCCCAGTCGACAACGTAGAGTGCAATGCTAGCACGTAGTACCCACACCTCGCTTGCGAGCGGTAATTCTGGTTTACGACGGAGGGTGTGAGAACCTTTGGGAAGCCAAGACGCATGGACCGGATTTCTTTAGAAACACTTCTCGCGCCTTGCTCTGCAAACGGATCCGTAGGGCAGAATCTCGAGTATGACAGTCGATATGTATCGATGCTTGAGTTCGCCGAGGGTACCCCGGAAATGGAATATGGCAGTACGCTCGTCGCTGCCCAGGAACCCGACTGGAAAAAGCTCTACGAGATCTCGAGCGAGCTGAGTATCGAGACACGAGATCTTCGCGTAGCTGTCATGCTCACGGAAAGCCTCTGTCGGTTGCGAGGCTGGGAGGGCTTGGCGGATGGCTTGAGGCTTGCTTCAGGCTGGACTTCACAATTCTGGTCGGAAATCTATCCACAACTAGATCCTGCCGACGGCGATGATCCGATCGAGAGAATTGGTGCCTTGAGTCGACTTTGGCATCCAGATTACTTGGTACACAGCATCACACAATTGCCACTTGCCACAGACGCAGCTCTCGGTGTTGTCACACTGAGAGACCTGCGAAACACTCAGCCTTCGGCCGAGTCGAATACGAAATTACTCACGCGTCCAGAGATCGAAGCGATTTTTCTCTCGGCATCTAAAGACGCGTTGGCGGCGACCCAGAAGTTGATCCATCAGGCGTTGTCCGCCGCCGAGCAATTAGCCAACTTTCTCAGAGATCAGGTTGGGGCTGGGCAGGTCGATACCACGCTTCTTCTTGCCACGCTACGAGATTGCGGATCGGCAGTCGAAAATGCTTGCTCCCGACGCGGTGGAGCAGCGTTGCGTGGTCCGAGCCTAACTTCAGCAACTCCGCTTACCGCCCAAGAAGCTCCGAAAGCTGCGCAGCTGAAAGTCGATGAGAACGAGGAGGTGGCTGCTGGCGCTGTTCCAGCGACCGCTCCAATGAGGATTGAAAATCGCGCTGACGCGATGGAGGTCCTCGATAGCCTGTGCGCGTATTTCCAGAAATACGAACCGGCTAGTCCAGTGCCGCTTTTGCTGCAGCGAGCGAAGCGTCTAATCCCTATGAGCTTCGTTGACATATTGCGAGAACTCGCACCCGATGGGTTGAGTCAAGCCATGCAGTCCGTGGGGGCCGTCAGCAGAGATTAAATATCGCAGGTGCGGAACCATTGATTCTGCATTGGCCAGCAAATTCCATTAGTCCAAATTTCAAATCAGTTCGTAAGGAAACGATTCCAATGAGTGAAAGTAGTCAAAAATTTATCGCGAGAAATCGTGCTCCACGCGTTCAAATTGAATACGACGTGGAAGTATACGGTGCGGAGAAGAAAGTACAGTTACCTTTTGTGATGGGTGTCGTCAGCGACCTGTCTGGAAAACCTACTGAAGAGTTGCCACCTGTAGCGGACCGCGATTTTCTCGAAATCGATGTTGATAACTTCGACGACCGCATGAAGTCGATGAAGCCCCGAGTTGCCTTTCCCGCAGCGAACACATTGACGGGCGAAGGCAACATAAGTGTCGATATTACGTTCGAAAGCATGGACGATTTCTCGCCTGCCCGCATCGCGGAAAAAGTCGAGCCATTGGCGGCGCTGTTGCAAGCCCGAACGCAGCTGTCCAACCTGCTGACCTACATGGACGGCAAGACGGGAGCTGAAGAACTGATTACGCGAATTATGAAAGATCCGGAACTATTGAAGACGCTCGCTTCGGCACCCAAGGAAACAGCGGAAGCAGCCACTGCCACATAGAGAATTTGGCGGCCTTATCTAGCAGCGTATTGCAACGTCAGTTCCACATAACCATACATTTTTTAGTGAGATTCATTTTATGAGCAGTGTAGCAGGAACCGCTGGTACCGCGGCCGCGTCGGTCGCATTAGGTCCAGTTACTTCAGACGAGTTTTCCGCGTTACTTTCCCGCGAATTCAAACCGAAGAGCGAAGGCGCGAAAGAGGCGATCGAGTCCGCTGTGAAAACTCTGGCCGGGCAGTTATTAGCCGATACGGTCACAATCAGCGATGACGCCATGAAGACGATTGAGTCGCTCATCGCAGAGATCGACCTAAAGTTGAGCGAGCAGATAAACAACATTATTCATCACGAAGATTTTCGTCAGTTGGAGGGTGCTTGGCGCGGCCTGCATTATCTCGTCAACAACACGGAAACCGACGAGATGCTCAAAATTCGTGTTCTGAATATTTCCAAGAAAGATCTGCACAAGACTTTGAAGAAATTCAAAGGCACCAATTGGGATCAGAGCCCTATATTCAAGAAGATGTATGAAGAAGAGTATGGACAGTTTGGTGGCGAGCCCTATGGCTGCCTGGTAGGAGACTATTTCTTCGACCATACGCCAGTGGACGTAGAGATGTTGCGTGAAGTCGCCAAGGTTTGTGCAGCTTGCCACACACCGTTTATTTCCGGAGCGAGTCCAACCCTCATGCAAATGGGGACTTGGCAAGAGCTAAGCAATCCTCGAGATCTGACGAAGATCTTCCAAACGGCAGAATACGCGTCGTGGCGTTCGCTCCGCGATGATGAAGACTCTCGTTACATTGGCCTAGCTATGCCACGCTTCCTGGCACGCCAGCCCTACGGGGCAAATAGCAACCCCATCGAGGAGTTTGCTTTCGAA
This sequence comes from Pirellulaceae bacterium, assembly GCA_041736515.1. GTDB lineage: Bacteria > Planctomycetota > Planctomycetia > Pirellulales > Pirellulaceae > Aureliella. The sequence continues at coordinate 71,020 of JBGSTP010000213.1, forward strand.
GAGGATACCGCTGGATCCGAGCATGACAAGTTCGTGTGGGCTAATAGCGCGTACGCCTTCGCGCGGAATGTGAATCGTTCGTTCAAACTCTATGGTTGGTGCTCGCGCATTCGAGGTATCGAGTCCGGAGGTTCAGTTGAGAACCTGCCGGTACATACTTTCCCGACCGATGACGGCGGTGTCGACATGAAGTGTCCAACGGAGATCGCTATCAGCGATCGCCGCGAGGCTGAACTAGCGAAAAATGGTTTCATGCCGCTCGTGTTCCGTAAGAACAGCGACTTCGCTGCTTTCATCGGCGCACAATCGCTCAACAAGCCTGTCGAGTTTGACGACGCCGATGCTACGGCTAACGCACAGCTGGCCAGTCGCTTGCCGTATCTATTCGCCACGTGTCGCTTCGCACATTATTTGAAGTGTATCGTGCGCGACAAGTTGGGCTCGTTCAAAGAGCGCGGTGAGATGGAAGTATGGTTGAACGATTGGATCAGTCAGTACGTAGAAACCAATCCGGCCACAGCCACCGAGCTCGACAAATCCCGCCGTCCTTTGGCACAAGCTGAAGTTGTTGTAACGGAAGTAGAAGGAAATCCAGGTTATTACAATTCGAAGTTCTACCTGCGACCACATTATCAACTGGAAGGCCTGACTGTTTCCCTGCGGCTGGTCAGTAAACTGCCATCTGCCAAAGCAGCCTAGCACTTCCTATTGAGCGATTTAGCGCGAAGACGAGCCCAGCAATCCTATTGTTGCTCGTCGACGGGGAGTAAGGACCTCAATCCACGTTTGCAAAAGTCCAACTCCCCTGTTGTCTGAATTTCACTGCATTCATTTCAAAGAGACAGTAAATGATCCTACTCAAATTCAAAAAAGAAATTAAAGGCGACTCCGTAATCCAAGATCACGTAGCATGGATTACTCTCGACTCAGTCAACCTGGCATGTGGACGCTCGGTGTCGACACGCTCGGGTGGTGCCGACCGCGAAACGAGCACGCCGAATTTCTCCGAAATCTCATGCACGAAGGGATGCGACATCGCTTCTACTGAGCTGTTCATGCAGAGTATCTGTGGCGTTAGTTTGGAAGAGGCAGAGCTGCATTTCATGCAAACCGATGGCAAGACCGCCGATCAAGTTTATCTGAAAGTCAAGTTAGAAGATCCTATCGTAACTAGCTTTCAAACCTCCTCGGCCGGTGGACGTCCGAGTGAATCGTTCACGTTGAACTTTACCAAGATCAAGTTGGAATACACACAGTTCAGTGGAGAATCCAAAAAGCAGGCATCGCCGAAGGGCTGGGACCTCATGGCTGGAAAAGCTTGGTAGCCTAAATAACTACCTCCCGGATAACACGTGGGCAAGTCTCTAGCTCGTACCCTAACTGCTAAGTTGAAACGAAACGAATGAAGAACGCCACGCTGCCTGAGCTTGCTGCCGGTTCGTTACTCGATCGACTAAGCAATCGATCCAACGATCAAGTTGCGGAAGCAACGATCAGCCGCGGTGAGTTAACAGCCACCGATATGCGAGAGTCGATTGTCCGCAATTTGACTTGGATACTCGAGACAACCTACATGGAGGAAAGCGTCGATCTGAGCCGTTGGCCTAATGTACGCAATAGCGTCTTGAACTTCGGTGTACCTGAGTTCACTGGCCTGTTGGTGAGCGACGTCGATTGTTTCACAATCGAGCAAAAGATTGGCAAAGCAATTCGTCTCTTTGAACCAAGGCTGTTCAAAGAGACTTTAGAGGTGAAGATGATTTCCGACGAGATGGTAATGGAGCGACGCTCGCTAAAGCTACTGATTTGTGGAGATTGTTTTGATGGAGCAGCCCAGCATCATATTCGTGTGACAGCTGAGTTAGATCCTGAGTCTGGGAGAATAACGAAGGTCCTGCGCTAGTAATTGCTAGCGGGGAGCCATAGACGCCGGCAGGGAAGCCTGGCATTGCGAGCTTTGCTCAGAATCAATTAGCGCGACTTCAATGAAAGTACGTTGGCATGGATGCCTTGTTCCTCAATCACTACGATCGCGAGTTGGCGTATTTGCGCGAACTTGGCGGAGAGTTCGCCGCCAAGTACCCTAAAATCGCTGGTCGACTCGGGATGGACGAATTCTCTTGTTCGGATCCCTTCGTTGAAAGACTACTAGAAGGCTTCGCCTTCATGGCCGCCCGCGTGCAACGTCGATTGGACAGCGAGTTTCCACAACTGACTCGAGGGCTGCTAGATACTGTCTTTCCCCATTACTCACGGCCCATCCCCGCGGCAGGGCTCTTTCAGCTGGTACCGGATTTTGAGTCTAGTTCCCTGGCTACTGGCTATTCTGTTCCCAAAGGAACGCGTTTGTATGCCGAGGTAGCTCCAGGACAGCAGACAAGCTGTCGATTCGATACAACCAGCACTGTCGATCTCTGGCCAATCCGTATCGCCGAGACGGAATTCTTTACGCGCGAGAGTGCGATAGGTTATCCGTTACCGAAAGACTTTCATTCTCAGGAAATTCGTACTGGCCTTCGCATCAAAATCGAGTCGCTTGGTGGATTAAACTTGAATGAAATCAAGCTCGACCGATTGCGTCTGCATCTACGTGGTGGTGAAGTCGCGCATAGCCTGTATGAGATGCTGCTTGGCCACGCAAAAATCGTCGCGGCCGGGGCGAAAAAATGGACAAATCTCGGATCCGAGGTCGTCAAAGCCCATGGATTTGAACCTGCCGATGCGCTCTTGCCCAACGACCCGAGATCCTTCTCAGGCTTCGGCACATTGCAAGAGTATTTCATGTTGCCAGAACGTTTTCTGTTCGTAGATATCGAGGGCTTGCAATCGATTTTTCAATCCACTGAAGGCAACGAGTGTCGTATAGTCCTGGGATTCGATTGCGTAAAGCCACGGTTGGTCGGCCGCGTTGCGGCAGAGCACTTGGCCCTCCACGTCGTTCCTGCCGTAAATCTTTTCAAAATGCGGGCAGACCGAATTCACTTAGAGCACGCGCGGAATGAACATCATTTGGTCGTGGACCGCAGTCGACCTCTGGATTACGAAGTTTGGAGCGTCGAAAACGTTGTCGGTCACGCATCGAGCAGTGGACGAGAGATACCCTTTCTTCCTCTTTACGCTCCACCGGATTTCGATGCTGCGCGGCAGCGGCATGCCACCTACTTTACGCACGAGCGACGCACTCGCTTAGAGACGGCCAACTCGGATTTACGGAGGTCCTTCTATCCTGGCACTGAAATTTTTCTAACAGTTACCGATTCCCATCAGGAACCATTCCGTCATCAGGTTCAACAACTCTCGTCATTGGTCTGGGCCACAAATCGCGACTTGGCTCTCCTGCCGCCTGAGAATGGCTGGCGAGAGGCTTTTCGCGCTGAATCAGGCGCTCCCATTCAGAAAATCCTGTGCATCTCGGGCCCCACTTTACCCCGCACCGCGCTGGTTGGCGAAGATGGCGATACGGCGTGGCGACTCGTAAGCCACCTGACACCTAACTACCTATCGCTTCAAGACAATGCAGCGGGCGGAGCTGCGATGCTGCGCGAGATTCTCCAATTGTATTGCTCCCCCGACGATGTTTCCGCACTTGGGCAAGTGGATGGGCTTCTTAGCATTTCAACTAAACCGATTGTTCGCCGCCTTCCAATGCCTGGCCCAATTACGCATGGACACGGCGTAGAGATCGAGGTGCTCTGCGATGAAGATGGTTTTGAGGGAGGGGGCGTATTCTTATTCGGTAGTATTCTGGAGCAGTTCTTTTCTCGTTATGCCGCGATCAATAGTTTTACGGTAAGTCGATTGTGTACCGTGAAGCGCGGACATGTTCACACTTGGCCAGTCCGTCTTGGCAATGCTCCTTTGATTTAGATTGAATCGGTCCAATCATGTCCATCGAAACAAAATTTAATCAATCCCACCCACGCATGATTCGCCTACGACGTCAGGCGCAGGAGTTTTCATTCTTTCAGGCGCTGAGGGACATTGAATCGGTGGCCGATGGCCTTCCACGCTTGGGACATGCCACGAGTCCCAGCCAAGAAGCCGTACGCATCATGCAGGTGCCCAACCTGGGATTCGCGGCCAACACGATCGACGATGCCTATCGAGCACCCAATGGCCGCATGCATTTAAACCAACGGTTTTTTGGCATGTTAGGGCCAGCGGGAGCATTGCCGCTGCACTTGACAGAACTGATTCGCAATCGCACGCGACATGCGCATGATCCCACGATTCAAGCGTTTGTGGATATCTTCCATCATCGCATGGCAGTCCTGTTTTATCGTGCATGGAGCAGTTCTCGACCTGCCATTCAACGAGATCGTCCGTGGCAAGACCGATACGCGACCTATGCCAGCGCACTAGCCGGATATGCAATGAGATCTGCTAGAAATCGCGATCGAATGGCGGATGAAACGAAGTGGTATTTCACCGGGCGGTTCGCTTCACTGCGTCGCAACCCCGAAGGCTTGGAAGCCATCAGCAGCTTCTGCCTGCAAGCGCCTGTGAAGTTAATGCAGTTTCAACTTACGCGTTTGCCCATTGAACCTGGCGACCGCTCCACACTGGGACGCAGATCCTCCATTCTTGGCAGGTCGCTTGTGTTGGGGCGCAGTGTGCCGGATCGTCAAAGCTGTGTGGAATTGCGTGTCGGTCCCCTCCAATACTCAAAGTTTGCACAGCTAATGCCCAGCCAACCACGACGGCGGTCGCTGGAAGCCATCGTCCAAAATTACGTTCGACTCGGCACGACGGTTAAATTGAGATTGGTGCTTCAGCGCAGCGAAGTGCCAAAACTGAGCTTAGGAAATCAATTTCAGCTTGGACGCAATGCGTGGCTGCATTCCCAACCAATTGAAATCGATCCCGATGGTTGCTGCCACACCGTTGCCGCTGGCTAAATCACATTTTTACGATACGCAAGCCGTATTCGCTCAACATAAAAGGGAAATGCGATGGCAGAAATAAGCCGTAGCGATCTGTTTGCAAAACTGACTCCATTGGCATTCAAGTCGTTAGAGAGTGCCACGATGTTCTGCAAGCTGCGCGAACATGGTTATGTGGAGTTGACGCATTGGATTTTCCAGATCCTGCAGTGCCAGGATTCGGATATCCATCGATTGGTCAGAGCCTTTGAAATCGACAGCTCGCGACTCGCTCGGGACTTGACTCAAGCGTTAGACGGATTGCCGCGCGGTGCCAGCGGAATTACGGATTTGTCTCCGCATCTCGAGGAAGCCGTCGAACGTGGATGGTTGTATGCAAGCCTACTCTTTCATTGCAGCAAAGTTCGTACCGCGCACTTGATCGTGGCGATTCTAAAAACCCCCACCTTGCGAAATCAGCTGTTGGCTGTCTCGCAGGAGTTTGCCAAACTCAAAATTGAGAGACTAACCGATCAATTCGACACTCACCTTGCTGGCTCTCCCGAAGAAGCAATGGCAGCCGACACGAGCCAGTCCAGGAGCGACGCGCGTAAAGATGCTCCCGCAGTGATGGGTGGAAGCGCCGCGCTATCCCGATTCTCAATCGACTTAACAGCTGCTGCCAGAACGGGATCGATTGATCCGGTCGTGGGGAGAGATGCTGAAGTTCGTCAAGTGATCGACATTCTAATGCGGCGCCGGCAAAACAATCCCATCCTAACCGGCGAGGCGGGTGTAGGTAAAACGGCAGTGGTGGAAGGACTGGCCCTCCGCGTAGCCGCCGGTGACGTGCCGCCGAGCATGCAGAACACCAGGCTCCTAAGCCTGGATGTCGGTTTGTTGCAGGCCGGCGCATCGATGAAGGGGGAATTTGAACAGCGATTAAGGCAGGTCATCGACGAGGTCCAAGCATCCACTCAACCCACCATCCTATTTATCGATGAAGCTCATACTCTCTTAGGTAGCGGAACGCAATCTGGCTCTGCGGGAGACGCGGCCAACCTTCTCAAGCCCGCTCTGGCTCGAGGTACCTTGCGAACGATTGCTGCTACAACCTGGAGCGAATACAAACGACACATTGAGAAAGATCCCGCATTGACGCGACGATTCCAAGTCGTGAAGGTCGAGCAACCGGACACGGAAGCTGCTATTCGCATGCTACGACATTTAACGGACATCCTCGAATCCCATCACCGCGTCAGAATCTTAGACGAAGCGGTGCGAGCCGCAGTCGAATTGTCGAGTCGATATGTACCGGACCGACAATTGCCAGATAAAGCCATCAGTCTGCTGGACACTGCGGCTGCACGGGTAGCGATCAGCCAACATGCCGTTCCCGCCAAAGTGGACGACTGCAGGAAACAAATCGAGTCCCTTCAGGTTGAAGCGGCCATAATCCAACGCGAACTTTCCGCCGACCACACGCGCGCTAAAGATCTTGTAAATCTCGAACAGACGATGGCAAGCATCCAAGGCGAACTATCTTCGCTGGAATCCCGTTGGGAAACTGAAAGTAAACTGGTTCAAACCATTCTGAATATGCACGACGAATTGCAGGCCGTACGTAACCAATGCCATCAAGATTCGCCAGCTCACTGGCAGGGCACCTTTGTCGCCTCAAACGCGCAAGCCAGTTGGGCCGCTTACGTCTCCGATTCCACTGCGGCTCAACTTCACAACAATCAGCAGTCGGAGACCGGCGGTGTGGCAGCGCCCTATTCCCAGAGCGCCAGTGTTGGCAGCGGACACCGCACCGCTGAAACCCAGCTCAGTAGTCAATGGACGACCCAACTGGACACCTTCGAACCTGGTGTCGAAGTTACCTCCACTAGCTGCCTGGGGGAGATGATCCCAGCCCCAACTGTAGAGCCACCATCCGTAAACCCACTGTCTATAAACCAGCCGCCAGAATCGAGAATCCAATCGCCCGAGTCCCTGGCGGATCAACTGTTGCAATTGCAGTTCCAGTTACGCGAACTTCAGGGCGATGAGCCATTGGTACTGGCAACGGTGGGTGAGCAAGCCGTTGCATCGGTGGTAGCTGACTGGACCGGAGTTCCGGTAGGCCGCATGGTCAGCGGCCAAGTAGAATCGGTACTGAACCTGGACAAAACGCTTTCCAGTCGCGTAGTTGGGCAGGATCATGCCATGCGTGCCATTGCGAAACGCGTTCAAACCTCGCGGGCAGGCTTGGATGATCCAAGCAAGCCGGTGGGCGTGTTCCTCCTAGCGGGTCCCAGCGGTGTGGGCAAAACAGAAACAGCGATAGCTTTGGCCGAAACGCTCTACGGCGGCACTCAGAATCTTATCACCATCAATATGAGCGAGTTTCAAGAGTCGCATACAGTGAGCACGTTGAAGGGTGCTCCTCCAGGTTACGTGGGCTACGGAGAGGGTGGCGTTCTGACGGAGGCAGTGAGACGCAAGCCCTACTGTGTTGTCTTACTCGACGAGGTCGAGAAAGCGCACCCGGATACTCATGAATTGTTCTTCCAAGTGTTTGACAAGGGCATGATGGAGGACGGAGAAGGACGCGCTATCGATTTTAAGAATACGCTCATCCTGCTGACGAGCAATGTGGGCAGCGATGTCATCATGCGGGCCTGCGACCAAGGCCGCAACCGCCCAGACCTCGATAGCTTAACCTCGGCGGTGCGACCAGCTCTGTTACAAGTGTTTCCGCCGGCGTTGCTCGGCCGGATGGTCGTAGTGCCCTATTATCCACTCGATGATACCAACATGACGCGAATCATCGATCTGAAACTCAATAAGATCGTCGCTCGAGTGCGAGAAAAATACGATGCCCGTTTGACACTAGCTGAGGACGTCCGCGCTCTGATTTCTCGCCGTTGTACCGAAATTGAAAGTGGAGGCCGCATGATCGATGCAATTCTGACGAATACCATTTTGCCTGAAATCAGCCAGAGAATTCTACAAACGATTTGGGCCGGACGAGTACCAACAACGATTCATCTGTCAGTGTGCAATGATCAGATCGACTATGTCGTCGAATCCGCGCCTGAGTAGTGCGACTCTAAAAAGATTCCTGTTGGTAGCCACGGAGGGAGACTAACACTTAATGACTGCAACGCAAAAGAACGCACCACTGTGCATTGAGACATCTGCAGGCCAGGATGCATTTCAATTGCTAGAGCTTTCGTGGCGTGAATCGCTGGGCGCACCGTTCGAAGGAAATTTGGAATTGGCCAGCGATCGCGATAACATCGATCTTGCTAAGCTGCTGATGACCACCGTGCTCATACGAATCGATGGTAAGGACGGCGAGCCAAGTTATTTGCACGGACACATCAGCCGCATTGAAAACTTAGGACCGGAATTACGGCTAACCCGCTACCGTGCGACGATCGTGCCGAGCATCTCCCTGTTGAAACAATCCGGAGGATGCCGGATTTTCCAAGATTTCACCACGTTAGACATTATCAAAAAGATCTTCTCCAACTTTGGCTTTAGCGGACAAATTGAATCCAGGCTGTCGGGCACCTATGCCAAACGCGAGTACTGCGTGCAGTACTGCGAGTCAGACTTTAACTTCCTCAGCCGCATCATGCAGGAAGAAGGCATCTACTATTTTTTCGAGTACACCAAACAAAAGCATTGCATGGTACTAGCAGACGATGTTCAGGCACACCGCAGCGCAGCGGGAAGCCAGTCCATCGAGTATCGACCAAGCCATGACACCAAACTAGACGAGTACCTAACCCATTTGAATGCAGCTCGCGAGTTCGTAACCGGAGCAGTGGAGCTCAGCGATTATGATTTCCAGAAGCCCCGGGCCAAACTAAATGTGAAGCAGATGAGCGCGGGGAGCGACGCCAAATGGTCAGTATTTCACTATCCAGGGAGATTTACTGAGTCCGCGCGCGGGCAAGCGATTGCCAAGATTCGGCAGCAGAGCAACGACGCGTCCGGAGCCTGGATTACGATGGAAGGTACAGCGCGTGGCGTGCGTTGCGGTAACATCTTTATCCTGAAGAGCCATAGCTCGGCGGACAGGAATATCGAATACTTGATTACGGGAGCAACGATTCAAGCAGAGCTCGGCGGCTTGGAGCCGGGAGATGATCGCCCATTTTCATACCACATGTCGCTCGAAGTCCAGCCTTCCAAATTGCCATTTCGTCCCGCCTTGACCGCTGCTCCCGCTGTGATATCCGGTCCACACATTGCAACAGTATCAGGCAAGAGTGGCGAAGAGATTTGGACGGATAATTATGGCCGAATTAAAGTGCAGTTCCCGTGGGATCTTACCGGCAAATCGGATGAGAACAGCTCATGCTGGATCCGAGTAGCTCAAGCCTGGACGGGCAAGAGTTGGGGCGCCATGTCGATTCCCCGCATTGGTGAGGAAGTAATCGTTGAATTCCTCAATGGTGATCCAGATCAACCTATCGTAGTCGGACGCGTCTTCAATGCGGACATGATGCCTCCCGAAGGTCTGGCTGCTGCACAAGCCAAAACGATATTTCGAACCCACAGCACCAAGGGTGGAGATAAAAACTCTTTCCATGAGCTCAGCTTCGATGACACCAAAGACAGTGAAACGATCTATTTGCATAGCGAGCGAGACTTCAAACGCGTCGTAGAAAACAATGATGAAACGCTCGTCGGATTCGAAAAAAAGTCACCTGGAAACCAGGCTCTCAGCGTTTACAACGACTCAACCATTGCAATAGGGCAGGGCAGTGGCGAAGGATCACTGCAGATAGAAATCGAGAAAGACCGTAGCGTATCGGTGGCCAAAGGCAACGATCTGCTGAAGGTAAAGAACGGTGACTTAACAATTCAAGTCGACGCTGGCGCAACACTGATCAAGTCCGCCAAATCGATCACGCTGTCCTGTGGAGAGTCCTCGATCAAACTAACACCCAGCAAGATAGAGATTGTCTCGCCAGCGATCGACATTAAGGCAACAGGCAATCTAAAAATGCAGGGAGGCGACTCCACGTTGGAAGGCTCCGGCAATCTCCAGCTCAAGGGAGGAATTGGCAAACTAATGTCCAGCGGGCCCCTCACAGTGCAGGGCGCCATAGTCAAAATTAACTAAGTAGATGCTCTTTCCAAGTCAGGTCAATTCCATCGTGACGGTACTGGTAACAAGCGATTTTCTCGGCGACACGAAGCAGCTAGTGCTGCGGCCAGGGCAACTCGCGCGCGTCGGCAGTTCGGACTGGGTGGAGCTAAGTGTTCAACAAGATAGCACTTTGTGCGAACATCATTTCGTTGTTGACTACCGTGGCCGCCCCAAACTCAAACCAGTAGAAGGAGCAACTGTCTTCCGTGATGGCCAGCCTGTCTATGAAGCATACCTGTCCGATGGCGAGCAATTCATGGCTGGCGGGACGCGGTTTTCTTTTGCGCTACCCCAAGCTGGTAGGACTGAACCGTTGGTTGAACTGAATCAGAAGCGCGCTCATCAAGGTGTGACTGGTTCTGACTGGAAAACTTCCGACTTGGCCTCCCTCGGTATCGAGGCCTCAACCATTGCCAGCATTGTCGCGTGTCAATCTGTTCAATCCGCCGTCGCAATGCTGAGCGATAGCACTGATTATTTGTCGAGTGTTCGTTTGATAGCCGCAGTCCTGCCAAAGATTGATTGCGTTGCTTGGGTGCGCAACCTTTTAGGAGTAACTGCATACTCCCACGAACGCACTGTTGCTTTGGATCGATGGTTGGCGAATCCGAACGAAATATCGCGGCGCGGAGTAGCGCAGCAAATGCATGGTGATCCCCAGAGTGGCCCAGAATGGCTCTTACAAGCCATCGTGTGGACGGGTGGAACATTGGTCGAAGTCGCTCCCGGAAATGAACATCAAGTTGCACCGGTCATTCCCCCCAATTACCTGTGCGCCTTGGCCTGCAGCGTGTCCGTACAACTGAGCGTGGCGCAGATGCCAGATAAACCTTTTCCCGTCTTCATCAATGCTGCTCTGCCGGTGCTCGATCGCATCTATCCCATGAGTCCAATGTTGGAGGATTGAAATCATGCCACCCGCTGCAAGACTTGGCGATATGCATGTTTGTCCGATGGTCACTCCCGGCGTTCCACCGATTCCTCACGTAGGTGGTCCGATTTCGGGACCGGGCATTCCTACGGTGCTCATTGGCGGGGTACCGTCGGCAGTGGTTGGGGACATGGCCGTATGCGTTGGCCCCCCGGATTCCATCGTCAAAGGATCGGCAACCGTCATGATCGGTGGCAAACCTGCAGCACGAATGGGAGATAGTCTGGCTCATGGTGGGTCTATTGTACTTGGTTGCCCTACCGTTCAAATTGGCGGCTGAGTAGTTCAAACAGGGAAGGCATGAGCATCGATGCTCGAAGTATTCAGTAATTTAAAACCTCAATCACCCGAACTGTTGAAGTCGTGGAAGGCTACGGTGCGGCCCTCGCTTCCAATGCGATTGCGCTGGCCACTTTTGGCATTGGTCGCGACTTTACTGGCGATGTTCGTTTATGTTGCCTGGCAACCGTTTCGTTCGCTGCGGCTACAAGTGGTCTTGCTCGAGCCGAGTTCGGTTGCCAAACCAGAAATTGTCAATTTCGATGATGTCACAGGTTTGCTCGTTCGCCGCACGTCTTTAGCCGCGCGCAAAGTGTTCGAGCGGTTTGAAGCGAACGCAAATTTTGTATGTCCCTCCCAGGGCATGGATCTGCTTAGCTCACTCCGCGCGCAACAGAACCCATTGAACTCAGCGCGCGGTGGCTCGCCGCTAATCGTTTGCGGAAGCGGCATCCTGAAGCCCACTAATGAAGGCTGCATCTTTTGCGAATCGTTGCGGCAGGCAGAACAGGCAAAGGGAGTCAATCTAGCGCATCTGATCACGCAGGTGGCCGACATGCGTGAAAAGCCGACTCTGCTGTTACTGGAAGTTTACCATGATGCATACGAAAGTGTGCCAGCAATCAACGCGTCCAGTATTTTGGAACAGTGCAAACAGGAAATAGCCAGCCAACTTCGTTCGCTTCCACGTTCGCCATTGGCTGTGTTTGTTCGCTTGCGTCCCGCGAACGCTGCACCGACAACTCCGCTGCTCGCGGTGGAAGTTGTCGATGCGCTTGCCGAGTCTGCGGGCCAATTGGTATCGATTGAGAGTTTACAAAAAGCTCTAGTTCGCTCCGCTGACTCCAGCGACTGGATCGTCACTCCCAGCTGGCAGAACAAGTCGAAGATATGTGTGGCAGTTCCCAAAACCATTGTCCGTGATAACGCACCAGAGCTCCAGCATGCCAGCGAAGGATCGTCCAGCGAAAAGACACCGAAGCTTGTTTCCTTCAACTCGACTGGCAAACTATCGATGGCTGATGGCAGTCTTGCTGGCGCTGAGCTGCAGGCGAGAATCGACGAAGCTTCTGCCCAACAATTGCTGGAGTACTGCCTGGAAAAACGCGACCTGTGGCTCGAGCAATCGCGTGCTGGGAAACAAGTACCGAACCCAGTCGAACATCCCCAGGCATGGCGGCAACTGGACAAACACTTACTTAACTGCCGACTATTACTAAGCTATGGTGCAGACGAGCCTATACGGTCAGAGCTCAGTACCACCGCACTGGGGATGGTAATTGCGGAGCGAGGAGATAGCGCGCAGTCCATAACCAGTCGAACTCCTGCGTGGGCCAACCGGTTCGCAAGCGTTGCCAAACAGCTCTCGCCAGGAGATTCAATCAAGCTGACGTCCCAAGACCTTGAGCGGTTAAATCTGTTGGAGCAGCAGCTCGCCGTCGGAGCAGAAGAGCGTGGGACGACCGAGCTCCTCCGCTCCTGGATGGAGGCACCCGACCCTTCTACCGACCTAGCAACGCTTTTGGAGGTAGCCACGCTCAAGCCGGTTGAATGGTCTCTTCGACGAGAGTTGATCTACGCGAAACTAGAAGAATTGCGTTGTCGTTCCCTGAATGCGAGGCTGTGCCTGGATTTGCCAGCGGTCCGTCGCGCTCAAGAATCGTTGAATGGGAGTTTCTGGTTGTCCGCAACGCGGCTGCAACCACAGTGGCAGGATAAGGTGCGCGGCAATTGTGCGCGAGCCCGGCGGGACTTTGTCGCAGCTCAGATCTTTCTGCAAGCGGTTCATCGTGCCACTATTACCGCCAATGAGTTTATGCGGCACTTTGAGCACTGGAACAACACAATTGCCGCGACAGAAGACAGTCCCGACCACCACGACAACCTGGTTGTCGTAATGACCGATATTTCCCATCTTGGCAGACTAATTCAGGCAGGACAGGTCGAAACATCCGAGTCGATCCATGTGCATACGCGGAATATCGACGCCCGCATCGAAAAGTGGCTGGCAGATATTAACAACGAATTGGAATTTAAACGGCCCGCAGAGGACAAGGTCGATGTGAATGCGTTCGTCGCATCCACCTTGGTATCCAACAAATTTTTGATGAACCTAAAACAGGCTGCATCCACTGGCCCTCCGAATTGGACCAACTTGACTCCGATACGAACAAAGCTGTCGCGATTGCGCACAGCATTTGCGCTTTTCGAGCAGTTTTCGGAATCGGACCTGCCCCATACTATCGAGCACGCTATGGATGAATTGGCGCGTTGCATCGAGTCGGTGCCCACGGTCAGCGAATTAAATCATTTTCAAACAGAGTTACAGTTGGCAATTCGAAGTCAGCTACCCCAATTGGCTCAGCAGGCCTGTGGGAGTAACAGCACTTATTTTGCGACCGCAATGAACCTTAGTTTGCTCGGAGCACTCGGTTATGAAGAATTGGATTTGGATTCCAGAAAAGCGGCCATCGCATGCCACTCAATGCGCACAGCGATTCATCAACAGGCCACAGCCACAGCAAAATGGATTGAACACGCACCGTCGCTAATCGACTCGATCGCGGCACACGATCTGAAAGCCTGGAATCAAGGCTTAGTTCAATTTGGAGAAGCACCGATCGAATTAAAGCCGGCCAACATCAACGTAGCTTTTCCGCAATCGCTCGAGCTGCTGGACGAAACACAAAGAACTTTCACTCTACAGCTTTCCAATGCAACGCAGGTAGTGCAAGATCTGACCGTAACGTTTGATTACTCCCGCAACCAGGTTCGTTTGGCGCAGACGTCCGATATGACAACTGTCCAAGAAATTCAAGCCTCACTGGGCGCCAGGCAAAGTCAAATGTTAAGTCTGACTCTTAACCGACTCTTGAACGAACCAATCTTGAGTCCCATAGTGATCACACTGCGTGGTGCGGATTATGAAGAAGTTCAAGTACTCGAACTGGATGGTGGCATACCTGCGTTTGCTAGAATACACCTTAGCAATACAAACTGTTCCACAACGAATGGCGCTGGACAAATTGTTGCCCAAGGCCAGGAGTGCGTGCTATTCGCCAATCGGGAGAACGCGATCGACGTAAGCGTAACGAACGTCAGCCAAGCACCGCTCAAGCTGCAATTGCGTGTTCTCGCATTGACACAGGGTGACGTCTACCTGCCAGAGGGAGCTCTCAATGAAGGCGACAGCAACAGTTACCTCGCCGAGCACTCTGTCAAATTACTCGCTGAATCAATCGCGACAACCAACGTCGATGTCAACGAGAGTCGGCGGATTGTTTTACCTCCAGTGGCGTTCAACCCTGCCGAACCGGCCGTGAGCTTCCACAGCCTGGTCATACAGCTCGTCGACCAAAACTCAAAACACACTCAGTTCATCCGCTGGATACCATCGATTGTACGTCCATCTTCCATGGTATCTGTCTCGGCCGCCTACGATGCCAATCGAGGCGAGCTCCGAGCTGCATTGCAGTTCCACTCGCATGCCCCAATTCCGAATTCGCCCGTCAACATTGTCGCCCGCCTTTTGGAGCCCGTGAGCCTACGCGAACTTGGGCGTGGAAGATTATCGCTCGCTTCACAGAGCGGTACTCGCGAACTTAAAATTCCCGTGCTGCCACGCGATGGCCTAGACCGTCGCATTTTGACAGTCGATGTCGACGATTGGCCAAACGTTTTCACCTGCCAGTTTGATCCCTTGGTCACACAACGCAGCTTAGCATTCACGCAAGACATCTTGGGCGTTGCCCTCGTTCCCACTGGTTCTCAAGACGAACGTGGAGTGACCATCCTCGACCATGCAGACACCACTCTCTCTGCTGAAGTTCATACAATAGTCAGCGAAGCTCGAAACAATCCCGGCGAGGGACTGGTCGTCGTAGGCTTGGATCTCAACCGCGATCGTTTTCTTGCGTCAGAGCCCAGCCACACCCTGCGTGCTGCGACCCTTCAGAAATCGATGTGGGGTGGAATTGGTCCGGACGGTCGCTGGTCGATCGATTGCATAACCGAGTATCCAACTGTCCGTTTGCCTCTAGAAAAAAAACTGAGCAACCACATCGAGTTAACCGCTCACTTTGGCCCAGAAGAGCAGAGATCATGGAGCCCGGCGCGAAGCGTGATCGTCGATCACGATCCGCCTAGTGTAGTTCGGGTGGGCCTAGCTGAAGAGCACGGAGTCATTGGCAAACCGATTGAAATAACGATTGAAGTTGATGATCGCGGGCTTTCTGGCATTGCGAGCGTCGAAGGATGTTGGTCGCTGAGCGGCGACAGCCAGTTTTCCGTTGACGCCAAGCCAATAGCTGCCGTTCGTCGAACTGATCACACCTGGTCGCTTAAGCTGCCCAGCGAGGAACTCAGATCAGGTGCAACTCTGCTGCTGGTACGTGCACGCGATCGCTCGAACAACGTGAGCGAAACGTTTAGTGGCTTGGTCGAATGCTACACGCCTGAAGAAATTGCCGTCCAAAAGAAGAACATCACTTCAATTGTTCAAGGGCGAGTTTTGTATGGCGTCCAAGGCCTGTCCAGCATGGACGTTGCGATCGAATCAATTGGAGACGAGCCACCGCCGCAGCCACTGGATTCGGTCCAGACCAACGCCGGTGGAGATTTTATGTTCCCAAGAGTTCCATCTGGAAAATACATCGTCCGCGTCTCTGGGCTACATCGCGGGACAAAAATCCAGCGACAGACAATGATCGACGTCATGGCACCAACGCCACCCAAGTCACTTCATTTCCGACTGGATCAACCGGCTCCACCTCCATCCAAATGATTCGCGAAATAACATGCAATTTCTAAAACCAACCGCACACAGATGTTATCCCGACAGCTACTACTTGGTAGTTCTGTTCGGGCTCTACATGGTGTTGGCAGTGACGGGCTGTGCGATGACACCCGCAGCACCCGCCGTAGCGTTGCCAGCGATACCCACGGCAGTAGTTCCAGCACCTCCACCGGCTCCCATGACACTACCTCGGTTCTTGGGACTAGATGTGCTGGGACGCGCCACTGTCTCGGGCGCGCGTCGCGTACGCATTCGGTTGGCTAGCCGCTGGCCTGTTTTACAGCCCACGGCGCGCAATGCTCCGCTGCCCGTAGGTGATCCCGCGAACCTAGCGTCTCCCTCTCCAGCCGTAGCATCGGCGGCTGCGGTACAACAAGCTGCTGCAGACGCACCTGCCAAGGTGCAGGCGCTCGCTTATCTGGGTACTGTTGACTGCAGCCAGTATCCTCAAGTCGAAGAAGCTCTCCTGGCGGGACTCGACGATTGTTCGCACACGGTGCGCGCGGCGGCTGTGCAAGCAATCATCGACTCCCAGTCAAGCTGTACATCGAGCGGTTGTGGGTGCAATGGCTGCTGTTCCCCGGCCATCCGCAGTAAGTTGTCTTGCATGGCCTACAATAAAACAGACACTGGTTGTTACTGCGAACCCGAACCGAGCGTGAGACGGCTCAGCCGAATTGCTTTGGATGCCTGTGGCGGGTGCTATAGTCCAGCAGAAGTCGATGCGCCTGTCGAAGTGACGCCACCAGAGATTATTGAACTGATCCAGGCGACTCCACAGGGTTGAGTGCAAAATAGGCTTGGGCCTTCACAAGGTCTAGCGAATACTGCGATCGACACGCGAGGGTTCAAGGGTCAATCTGCTTGGTGCGATTGCTAGTTCAATAGGGATTGGCAATCTAAGCGCGCGAGCCTTCAAAGCCGCTACGGAATGCAGTTCGATTGCAGCAACCGAGTTGCGATGGGCGAGCTGATCTTGCAGAAAAGTGAATTCGTGGAAGCTGAGGTCTTGGCTATCTCCCAAGCCACGAATTACCGCCTGGGGTCTTTCCCCAAGCACGCGAGGAATCCAATCGCCGGCCGCGTCGCTTCCCTCACCGACAATCGTCACCGTCAATCGATCCGATGACTTATGCAACTGCAGCGAATTGCCGCCAGGTAATGCTGCAGAGACTGTATCCGTTCCGATGGGTATCGAACTCAAGGCGGTGCTGGACGTGTCGCTTATCCACACGGTAAGTTTCGCGCGATCTGCTTCTTTAGGCCAATCCAGGGTCTCAAACACGATTACTGGGACACTATAATCGTTCGCCCACACAGGATCGGCGATCAGGTAGGGGCGATAGGGATTCGCAAGTCTGTCAGACGAAACGGGTTGTATCTCGACTAAAATCTCCTTTGGCCGACGCAGTACGACTCCCTCAGTGGATTGCACCGAAATTTTCCATTCAATTTTCTCATTCATCTGAAGTGGCAAATGAACGCCGACCTCGATCGGTGCGAGTCGATCGTGTGCATCAATGAAGCGGCCAAATACGGGACTGTCTGACGTAAAACGCGAGCAAACTAAATTCGAATTTGAATTCGCTTGGAGCTGCAAGTCGACTCCCGAGTCTAGCGGAACGAAGTACGTGTTGCCTTTGTATGCGATTCCGATCGTTTCACCATCTTGCGTTGGCCCGTTCAGCGACAATGGTTCATTGGTAGCTCCGGCCAAAGTCGGCGCATTCGCAAATCGAACCTGATACTCACTCGGCGAACTTAGCTTCTGCAATTGAGTCGACAAAACAGAAGCGTTTGCCAATTGCATGGTTGCCGTCCCGCCCGTGGCCAGTGCAATAGCCTCAAATGTTTTGGCGGTCTCCTCGGCTTCTTCTTGCGGCACGCCAAATCCAATGACGTGAATCTTCGCTTTTTGTTCAATGGCATTACGGATAACTTCGTCAGAGGTTGGACGCTTTTCCGCAGCGGGATTGAACTGATAATTTTTGCCATCAGAGATAACCACGATATCATGCGGACTCAGTTCATCCAGTGGAACAGCCGCCGAAATCGCTTCGTTGATTGCAAGATAGAGTGGAGTTTGTCCCCACGGGAGTACCGCTTCCAACCGTTTGGCGACTGCCGCGTACTCCGCTGATCCGAAGCGCCCCATCGGCAACACAATTTCTACATCTTCGAAGGCATTTAAATCGCTTGGAAAAGGATAGCTGGCCATGTATTTTGTCTGTAGCAATTGCCCCTGTTCCGCCGATCCCTGAGAAACGCGATGCCCGTAGAGCAGGATGCTGACTTGATCCTCGCGAGACCTTAAGTCTCTCAGCAGAGTCAGTAACGCCAGCTTGGCCGCGTCTAGCTTGGTGAGGCTCGGCGTGTTGCGTTTCTCTGCCGCGTCACCCAGCTCAGGATCAGCTGGAGCAAACATGGACGCTGAACAGTCCAGAATTAGGGTCCGCCTACGAGCAACGGGATGATCATCTACAATGGTCAGGGCCGAATTGGATGTTGCCGGAACACGAATACTAGTACGACGCCCCAAGGATGGAGCCTGATCGATTGAGAAGCTGTATGCGTGCCCACGAAATTTCACGAAGGCATCTGCAGAAAAACTTCCATTGGACTTCAACCCTACCCAATCGACAGGTAAGGACACGACTTGCTTGTTCATCGTACGTTGAAGGAAAATCGGCTGACCTGTCAGTTGATTTCCATCCTCGAATGTCACTCTACCCAGCCCCGCTGGCAATCCGTTGGCAGATGGGTTTGGGGAAAGCGTAACCTGTGCTACCCAGTCGATGGATGCATCCGACGTCGCCAAAACCGTTGCCAAATTTGGAAGCCATTTCGATGAGGCCGAGAGCGCGTCGCGCGCAGCCGATGTACGTGCTTGCAGCTTTCGCTCCAACAGCGCGTAACGCGCAAGCTTGCTAGCCGGTAGTTCTTTGGCGGTAGCCGGATGACTTACGAGTTTCACAGCTGAATTCTGCCCCAACGGTTGGAATGTTTCTTCAAATGGTTTCTCTTCCTGCAACAGTTTTGCTTGCGAGATCGCTGCTCTGCCAATCCATTGGAAATAGGGCTCATCTGCGAGCTTGGGGACTGCCCAGAAACTATCTAGAGTCGCTTCAGCAAAATCGAGCAAATCTCGCTCCTGCGCGCGGTTTCGAAGACGCAGAATTGTGTTGGCTGATTCTCGCGTGCCTGCCAGACCGGCGGCAAGTCGAGCCTCGATTGCTGGAAGAACTACTGAGCTGCTCTGCCATGTCCCTGGCTCGCCTGCAAAATCAACCGGATCGCGAGTTCGCACTTGTTGGATCCAACTTCGATACTCGCCCGCACTCATGCTCTTGGAACTCAATTTCCCCAGTATGTGGGACGCAAAGAGTCGCGAGTATTCGATGGCATTGTCCTCCGCAAATGTGTCGCGTTGCTCCAGCGTTTCTGTAGTCGGCGCGGCATCGAGTTGCGTCTCCCAGACCGACAACCTCTCGCGTGCCTTCTGCCGCAACTTGCCAATCTGTCCGGGCTGACTTCCAGCCACAGGAAACCATAGCCCAGCGGCCAAGGATTCTAATTGCAATTGGTTGGCGCTCGTAGGTACAGTACGATCGCGAAGTAGATTGGTCCAAGTTTCGGAGTGCAGACGCCGGATCTCGTTTAGGATGGGAAGGGAAGATTGCGCGCTCAGCAACTGAGCTTTGGTGCTAACCTTTGAAAGAACCTCGATGTTCTTCTGCGACATCATTGCGATGCGCATCAATTGATTTTCAATCGTAAAAAAATCATCCTTGGACGAAACATGGGCCATCAATAGATGAGTACCGATGTCTGAAGATTCAGACAGAACCTCGAACAGATCTGCATGACGGCCCGAAAACATAGCACCCAAAGCCAGTAGCTCGTCTACGTTTCGTTCATATTGTGTCACCAGTTCTTGAATCTCTTCGATAGCCAGTCCAGCGAGAATGCCGTCATCGATCTTCAGCTCCAGCTCGCGAAGATTAGCTCTTAATTCCTGGATCAAGGGTTCTTGTGATACAT